>DCTU01000359.1:0-4791 GCA_002329445.1 bacterium UBP9_UBA1432
TGCGCTTCCTGCACCCGGATCGCCACCGCCTGGAGATGGACGGGCTGGGCTTCACGGCCAGGGAACTGGAGCGTCTGCAGCGCATGGTGGACCGACCCCAGGGGCTGGTCCTGGCCACGGGCCCGGCCGGCAGCGGCAAGACCACCACGCTCTTCGCCGCGCTGCGCTGGCGCTTCGCCCGGCACCGGGCGCTCCTGGGGGCGGAGCTCAACGTCGTGACCCTGGAGGACCCGGTCGAGACGGCGGTCCCCGAGTTCACCCAGTCCCCCATCCTGCCCGAGCGCGGCATGACCTTTGCCAGCGGGCTGCGCTCGATCCTGCGCCAGGACCCCGAGGTCATCCTGGTCGGCGAGATCCGCGACGGCGAGACCGCCTCGGCCGCCGTTCAGTGCAGCCTGAGCGGCCACCTGGTGCTGTCCACCCTGCACGCCCGCGACAGCCTCGGGGTGATCCCCCGCCTGCTGGAGATGGGCACCGAGGCCTATCTCCTGGCCGCCTCGCTGGAGGGCGTGATCTCCCAGCGCCTGGTGCGCCGGCTCTGCCCGGAGTGCCGCCGAACGCTCCCTCCCCCACCGGCCCTGGCCCGGGAGCGCCGCGAGCACGACCTTCCCGCCGACGCGCCCTGCTGGGAGGCCGTGGGCTGTGCGGAATGCCACGGCATGGGCTTCTCCGGCCGCACCGCGGTGCCCGAGCTGCTGGAAGTGGACGACGACTTGCGCCAGGGCATCCTGGACCGCGCGCCCCTGCGGGCCCTGCGCGAGCGGGCCTCGCTGGTGCCCCTGCGCCGCGCCGCCCTGGAGCGGGTGGCCAGCGGAGTCACCTCCTGGGCCGAGGTGCAGCGAACGATCCCGTAGGCAGGTGGCTGGTTGCGTTCAGGCCTGGCAGCGCTCTGCTCTCCCCCAAGCCTCCACCGTGATCCGCTGGCATTTCCGCCGAATCCTGGTGGCAACCAGCCCGCACATGACCCAGCGTTAACACGAAAGACCTTAACCCTGGCCTCCGTGTGCCCTACGCTTTACTCTAGGGGAATCTCTTCGTGCCGGCCCGCCCGGCCGGGAACCTGTTGCCAGACGTAAGGAAGAGCCACCATGAAGATTTCGGCCAACCATCAGGACCTCTTCGCCTCGGAGAAGAAGCTCGTCGAGCCGGGCGCCCATTCCAAGAGTCGCGAGGCCTCGGCCGCCCAGGTTCCCGCCGAGCCTTCGGATCGGGTGCAACTGAGCACGTCAAAGGGTTCGGCCACCAGGCCTCCGACCGGCGGCGACGAGCCCCGAGTGACCCGCAAGGAGATCCCCGGCAGCTTCATCGCCGTGATGCCCAGCGAGGGAGTCCTGTCCCTCGCGGGCCATCCGACGGTCCAGGTCGAGAAGGTCCTGGGCGAGGCCAACGGCTCAACCTTCGTGCTGATCAGGCAACCGGAGATGAGCCTGGAAAACCTCCAGACCGAGGGCATCTTCACCCAGGTCTTCCCGAACTACGAGTACAGCGGAGACGTCTTCGACGAACCGGTCGCCTCCGGGCAGCCCGTGATGACGGCGGTGGCCCCTTCGGGTCGGCCCGGCCACCTGGACATCATCAACGTCGACCCGGCCTGGAACATCACCAAGGGGAGCCCCACGGTGATCTCGGCGATCACCGACACGGGCCTGGACGTGGCGCACCCGGTCCTCGCCGGCACGGTGTGGCAGAACCCCAACGAGGTGGCCAACGGTCAGGACAGCGACGGCAACGGCTACGTGGATGACGTGGCCGGGTGGGACTTCACCGACAACGACAACAATCCCAGCGACACCTACAGCACCCACCACACCCACGTCCACGGCATCGTGCACGCCCAGGAGGGCGACAGCGGGGCCACCGGCGTGGCCCCGGGGGCCGTCGGCATGCCTCTGCGGATCTCGGGTGGTACGGCGCTCCTACAGCTCGGCGGTGGTGGCCGAATCCTACCTCTACGCCCTGAAGCAGGGAGCCAAGAGCATCAACACCAGCTTCAACATCGACGGGTTCGCCGGCGACAAGGCCCTGGAGATGACCTATCGCACCCTGTCCGACAACGACGTGCTGATCTTCAACTCGGCAGGCAACGGATCCACCCGCAACTCTCCGCGGACGAAGTTCGAGGACATCATCCTGGTGGCCAGCACCGACACTTCGGCCGAGCGGGTTGATCAGCGCAGTTCCTTCTCCAACTGGGGACACGGAGTCGACATCTCGGCCCCCGGCCGGGACATCATGTCCACCCTGCCCAACGGTCGGGTCGGAGCCTCCAGCGGAACCAGCATGGCCACTCCCGTCGCGATGGGAGTGGACGCGCTGGTGCGCAGCGCCCACCCCGACTGGACCGCGGCCCAACGCTGGGCTCAGGTCGCCGGAACCGCCGACAACATCGACCAGCGCAACCCCAAGGAAGCCGGCGAGATGGGCTTCGGCCGGGTCAACGCCGGCCGCGCCCTGACCGAAGAGCTCCCCCCGCCGACCCTCTCGGCCCGCGAGACCAAGGATGCCCAAGGGTCCACCACCAGGATCACGGTCCGCTTCGAGAAGGTCTTCGACCCGGCCAGGGCCAACCACGAGGAGGCCTGGCAGGTGCGGAACTCCGAGGGTGAAGTGGTGCTGAAGGGGGCCCCACGGGAGATCCGCCTGCACACCAACGAGATCAGCTTCGACGTGGGCAGCCTTCCGGCAGGCTCCTATGAACTGGTCGGCTCGGCGAAGCACCTGGTCGACCCCTTCGGCCAGCCCCTGGACGGCAACCAGGACGGCACCGCTGGAGACGACTTCGTCAAGGAGTTCGTGGTCCTCCAGCGTCCGGCTTCCGAAGCCTAGGCTTCCCCTCCCCAAGCTCCCCCGAAGAGGCCTCTCCGGGCCGGTCCCACCCTGATGGGACCGCCTCCCTGGAGGGCCTCTTCTTCATGAAGCGCGGCATCCGGGAGGAAGACCGGCGGGTGGGAGACCCGCGACCAGCAGGATTCGGTCCGCGCGGCCACGGCCAGTCCGCCCACCAGGGCCACCCCACGCATGGGAGTCAACGACGGCGCCCCCTGGTGACACCCTGTGGCAGGGGCCTCCAGTATTGTCTGTCTTGAGGACGTCTTCCCCCGCCTGAGACCGAGATGGACGGCGACCGGCGCCGAGTTGGAATCGCGGGGTCGATCTGAAGCTGGAGGTTCCGCCTTGAACACAGCCTGGCCCCGATTTGCAGAATTCTGTGATCGGCACAGTCGCGACTTCATTCCGCGTTCCTCCGGGAAACGCGCCCAGGCGCAGGAAGACAGCCGATTGCACCGCCGCTGCGCAGACCTGCTCGTCCACGGAGACGAGGAGCCCCTGGGCGTCGCGCTGCACAGGGCCTTCCCCGACGAGCAGGAGAGGCCTCGTGCCCTGGCCTTCCTCCGGGCCTGCCTGGAGGATCGCTGGCGCCCCCGAGGCGGTCGCCCGCTGGAGCAGGCTTCCTCCGTCGTCTCCACGCGCTTGCGGGGGGACGCGACCCGACTGGCCGACTTCTTGGAGCGTGGACTGGGCGAGCAGAGGGACCTGGTGGCTTTGGACGCCCTGGCCGACATCTTCCAGAGATATCAAGGTTCCCGCTCCACCTACCTGATGCTGTGCGCCCTCCATGCGGTGCTGCCCGAACCCGGGAAGGGGTTTCTGGACCGCTCGACCGGCTTCGCAGACCTCCTGGCCTGGGGGGCGACACCGTTCCTGCGCGACTTCTGGTTCCGCTTCCAGCGACAGATGGGTGCCACGCGGGTCGCCATCAAGACCGAAGCGGCCCAGAACCTGGCCCGGGAACTCAGCGAAACGGAAGATTCCCTGCGCATGGAGCTCGAGCAGGTTCGCGCCCGGCTCGCGGCCACCGAGACCGAGCTGGCGCGCTTGAGAGAGGAATCCCAGGCAGCAGCGATGCTGGCCCTGGGCATCCGTCTTCAGGAGCGGCCCAATCCGGTCCTGGATCAGATGGTGGAGACCCTGGAGCGCCTGCAGGAACGTGCCGAGAACGACGGCTTTGGCCTGACCGGCGATCTGCTCTCGGCGCTGATCATCCTCGAAGAGGTCCTGGAAGGGCTGCGGAGCCTGGGTTTGCAGCACTTCCCCCAGGATCTCGCGCAGCCGCTGGTCCTGACCGAGAAGGATCTCTCGCGGTATCAGTACACCCGGGGAACCCCCTTCCGGGCCCCGGGAGAAAGCCGCCGGGTCCGCTGCCTCAAGCCCGGCTGGGAGGTGGCGGGGCGCGTGATCACTCCGGCCCGGGTCGAGGAAATCGAAGCCATTGCAGATGGCATCAAGGAGGAGCGATAGCCATGAAGCTGGCGGTCTTGCTGGATCTGGACAACCTCAAGCCCCGGCTGGAGAGCCTCGAGTCCCTCCTGGAGCGACACGGGCAGCCGGTCTACCGCAGGGCCTTCGCCAATTCCCCGGCCGTCATGGCCTCCTATGGCTCGGACTTCCGACGGTTCAAATACCGTTGCGAGATCGTGCCGGGACAACCGGCTCTTCCAGAAGAGGTCGACCAACTGATCTTCCGCACTGCGGAAGAAATCGCCAACAACCCGTCCCTGGGCGTCAAGGTCCTGGCCGTGGTCTCCAATGACAACGGCTACGCCGCCCTGTTCGAGCGATTGGGTCGCCGCGGCATCCGCACCATCGCCATCGGGACCAACGTCGGGCATCGTTTGCGCGAAGCAGCCCATGTGGTGGAAGAACTCGACGAATTGATGCGCCCGCTGTACCTGGGCATCGATCTGGGAACCACCAACACGGTCGTGGCCATCGCCTCGCGAACCCAGGAGA
>DCTU01000359.1:4798-5003 GCA_002329445.1 bacterium UBP9_UBA1432
CAGGGCTGGCTTCAAGCCCGCCCCCTGATCCCCTCGGCGGTGCGCTTTGGCCCGGATCAGACCGTGGTCGGTGGCATGGCCCGGGCCCAGGCCGCAGCCTGGCGCGACAGCACCATCCTGGACTGGAAACACCAGATCGGGACGGCCAGGCTTGGCGAGCCCTTCACCTATGAGCTCCCTGTCCCCCAGAAGCCCCCCATCCCCG
>DCTU01000370.1:0-886 GCA_002329445.1 bacterium UBP9_UBA1432
CCTGGGCATGGTTCCCCACCCGCCCGACCCCTCGCTAGAGGATCGCACCTCCTACCATGCCGAGCCGCAGCAGAAGCCCTTCCGCGCCCAGGGTCGACAGAACCCCATGCCGAAGCTGCCCGCCGAGGAACGAACCGGCACCTTCGCCGAGGTGGAACTGGGCTTCCCGCTCGAGACGGCCCGCCAGGAGGGGCAACGCTGCTATGGTTGCTCGGCGGAGATGTGCGTCGGCTGTGGAGTCTGCGTGGATGCCTGCCCCGACGCCTGCATCTACCTGGAGTCCAAGCCCAACGCGGAGGGTTTCGAGTCGGCCCTCACCTACTCGATCGATCTCTCGCGATGCTGTTACTGCGGGCTGTGCACCGAGGCCTGCCCGACCAAATCCCTGGTCATGACCGCGAACTTCGAGTTCTCGGTGTACGACAAGTCCCAGACCTACCTGACCAAGGACCGGATGAACCTGGGCCTGGTCCATTCCGAGAAGGCGCGCGAGAAGATCGGGGAGTCTGCGCTCTGTGCGCCGGAGCCTGAACCGGAACCGAGAGGCTGAGGGAGCCCTCGTGGAGGAATTCACCGCACACACCATCCTGGCCCGATTGAACCCGCTCCTGGAGCAGGAAGGCCTGGAACTTCAGGTCGTGGCCGTGGGTGAAGGCGTGGTCCACCTCCGAGGACGTCGGGTCTCGCCGGGGGCGCCCATGGCCTTCATGGTCCGCGCCCTGGAGGGGACCTTCCGCCGCTACCTGCCGGGATTTCGCGAGGTGGCCCTGGACGAGTGGCAGGGACTTCAGGAGCCCGAAGCCTCTTTCGAGACCCGAACTTCCGGCCCGCGGATGCGCGGCCTCCCAAGCCTGGATCTGGCTGGGACCAACCGCCAACAGGCGGC
>DCTU01000370.1:976-6306 GCA_002329445.1 bacterium UBP9_UBA1432
GAGGCCGGGCACCAGGACCGGTGGATCCTGCACTTCGGAGATGCTTGCGAGGCCGCCGAGACCTGTCACCCGGAAGAATCGGTCGAAACGCTTCCAGCCCGAATCCTGCTTCTGGGTCAGTCCTGATCCTGCAGAAGCGGCGAAGGCCGGGAGCGAACGCGACGTTTCCGAGCGCGGGATTGTGCCCGGGGCTCGGGGAGCCTGCCTGAGAGTCCGTCGCGGATCAAGCCCAGAAGACCCGCGGACTTCCCGTCCGAGCCCGACTCCTCCATCTGCTCCAGCAGATCGGCCATCGCCGGCGCCAGTCGAGACTGCACGGCGTTGAGCTGCTCGACCGCCAGCATCGAGCGGGACTTCCAGCTCCGGCTGCGCAGATCCCAGAACAGGTCGACGGGGTCGTAGTAGTAGGGAGCCGGCAGGTTCCTGAGCTTCTCGCGCAGGGAGGGGACCGAGAATCCCTGCTCCTCCACCATGGCCTTGATGAAGGCCATCTCCACCAGATCCAGCCGGGTATAGCGTCGCGACCGCCCCTCCTGCGGGTACTCGGGATGAAGAAGCCCCTGAGTCTCCCAGTACTGGATCATCCGGGTGCTCACCTCCAGGGCCTTGGCCGCATCGGCCTGGCTGAGGTAGAGGACCATTCCTTCAAAGAGTTCGAGCTGTGCGTCCGGACGCACCCGCGGGATCACGCCCCGGGTTTTCGTCACGCCCAGGTCCTGCTCCCTTCTCCTCCTCACTTGTCCACATATGCACAAACTTTGTGCGTATGTGGATAACCTGTGTGGATGTGGACACAGAAGGTTGTTGACATGGCCCATGCACGGTGTATAATGAAGGCACCTCGAGCATCGAGTCCATCCGGCTCAGCAAAAGGTTGACACGACAGGTTCCCTGGCCTCAAGTGTCACAGTGGTTCCTCCTATATCCCTTCATGCGCCCCCTCCGACTCACAATCCGGGGGGCCTTCTTTTTTTTCGGAAGCAGAGCGCCGCGCCGCTCCTCCGTCAAGAACCGGACGGCCCGACCCGGAAAGCCATGCGGGCCTGGCCCTTGTCACCCATCGGGGCCTGCCCGCCGGAACGGAAAGGGCCCCCGGACCCGGGTTCCATCTGGAAATCCCAGGGTCAGGAGGCCCTTCCATTAAATGGAAGTCCCTGATTAGGGGTTCTTGCCCTCAGGCTGACGACTGCGGCGCAGCAGCAGGGGCGCGGGAATGCGAGAGCCCGAAGGCGGCGCCCCCCAGCCTTCCTCGACCGGGGGCGCGGCCGCAGGCGGTGGCTCGGCGGGTCCCCCGGGAAGGCGCACGGGCGGAAGCGGGCGCGACGGCGATGGAGACCCGGATCCCGGCCCAGAGGATTCCGGCAGGGTCGCAGATGGAAGGGCCTCCTCCAGCGAGCGGTGGACCGGACCCGGCCGGGTCGGCGGTGCCCCCAACACCCGACCGGTCGTCGTCTCTCCCAGGACCCTGCCAGGCGCCTCCTTGCGCAGGGGTGAGTCCTCACGAACCGAGGTCACGGGCATCTCGGTCAGCTCGGAAGAGGGCGGACCAGGCGTGGCCGCGTCCGAGGGCGAGCCCGCCCGATGCAGGGCTCCGGAGGAGGCCGGACGAGCCTCCCCGGCGAGCTGGGGCAGACGGGCTGCGGGCCGATAGCCCGCCACCGGACTGGGGGGAGACGCGACGACGGGCGACTCGCCCCGGGTGGCCGGCTCGGAAGAGGGCTGGGAGGGTGGCGGCACGCTCGAGGTCCGACCCGCAGAAGGCGGCGCCCCACCCACCCGCGGAGGGGGCGCGAGCGCATAGACGGGAGGGGGCGGAGGAGGCGGCAGGGCCGGTGCCTCCTCGCCCGAGGTCCGGTATTCCAAGCTTCCAGCCCGAGGATGGTGGACCCGAAGGCGCACCTCCCCGTCTCCACGAACCAGCCATTCCAGGCTCTTGGATTGACCCTCGGAGGAACTCACCGACCAGGGCGCCTGGATTTCGGAGAAGAGGTGGCTGGTGGCGACTCCCGCCAGAGGTTCGACCAGGGTCCGGGCGGAGCCGACCAGCAGCCCCCCCCCGGCCGGCGGGGTGACCTCCACCACGAAGCGGTCCGCGCCGACCCTGGCGCGCTCGCTGACCCAGGTCGGCAGGTACCCCTCATTGGCGATCTCCAGGACCACTTTTCGCAGGGGGACCGGAAGATGGAGGCCCTCCTGGCCGCTCTCGTCGGCATCGGCCCAGCCGACCTGCTCTTCGCGACAGGCGGCCACCAGACGAGGCAAGGCGCCCGCCAGGCTCAAGGCCAGGTCGACGTTGCGCCGGCAGTCCAAGGTCAGGGCCTCCCCCGGGGGAGGATTCAGCCAGGTGGTCAGAAGATCCCACCCCCCGATCTCCACGGCCCCCAACTGAGGGTGCTGGCACAAGCCCCAAGGCACAAAACCGGCTCCCGCGCGCTCGCGGTCCAGCCAGCGCAGGATGGCGAGATACTCGACCTCGCTCAGCTCGGTGCATTCCCTCTCCAAACCAGCCATCCGAGGCAGGGACCACAGGCTGGAGCGCAGACAGGGGATCCCCAGCTCGAAGCCCATCCAATCTGCCAGGTCACCGTCCTGGACGTCCTCCATCAGGGGACATCCGGTGATCTCCTCCGCCCGCAGCCCCAACTGCCGAATCAACGTCCGGTCGCTCGGGGGGGAACCCGCCCACGCCGGCGTGAGGATTCTGCCCTGGGAACTGCGCAGGGAAAGCCCCAGGCCGACATTCGGATGGGAGCGCAGAAAATGAGCCACCGCCCGGGCCTCCGGCTCACGGAGCGCCCCAGAAGCCTCCCGCCCGGGGAAGTTCCTGGCCAGATCCCGATCGGGTCGGGTCCCATCCCCTCCCAGAAAGCCCTCGGAATCCAGACGATAGAAAGGCCCCTGCCGGTCGTCCGGGGCACGCCGAAGCAGCAGGCGGGGATCGCGCCTGGAGGCCTTCCAGCCGCCCTGCGGATCCTTCTGGCGCATCTGCAGGATGCGCCCGTCCCCGTCGACATCCCCGGGCACCACGCGGCGGGCCCGGTTGGAGGGGGGCCGGACGGCTCCCCACTGCAAGCTGAACTCGGCGCCATCCGGATCCACCCGGGGCAGGATGTAGAAGGTGCGGGTGTCCAGCAGGAAGGTCACCAGCTCGTCGCGGCCATGGTCCGCCGCCAGACGCTGCAACAAGGCCAGGGCGGCCACCGAGCCGGCCACCTCGGCGCCCTGGATGTTCCCGTCCACCCACAGGGCCGGTTTGAGGGAGGCGGCCCCGGTTCCCTGGTTGGTCACCTCCGCCAGCATGAGGGGGCGCCCCTCGGGGGACTCTCCGATGGTGAAGAGGTGGACCAGATGTGGAACCGCCTCGGCCACCTTCTTCATATAGGCGCAGAGTTCGGAGTGGCCAGGATAGTTGCGCGTCTCGAGAGGTGGGACGACCGGCAAGGCAAACTCCCCTTCGATCCCTGGGGAGGCAGCGAGACCGAAGCCTCGTCGGGCAGGGTCTCGGCGGGCACCTCGTCCCAGGCATTCTTCAGGCTGCGGAGGAAGCCCATCGCCGGGCCTCCGCTCCGGGAATCGAGGTCTTGAGCGACCTCTGGGTCTGGCGCCTCCTTCGTGCCGGCACCGGCGATCCCCTGGTCGCCGCAACCTCCGGGAGGATTCGTGACGTGCGCCTGGGAAGGGAAGGACATGAGCGGTCTCACCGTGACGGCCTTGCGCGCCCTGACCGACAACTACATCTACGTGATTCGGCGCCCGCACGACGATCTCTGCGCCGTGGTCGACCCTTCCCAGGCGGCCCCCGTCCTGGAAGAGCTTCGGAGGCGCCCCGGCCATCTGGCGGCGATGTTCCTGACCCACCATCACCACGACCATGTCGGCGGGCTGAAGGAATTGCTGGAGCACCTGGGCCCGATTCCCGTCTACGGCTCTCGGGTGGACCAGGCCAGGGTCGCCGAGATCTCAGTCCCGCTGGACGACGAAGCGCGGGTGGTCTGCGCCGGCGAAGCGGGCGTGGCGATGGCCATCCCCGGCCACACCCGAGGCCACCTGGCCTACCATTTCCCCGGCAGCGGCCACCTCTTCTGCGGCGACACCCTCTTCGGGGCCGGTTGCGGCCGGGTCTTCGAGGGCACCCCCGAGCAGATGTTCCGCTCGCTTGAGCGGTTGGCGAACCTTCCCGAGACCACGCGGGTGTGGTGCGGGCACGAGTACACCAAGGCCAACCTGCGCTTTGCCCGCACCGTCGACCCCGACAACGCCGCGCTGACCGAAAGAGACTCTCGCTGTGTTCCCCCCACGGTCCCCCTGGACCTGGCCCTGGAGAAGCGCACCAACCCGTTCCTGCGCTGCGCGCAACCCGCTCTTCAAGAGGCGACCGGACGGACCGACCCCGTTGCGGTCTTTGCCGAGCTGCGCCGGCGAAAGGACCACTTCGCCTGAGTCTTCTGCCCGCGCGGTCGAATCCGGTTCACGCTCAGAAGGCGGGAATCCCTCCCGACAGACCGACGAAGGCATCCAGCGGGTCCGGTGCCTGACGAGCTGCTTCCAGCACCAGGCTGGTCCCCTTTTCTCCGGTGGCCAGGTGGACCCGGTCGCACAACTCCAGCAGGATCGAGTAGCCCAGCCCCAGCGAGGGAGCCGTCGAGAAGCCGGGCATCAACACGGCCCGAGGGAGGTTGGCGAACGCGATTCCCGGCCCCACGTCGTCCAGGCGAAGCCGCACCGCGGCCTCGTCCACGCGAACCTCCAGCCGGCCGGGCGGGCCGTACTTCACCACGTTGGTGGCGGCCTCCGAGACGCAGGTGACCATGTTGAAGACCGTCTCTGGAAGGAAGTCCTGGGCCTGCATGCACGTCTCGACCCGTTGGCGGGCCTGGGGAACGTCAGCCTTGTCCACCAGGGGAAGGGAATCCAGCAGCTCACCACAGCCCTCCCAGTGAGCCTCCAGTTCCTCGTATTCGCACAGAATCAGCTTGCCCCGGGTGACCGCCTGCAAGGCATCCCGATAGAACTGACGGCGCGTGGCCTCTTCTTCCAGACGGGACTCCACCCAGCGGGCATTCTCCAGCGCCATCCCGGCCTGGGCTCCGACCGAGATCAGCAGCGAGTTCTTCTCGCGGTTCATGGACTCGCCCTGGGTGGCCAGCACCCACAGGAAACCGATCCGCAGACTGCCGGCCGACAGGGGCACGCAGGCCAGGCCGGTGTAGCCCTCGAGCTGCACGATCCCGGCCGCGGGATCGGGATCCTTCTCGGGGTCCTTGATCACCCGGATGTTCTGGGTGGGCGCCAGGCGATCGCAGAAACCGGCGATGGCCTCCTCCAGGCGC
>DCTU01000336.1 GCA_002329445.1 bacterium UBP9_UBA1432
AGGAGTACCTGGACTGGCTGGCCGGCTGGGCCCTGCAGGTTCGTCGGGTCCTGAAGCCCGATGGTTCGCTCTTCCTGAACCTCGGCTCCAAGCCGACCGACCCCTGGGTTCCCTTCGAGGTCGTCACCCGCCTCAAGGAGATCCTGGCCCTGCAGAACGTGATCCACTGGATCAAGTCCATCGCCATCGAGAAGGCCTTCGTGGGCGAAGGCGCAGGTCTGGCCGAGGATCTCACGGTGGGGCACTACAAGCCCATCAACTCCAACCGCTTCCTGAACGACTGCCACGAGTACGTCTTCCACCTGACCCACCGCGGGGACGTGGGCCTGGACCGCCTGGCCGTCGGGGTCCCCTACCAGGACAAGTCCAACCTGCGCCGCTGGTCGGCGGCCGCCTCGGATCGGCACTGCCGGGGCAACACCTGGTTCATTCCCTACCGAACCATCCAATCCCGCAGTTCCGACCGCCCCCACCCCGCCTCGTTCCCGGTGGAACTGGCCCGCAAGTGCATCCTGCTGCACGGGGCCCGCCCCGGTCTGAAGGTCATGGACCCCTTCCTGGGGATCGGACACTCCGCCCTGGCGGCGATCCAGACCGGCTCCGACTTCCTGGGCTGCGAGCTGGACCCGGAATACTTCGAGGTGGCCTTCCGGGCCGTCCAGGAAGCCGTCCCGCCCCCTCGGACCGAGGCGGCCGCGCCCCGAGAGGCCCAAACCGCCCAGATGGAACTCTTCTGAGCCCGCAGGGGGTCACGGGTCACCGTGGAAGCCCTCCTCATGGGAGCAGGTCAGGAGAGAAGCCAGATCCGGATCGGCCTGAAGGTGGCCGTGGTCCTGAAGAAGGACCAGGGTACGGGCCGGCGCACCCCGGGCGTCGTGGCCCGGATCCTGACCAACTCGGCCTTCCATCCCCGCGGGATCAAGGTGCAGTTGCAGGATGGCCAGGTGGGCCGGGTCCAGGAGATCCTGGACTGAGTGTCCCCGACGGGGTCTGCTGAAAGGACGCCGGCCCGCAGCGAAGAAGGCGCCGCCCGATGAGCGCGATCTTGAGTCCTGAGGACGTGCGGGTGGTGCTGGTTTCCCCCGAGGGCGAGGCCAATATGGGGGCCGTGGCCCGCTCGATGGTCTGCTTCGGCGTGAGGGACCTGGTGCTGGTCACCCCCTACCGCCAACCGGCCGAAGAGGCTCGGAACTGGGCGTGCCATGGCCTGCCGGTCCTGGAAGGCAGCCGGATCGCTTCGACGCTGGACGAGGCCCTGGAGGGCGTCAACCTGGCCGCCGGCCTGACCCGCCGCGCCGGCAAGCGCCGCCACCGGATGCTCTCACCGGTCGAGTTCAAGACCCGGGTCCTCCCCCGCTCGCTGCCCTGCCGATTGGCGCTGGTCTTCGGGACCGAAGAGAGCGGCCTGTCCAACGACGAACTCGACCGCTGCCACCGCCTGGTCAAGATCCCCAGCCAGGGCTCGCTGAACCTGGCCCACGCCGTCAGCATGATGCTGTACGAGCTCTTCGGCCGCGAAGAGCCGATCCGCTCGACGCGGGCCGCACGCCTGGCCTCGCCGGAGCTGCGCCGGCGGATGCTGGACGCCCTGGCCGGTCACCTCCAGGTCATGGGGTACCCCTTCCACCAGGCCAGCCTGGAAGAGGAGATGACCAAGCTCTCCGACATCCTGGAGCGAGCCGAACTCGAGGAGTGGGAGACCAACTTCCTGGGTGGGATGTTCAAGCACCTGCGCATCCAGTTCGAGCGGGCCCGCGACCGGGACTGAGGACAGGACCGGGCACAGCATCTTCAGAGGATGCCGTCGCAGCTTCCCACCAACACCCGAGTCCCCGATCCTGACGCGCCCCTAACCATCTGTTCATTCCTGGCTGGCCCTGAATCGGGTAGACTGTGGACGTATGAGACCGATCAGCGCCATGTCCGCCCCTCCAAGCCAGCACGCCGGCCAGAAGCCTCCCGTCGTGACCACCTCGACCGAGCCTCTCGACCGCGTGGAGCTCGGCCTTCCCCAGGAGGAGCCCCAGCAGCCCCTGGTCCCCGCGCCGCAGGTCCGGGATGGCGCCGAGGCACAGGAATCCAGCCCCTCCTCGAAGCGGCGCTGGATGGCGGCGGGGTTCGCCGGGCTGGCCGTGGCCGGGGCCGCGACAGGCCTGGTCGGTTATACGCTGCTGACGGCCCCCGTGGCCCCGGGCGCCACCACGCCGATCGTGTTCCAGGAGGGGCGCCTGTACGTCTCGCCGGAGGCCGGCCACGACGCCTCCACGGCCTGGCGCGTCTTCCGGCGCCAGTTCTACGAGGACGACGCCAAGGCCGACCTGGCCTCCGACTCCAACCGCTTCCTGCCCGCGCCTCAAGGGTCCCAGCCTCCCGGAGAGCTGACGCAGGATTCGCTGCGCGTGGTCTCGTGGAACCTGCACCGGGGGCAGGGTCGCGAGGACGAGGGCTCGCGCGAGCAGGTCCCCCAGATGGTCGCCCAGATCCGCGAGGCCGGCCCCGACGTGGCCCTGCTGCAGGAAGTGCCGCCCTGGCGTGCCGCCGAGATCGTCAAGGGCACCGGCATGGATGGCTACTACACCAACACCGCGCCCGGGCAGGGAAACCTGATCCTGGTCCAC
>DCTU01000199.1:0-2764 GCA_002329445.1 bacterium UBP9_UBA1432
GTGGTTCGCCCAGAAGGCCCGCTCGGGCCGCAAGCAGTTCGAGTCGATGAAGCTGCCCGAGGGCTTCCCCAGCGAGGCCGCCCGCCAGATCGCCCAGACCACCCGGGAGTTGATGGACCGGGGGACCCGGGCCGTGGTGCAGGGTGTCGAGAGTCTGGAGCGCTTCTTCACAAGCGAAGATCGCGAAGACCTCCAGTCCGGCATGGAGAGGATCCGGGAAGGCGCAGCCCTGATCCTGCAGGCCCAGGAGACGGCGCTGCAGGCCCAGGCTCCTCCCCCTTGAAGGCGAACGGGCAGGGGCTCCGGCCTCGAAGGAGAATGGCGGCTCCGGATGCCCGGCTTGGGACCTTCCGAGGCGGCTCGGCACCCGCCGACGGGCAACCCGAAAGAACAAGTCTCTAGTCCGGCCGAGGAGGAGTCTCCCATGTCCACCTGTCCGAACTGCCAGGCCCAGGTCCTGCAGGACGCCAGATTCTGCGAGGCTTGCGGATGGAAGCTGGACGAGCCGGTCCCCGAGACTCCCCAGGATCGTCCTCGGGCCAAAGGCTCGCTTCGAGCCGAGATCCCTCTGCTCTCGGGAGCCGTCCGGCAGATCCGGGCCCGGGTCGAAGGCTACCGCGAGCGGTCCGAACGCAAGCGGCGCAAGGCCCAGGAACACAGCCAGGAACAGCAGGATTCCCCCCCGGGTCGGGGCCGCACGTTCCTGGGGATCCTGGCCGGACTGGCCCTGCTGGTCCTGTGGGCGTGGCTGCTGATCCGGGGGATCCGGGGCCAGGCCGTCAGCGACGAGATGCAGTTGCTCCGGCTGCTGGGAATTCCCGGATTCTAGAATCGACCCGTCCCCTTCTCGCCTGGGGCACGACCCCAGGCGATGCAATCTTTCCAGGAGGTCTACTCACTTGCACTTGTTGGGCACCGTTGTCGTCCGCCCCGTCCTTCCAGACCGGATCTCCGGTCTTCAGGAACTCTCACGGAACCTCTGGTGGAGTTGGAACCCGAAGGCGCTGTCGCTCTTCTCGTCCTTGAACCCCGAGCTGTGGGAAGAGGTCGGCCACAACCCCGTCGAGGTCCTGGCGCGCCTGGACCAGCAGCACATGGAGAAGGCCGCCGCCAACCCCGACTGGCTGCGCCAGTACGACGAGGTGATGTCCGAGTTCCGTGTCTACATGGATGCGAAGACCACCCGCTTCACCCAGACCTGGCCGCACCACACCGACCATGTGGTGGCCTATTTTTCGGCTGAATTCGGCATGCACGAGAGCCTGCCCATCTACTCGGGCGGCCTGGGCATCCTTTCCGGCGACCACCTCAAGACAGCCTCGGATCTGGGAATCCCGATGGTCGGCGTGGGCTTGCTGTACAACCACGGATACTTCATCCAGCAGATCAACGGCGAGGGGTGGCAGGAAGCCGGCTACCGCCGACTCAACTTTGCCAACGTCCCCGCCGAGAAGGCCCTGGACCCCAACGGCCAGGAAGTGGTCGTCGAGGTCGAGATGCCGGACCGCACCGTCCACGCCCGGGTCTGGCTGATCCGGGTCGGTCGGGTCCGGCTGTACGTCCTGGACACCGACGTCGAGCAGAACGCCCTGGAGGACCGCAGCCTCTCGGCCAAGCTGTACGGCGGTGACAGCTCGATGCGCATCGCCCAGGAGAAGATCCTGGGCCTGGGCGGCGTGCGCGCGCTGCGCCGGCTGGGCATCCAGCCCCAGGTGTGGCATATGAACGAAGGGCACTCGGCCTTCCTGACCCTGGAGCTGATGCGCGAGATGGTCGAGGGCGGGCTGAACTGGCACGAGGCCATCGAGGCCCTGGCTCCCAGCATCTGCTTCACCACCCACACCCCGGTCCCCGCCGGACACGACTCCTTCGGACCGGAGCTCATGGAGCCCCACTTCTGGAACCTGCGCGGACGTCTGGGGATGAGCCGCCAGGACTTCATGCGCCTGGGGCAGAGCCCCGACCAGCCCGACAGCCCCTTCAGCCTGACGGTGCTGGCCCTGAAGCTCTCGCGCCACCAGAACGGGGTGAGCAAGCTCCACGGCGAGGTCTCCCGGGGGCTTTGGAAGCACGTCTGGCCGGGGTTGCCTCAGGTCGAGGTCCCGATCCGCTCGATCACCAACGGCGTCCACACGGGCACCTGGGTGGCCCCCGAGATGGCCGACCTTTTCGACCGCCACGTCGGCCAGGCCTGGAGAACCCATCCGGACGACCCGTCGCTGTGGAAGGCTTGCGACCTGCCGGATTCCGAGGTCTGGGCCACCCATCAGCGCCTCAAGGAGCAGATGGTCCACCGGGCCCGCCGATCCATGCACAACCGGCTGCGGCGCCTGGGCGAATCGGCCTCCCGCCATCGCGAGGTGGACGGACTGCTCTCGCCGGATGTCCTGACGCTGGGGTTTGCCCGGCGCTTCGCAACCTACAAGCGAGCCGTGCTCCTCTTCTCGGACATGGAGCGGCTCAAGAGGATCCTCCTGAACCCCGGCCGCGAGGTCTGCATCGTGTTCTCGGGCAAGGCCCATCCGGCCGATCGGCCCGGGCAGGAGTTCATCAAGAAGATCCACGACTTCAGCCGCATGCCCGAGCTCCAGGGCCACATCCTGCTGCTGGAAGACTACGACATGGACCTGGCGCGCCACATGGTGCACGGCGTCGATGTCTGGCTGAACAACCCTCGCCGCCCCCTGGAAGCCTCGGGCACCTCGGGCGAGAAGGCGGCCATGAACGGCGTCCTGAACTTCAGCGTCCTGGACGGCTGGTGGGC
>DCTU01000199.1:2869-3736 GCA_002329445.1 bacterium UBP9_UBA1432
GGATGAGGCGGGGATCCCGCACGCCTGGGTCGGGCGCATGAAGAACTCGATCCAGACGCTGACCCCGATGTACTGCACCCACCGGATGCTCCTGGACTATGCCCGCGACCTGTACATCCCTGCATGCGAGCGCGGGCAGGCGCTGTCCGGACAGGACTTCGCAGCGGCCCGCGAGCTGGCCCGCTGGCGCGCGGAGATGGACGCTGCCTGGCGCAAGGTCCGGCTGGAGGCGGAGATCCCCCAGGTCCTGGAGGTGGACCGGGGCCAGGAGATGGAGTTCGAGGTCCGCGCCCACCTGGGAGCCCTCAAGCCCGAGCAGGTTCGCGTCGAGGTCTTTGCGGGCCGACTCCGCAACGGCGAGGTGGAAGAGCCCCAACGGGTGGAGCTGGCCCTGGCGGGCTCGGAGAACGGTGCGCACCACTTCCGGGGCTCACTCAAGCCCCAGCAGACCGGGAACTTCGGCTTCGGAGTGCGCGCCACCCCCGTCCACCCCGCCCTGCCGGACATCTCCGAGACCGGACTGGTGCACTGGGCTCGCTGAGATCGGCGGGGGGGTCCTGCGGGTTTGANNCCCCGACCCTTTTGCCGCCGACTCTTCTCCCAGATCCGGAAGGCAGCCGTCGGATGCGGGAGCGCAGCCTACAGCTTCATCCTCTTGAAGATCGACTCGGGAATCGCCTTCAGCACGCCCATGATCAGGTTCCAGAAGCACGGCACGTAGACGACCTCGCTTCCCCGCTCCATGGCCCGGACGATGCCCCGGGCCACGGCTTCCGGCTGAGCCGTCAGCCGCCCGCCGGGAAACCCCATCCCGAACGTCATGGGTGTGTCCACCGGACCCGGCTTGACCGTGAGGACGCGGATCCC
>DCTU01000199.1:3766-4425 GCA_002329445.1 bacterium UBP9_UBA1432
CCCCGGTCGCCCGCCACCGACCCCAGGGCGACCAGCATCCCACCGGTGCCCTGGTCCTCCAACATGGCCGCAGCGTGCGAGAGCACCGAGGCCGGAGCCAGGAAGTTCAGGTCCATGACCTGCCGGGCGTAGGAGAAGTCCCGGCGAGCGCGCTCCTGGTCCCCCAGGATTCCGAAGGCCACCACAACGCAGTCCAGGCCGCCCATGCGCTGGCGGGCCTCGGCCAGGAAAGCCGCGTGCGAGGCCAGGTCCAGGGCCTGGAAGCGGCCCACGCTGACCGGCAAGCCGCTTCGCACCTCCAGGTCGACGGCGTCGCGCCGGGCCTCTTCCAAGTCCCGAGCCCCCAGATGCAGGATGGCGCCCCGAGCGACCAGTTCCCGGGCCACGGCCCGGGCGATCCTGGAGGTGGAGCCGACCAGGCAGATCCGCCGGCCACGGAGGTTATGAAGAGTGCTCATCGAGAAGGGACCTCCTGGGAGTGCATGGCCAGCCGGATCGACTGGGCTGAGCGGAATCGGTCGTGGGGGTCGACCTGCCGCTTGACCTCCAGCCACCGGAAGAACTCGGGGTACATGGCCCGGAACGTGGCCGGGCTCATCCGGGCGTCCTTGGCCAGGTAGAGCCTTCCTCCGGCATCCAGGACCCTCCGGTCCAGCTCG
>DCTU01000257.1:0-809 GCA_002329445.1 bacterium UBP9_UBA1432
CGACCCCGAGCTGGCGGGCTGGTTGGCTCGGGCCGCCACTCCGGGTCGTACCATCAGCCGCGCGCGACGGGTTGCGAGTGCATTCGTTACTTCCGCACGTCGAGGCGCACGGAGCCCAGCCACACGGCGCCGTCCTGCTGCTGGATCGTCCCACCCCCGGGCGTCGGAGGTGCAGGGTCGCCTGTCAGCCACGAGCGCAAGGCCTCCTGGAGGCAGTCTTCCTCGGCCTTGCCGGCGGCGAGGCCGCGCAGCACCTCGCCCGTGATCCGGGAAGCCTCCGACTGGTGCAGATCGTCCAGCCGCTCGCGGACCCGGTCGAGCACCGCCAGCCCCCGCTCGGCACCCACCGACTGGACCGCGGGCAGGAGGGAAAAGGCCTGGTCCGCGTCTTGCAGGCGCTCCTGCAAGAGCAGCAAGGTCGAAAGGTGCGCGGGATCCCGCGTCAGGGGGAGCGCCGCGAGGCCGTGCTCGAGGTCACCCAGCGCAGCCACCAGGCGCGGCAAGCGCTCCGCCTCACCCTCCAGCAGGGTCGGGAGTTCGCCCGACCTCTGCGCCTCGCAGTATTCGGAGAGCGCTTTCACGGTCCGCGGGAGCCCCTGGAGCCGGGCTTCGAAGTCAGGTCCGGTCACGGCCTGCCAGGCCGCGACCAGAATCCGGGGTTCCTCGTGGGAGAGAACCACCGGACGAATCCGATCCAGCTCCCCCAGAGCCTCGGGAAGGCGGTTCCGGGCGGCGGCGTAGAAGGTGGTTGCCTCCTCCACCGGGTTGTCCATGAACTGGCCCACCGCCTCCAGGCTGGCCTCCAGGCC
>DCTU01000257.1:848-3471 GCA_002329445.1 bacterium UBP9_UBA1432
GAGCCAGTCGAGGGTGCTCGTCAACCCCGGGAGTGAGCCAGGCCTGCTGGAGCTGGGACTGGATCTCCCCCTGGTTCATCCCCAACCCGGCCGTGAGCGGCTCCCACCGTGCAGGATGCTCGACGCACTCGCGGGGGCTCAGGCGCGAGAGGGCGTGCGAGAGGCGCCAGATGCGGCAGGTGCCCAGGAGTCGCTTNNTTCGCATAGGGGAATCCTGCCACCCCGCCGGCGTCCAGGACACCGTCGAGGCGCGCCTGCTGGTCCGAAGACAAGGGCTGGTGGGCCAGGACGGCGAGGCGAACCCGGTCCTGAGGGGCCAGCGGAGTCCGGGGCGAGGCGACCGCAAGAGCGTCGAGGGTCCGGTCGACCAGGCCGGGATCCGAGAAGACCAGGGTCGCCAGGTTGACGCCGAAGCCGTCGGAGCACGGAGAGGGCTGGTCGCACAGGTCCTTCAAGGCCTGGTCGAGCTTGGGATCGCGACACACGCGCTCCAGGAGGAGCTCGCGGAAGTCGAGGTCCCCCAGCAGCTCGGGTTGCCGCTCCTGAACCCGTGCCAACAGGCGCGCGACCGGGCGGCACTCCTGACCTGGCGGCTGGAAGAGGCTCTGGTCGTCGGGGAGGAAGAGGCGCGCGACCAGGGACTCCACCTCGTGGCGGTCGGGTTGCCACTCTCCGCGTTCGACGGCACCCTCCATCGCACGGACCTGGTCGCCCGACAGGGGCCGGCTGCCGTCCAGCAGCAGATCGAAAGTCGCGCCGGGCCCCCACCGCTGCACGCCCAGGTCCGTGGCCTCCCCGCTCAGGGTCCGGTCAGGCGACAGCAGCAGGGGGTGCATCTCGCGCAACAGGAAGTCGCGCCCGCCCATCTCCGGAAAGAGTTCGAGGAGGTTTCGCGAGAAGCCCACCACGGGACCGGCGTTGCGGTCCAGGAGGCCACGGGCCTCCGCCCGCGAGGCGACGGTGGTGAGACGGGACAGGTGGGGCCGGAGGGCCTCCTTCAGATCGGGCTCCTGGCGGGCGCTGGCGGCGAGTTCGGCCAGCGCGGTCACAGGCTCCCAGCCGAAGGCCGGGTCGGCCTGGCGGACGAGCTCCGCCAGGGCGGCGGGGTCGGTCCGCGCCCGGTCGCGGAGTTGAGCGACGTCACCAGACGGGGGCCGCGGATCGTTGGGCTGCACGTGCCCGTCCTGCACGATGACCGGAGCGCCTTGCAGCCAGGCTTCCTCGAAACGGGCGACCTGGCCGGAGTCCGCCCACCGGTGCAAGGTGTCCAGCACCCTCCCTGCGAGATGGGCATCCACCTCCTCGGGCTCGCGCTGCCGGACGGGCCCAGGGAGTGGCGTCGTCCCCCGCTCGCGCAGGACCTGCGCCAGGTGGACCACGGTGCGCAGCACCTCGTCGGGGACGCGGCTGGTGCCCACGCGGTCCTCAATCTGCTGCAGGAACGGCTCCACCCGCTCCGGGGTGAAAGCGAAGTCTCGGTCCGTGCGGGCCAGCAGAAGTCGGCCTTCCAGGGTTTGTATCGGGTCCATGGCAGCATGCTCCACGAAGAAACTCAAAGGACTCCCAAAGCCAGGGGAGCCGCAGGGCAGGTCGAGAGCCTATGGGGATTTGGTCCGGTGATGTGTCGGAGCAGACTCCGGGTGCCGAGAATGAGCCCCGAGCCCTCCTGGATGACCAGAGTCAGCGACCATTCGGCCCTGACCGAAGTATAGCATCTCCATTGGCCCAGGCATGTCGAATCCCGATCTGCGAGATTCAGGCGGAGGACCTCCTCCCAAGCCGCGACGAGCGCATCGAAGAAGCCTGTTGCCTCCAGGAGGCGCCCGTCGCCGACATGCCCCCCGAGAGGGCCGGATCCTGATCCTGGGAGTGACCATGAGAATCTGCACCATTGGCTTCACCAAGAAATGCGCCGCAGTATTCTCCACGATGCTGCGCCGGTCAACTGTCTTGACGACCGGGGCCACCAGGCCCCGCCCCTACTCCTCCACGCCCAGTTCCCGCAGCCGCGCCAGGAGTCGCTCGGCCCGCTCCTCGGCTGCCTCCGCCCTGGCCTGGGCAACCTCGGCTCTGGTCTCCGCAACCTCGGCCCTGGTCTGGGCCTCCTCGGCCACCTCGGTGGGCAGAGGCAGGAGCCCCTTGTCGGGACCGCAGGGGCGCAGCCACAGGCCCTCCATGTCCTCGAAACGGCCCTGCCATGTCACCAGGCCCAGGCCCAGCTCGTCCAACCACGAGAGGTCCAGCAACTCGACGTAGCCGCGGCCGTGCAGCACGTAGCCCCGCAGCACGCGATCGCCCAGCCAGCGATCGGGGTCGAAGATGACGTAGTAGCGCACCCCCAGGCGGGCATAGCGTTCGGCCTTCTGGACCTCGGAGCCCTCCCGGTTGGAGACCACCTCGATCACCAGGTCCGGCGCCTTGCCATAGACCCAGGTGAAGTAGGAGCGACGGGCCTTGGGTCGGCAGTCCTCGGGCAGCTTCACGTCCAGGCTGAGCAGGATGTCCGGCACCACTGCCGGCTCATCCGCGCTGCCGAAGAGCCCCACATCGGCGGTGACCACGAAGGGGCGTCCCGGCTTCCACGAGGCGTGCAGGATGCTGGGGAAGAGGCGCATCTGCTTCT
>DCTU01000217.1:0-37525 GCA_002329445.1 bacterium UBP9_UBA1432
AGGGGACTCATAAGCCCTTGGTCGCGAGTTCGACTCTCGCCCCCGCCACCAAGAAAGCCCCCGGGAAACCGGGGGTTTCTTGTTGCCTGGGCAGAGCAGCCTCGGTCGACCCCGCCCCCGTGCAGGAGGTTCCCATGACCCGAGCCGTCTCGGGACTCGAGGACCAGCCCGAGCCCCAACCGTCCGACCAGCAGGGGACGAAGCGCCCGGCGCTGAGCCCCCTGGCCGAGCGACTCCGACGACACCTGCAGCAGACCTCCCTGATTCCCACTGGCTCACGCTGCCTGGTGGCCCTGTCGGGCGGTGGAGACTCGGTCGCCATGCTCATGCTGCTGATGGAGCTGCGGACCATGCTGGGCCTCTCCCTGGCCGCCGCGCACCTCGACCACGGCCTGCGCCAGGATTCCGGCGCCGACAGGGATTTCGTGCGGAACCTGTGCCGCAGGCTCGGAGTCCCGCTCACCTGCGCCCGTGCCGACATCCGAGCGCTGGCTGCTTGCCGCAACCTCTCGATCGAGGCGGCGGGCAGGAAGGCTCGCTATCGATTCCTCCGACGCGCCGCCCTCCGCTCGGGATGCCAGGTGCTCCTGACCGCCCACACCGCGGACGACCAGGCCGAGACGGTCCTGCTGCGTCTGGTCTCGGGGACGGGACTGCGAGGGTTGGCGGGAATTCGGGCACGGCGACGGGACGGGGTGGTCCGCCCGCTCCTCCCGTTCACGCGTCAGGAGTTGCGCGACTGGTTGCGCCAGGCAGGCCAGCCCTGGCAGGAAGACCCCACCAATCAGGTGGCCGACGCACCCCGGACCCGGATTCGACTGCGACTGATGCCCATGCTGAAGGCATGGAACCCGAAGGTTCTGCAGGCCCTGGGCCGTCTGGCCCACCAGGCGCGCGAGGACGAGGCCTGCCTGGCCGGCCTGGCCCGGCCCCTGCTGCGCTCGGCCCGTCGCCGGCCGGACGCCCTGATCCTGAGCCTGCCCGAACTCCAGCGCCTGGATCCCCCGGTGCGCTGGCGCGCGCTTCGTCGCGCCCTGGCCCACCTGGGATGCCGGTTGGAGGCGCGACATCGCGACCTCCTGGAGGACCTGTTGACCGGTCCGTCGGGGCGGGACCTGGACCTTCCCGGAGGACGAAGGGCCCGACGACGCGGCCAGGAGCTGCGCCTGGAGGCCCGGCGTTCGCGCCTCCCCAAGCCCCCGGCCCCGGCCGGCGTCCCGACTCAACCGGGCTGTCTCGAGATGCCGGACTGGAACCTCCGATTGGAGCTGGTCTGCTGCGAGGAAACGGCCCCTCCCGGCCCCTGGGAGGTCCGGTTGGATTCCGAACTCCTGGACGGCCCCCTGGAGGTGCGCTCCCGACGGCCCGGAGACCGATTCCGCCCGGCGGGCGGAGCAGGCCGGACGACCCTGAAGAAGTACCTGCACGGGCTTCGGCTTTCCAAGGAGGATCGCGACCTGGTCCCCCTGCTGTGCCATCGGAACCACGTGGTCTGGGTCATCGGGCACCGCGCCGCCGAGGACTTCCTGGCCACGGCCCACAGCCGACGAATCCTGCGCATTCGCGCCAGACCCCTCCTGAAAGGAGCCCGTGCCGAGCCGCCGAAGGGCAGACTCCCATGACGACCCTCCAACCTGCCCCTGGCCCGGTGATCCTTCCCCGAGAGCGGATCCAGGAACGAGTCCGCGAGCTGGCGGCCGAAATCAGCCGGGACTACCAGGGTCGCCCGCTTCACCTGCTGGCGGTCCTGCGAGGGGCTCTCCCCTTCCTCAGCGACCTCTCGCGAAACCTGACGCTGGATGTCTCGTTCGACTTCCTGGCCGTGACCCGGGACGGACCCGAGGGGCATGTCCAGTTGCTCAAGGACCTCGACCAACCCGTCGAAGGGCGGGAAGTCCTGCTGGTGGAGGATATCGTCAACGAGGGGACGACGCTGAAGTATCTCCTGGAGACCCTGGAACTGCGCCGGCCCGCCCGGGTGCGGGTCTGCACCATGTTCGACCGTCCCTCTCGCCGCCGGGCCGACGTCCAGGCCGACTATGTCGGCCTGGTGCTGGACGACCGCTTCGTGGTCGGATACGGCCTGGACTACCAGCAGCTCTACCGGAATCTTCCAGACCTGGCGGAGTTCACCGTGCCCGATTGAAGGAGGCATCGCGCCTCCGAGCACCCACCCGGCCGCCCCGCGTTGTCCCGCCTCCAAGGGCCATGCTATGATGGCGCTGCCCGGCTTGCGAAGCCCCCCACCGCCCCCCCTGACCGGAGTCGTCCCGGCGGGGAGGGTTGTTGTTCTCCAGCCCCCATCAGGCAGGGGTCCCGCGCTGCGGATGGAAGCCCCCGCCCCAAGCATCCTGGAGTGCCGCCTGGACAGGGCGGCACGGCGTTGAAGAGAGGTATTTTCGGTTGCCTAAGCCACTGCGACAGTTGATGTTGATCATCGCCCTGAGCGTGGCCGTGCTCATGGTCCTCAACGCCGTGCAGTCCCACTCTCCGGCCCAGGATCTCAAGTACAGCGACTTCGTCCAGGCCGTCCGTGACGGCCGCATCGCGACGGCCACCCTCAAGGGAGACCAGATCACCGGCACCTTCAGCAAGCCCGAGGCCGGCAAGCCCGAGAACTTCAAGACGACCTTCCGACGGGAAGTCAAGCCGGCCCCCGAAGAGGTGCTCCTGGAGCACAAGGTTGCCACCGAAGTCAAGCAGGACAAAGGGATCGAGTGGTGGGTCGTGATCCTGCAGGGCCTTCCCTTCATCCTGGTCTTCCTGTTCTTCATGCTGATCATGCGTCAGGCTTCCGGTTCGGGAAACCAGGCCTTTGCCTTCGGCCGCTCCAAGCACAAGCTGGTCTCCGACAACCGGGTCAAGGTCACCTTCGAGGACGTCGCCGGAGTGGAAGAGGCCAAAGAAGAGCTGGCCGAGGTGGTTGACTACCTGAAGTTCCCCAAGAAATACCAGACCCTGGGCGCCCGCATCCCCAAAGGCGTGCTGCTGCTGGGCGCTCCGGGCACCGGCAAGACTCTCCTGGGGCGCGCCGTGGCTGGCGAGGCCGGGGTCCCCTTCTTCTACATCAGCGGCTCGGACTTCGTCGAGATGTTCGTCGGGGTGGGGGCCTCGCGCGTCCGGGACCTCTTCGAGCAGGCCAAGAAATCCGCCCCCTGCATCGTCTTCGTCGACGAGATCGACGCCGTGGGACGCCAACGCGGAGCCGGCCTGGGAGGCGGGCACGACGAGCGCGAGCAGACTCTCAACCAGTTGCTGGTGGAGATGGACGGCTTCGACTCCTCTCCAGCCACCCCCGCGGTCATCGTCCTGGCTGCCACCAACCGGCCCGATGTCCTGGATCCGGCCCTGCTGCGGCCGGGCCGCTTCGACCGCCAGGTGGTGGTCGACAAACCCGACATCGCCGGGCGTCTGGCCATCCTGAAGGTGCACAGCCGGGGCAAGCCCCTGGGCGCAGACATCAACCTTCAGGATCTGGCCCAGCGCACCCCGGGCTTCTCGGGGGCAGACCTGGAGAACCTCCTCAACGAGGCCGCCCTGCTGGCCGCCCGGGTGGGCAAGGACCGGATCGAGATGGACGACTGCACCGAGGCCATCGACCGGGTGTTGATGGGACCCGAGCGCAAGAGCCGGGTGATCTCGGAGAAGGAGCGGGAGGTGACGGCCTATCATGAAGGCGGTCACGCCCTGGTGGCCCGGGCCATCCCCGAGGCCGATCCGGTCCGCAAGATCACCATCCTCCCCCGCGGAATGACACTGGGAGTCACGTCCCTGGTCCCCGACGAGGATCGCTACAACATGACCCGGGCCGAGCTTCTGGCCAACATCGCCGTCTTCATGGGTGGGCGGGTGGCCGAGGAGATCGTCTTCAACGAGATCTCCACCGGGGCTTCCAACGACATCGAGAGGGCCACCGAGCTGGCCCGGGACATGGTCTGCCGTTACGGCATGAGTCCCACCGTGGGTCCGCTGCACTTCGGGCGCAAGCAGAGCAAGGTCTTCCTGGGCCGGGACATCGTGGAAAACCGCAACTTCTCGGAGGAGACCTCGCGCACCATCGACGCCGAGGTCCACCGCCTGGTCTCCGAATCCTACGAGAAAGCTCGCACCATCCTGACCGAGAATCGCGAGCAGCTCGATCTGCTGACGCGAGTCCTGATGGAGAAGGAGGTCATTGAGGCCTCCGAGCTGGAGGATCTGCTGGGCCCTGCCGCGCGCGACGCCGGGAACGGGCGTTCTGCGCACCCCGTGATCACCGTCAAGCAACCCGACCTGGAGAGCGACTGGCTCCAGTCTCCCAGCGACCTGGGTTGAGCTGTCCTGCCGATGGCCGGCTCTCGCTGACCCGATTCGCCGGGCTGTCGATTGCGGCCGCGCTGGCCACGATGGCCCTGAAGCTCGGAGCCTGGCAGGTCACCGGCTCGGTCGGCCTGCTCTCGGACGCCCTGGAGTCCTTGATCAACCTGGCCGCCGCCCTGATGGCTCTGGGGGTCCTCGTCGTGGCCGCCCGACCTCCCGACGAGGGACATCAGTTCGGCCACGAGAAGGCGGAGTTCTTCGCCAGCGGAGCTGAAGGCGTCTTGATCCTGGTGGCCTCCGCCGCCATCGCGGTCCCGGCCTGGAACCGGCTGCAGGCCCCCCAACCCATCGAGGAGATCGGCCTGGGCCTGGGGATCTCGGTGCTGGCCGCCCTTCTCAACCTGGGCGTCGCCCGGATCCTGGGCGGTGCAGGACGGCAATACCGCTCGGCGGTCCTGGAGGCTGATGCCCAGCATCTCATGACCGATGTCTGGACCTCGGCCGGCGTGGTGGCCGGGGTGGCCGCCGTGGCCTGGACCGGATGGTTGGTCCTGGACCCGCTGATCGCCCTCCTGGTCGCCGCGCATATCCTGCACACCGGAGCAGACCTGATCCGCAAGGCGGTCCACGGCTTGATGGACCCGGCCCTGCCCCTGGAAGAACGCCAGGCCCTCGAGGCAGTCCTGGACCGGACATTGCCGGAAGGGACCCAGTACCACGCCCTGCTCACGCGTCAGGCCGGGCCCCGGCGCTTCGCCTCGGTCCACATCCTGGTTCCAGGCCGATGGACCGTCCAGAAGGGGCACCATCTCCTGGAAGAAGTGGAAGAGGCGATGCGTGCGGCCCTGCCGGGTCTGGTCCTGGTCACCCACCTCGAGCCGGTCGAAGACCCCGTCTCCTTCGCCGACCAGGAGGTCTTCAGCCATCGCGTGCCCGAAGGGGCCTGAGCGTCAGGAAGCTCGGAGGATGGGGCAGCGGGTCGCTCGGGTCGCCCACGCGGGGTGGCCGGATTCGCCCAGGTCCATCTCCTCGTGGATCCGGCACACCACCTCCTCGGGGTCCTCCAGGGCGTCCCCGTCCAACCAGTATTCCAGCCCATCCCAGTCCCGAAGGAGTTCCAGGAGTTCCAGGATGGCCTCGCAGGTGCCGGGTGTCAGGCCGCAACGGACCATATGGGAGAGCCCGTCCGTGGAATACCCCGGAGTCTTCCGGGCCAGTTCCACGGCATGGGCCGTCACAGGCTCCAACGCCTCGGCCGCATTGAAGCGAACAAAGAACTCAACCATGCCATGCCCCTTGGTCTCCCCACACCACGCCGGTCCGTCTCTTGGCCCACCCCCAAGCAAGCGGAGGGTTCCACCTCGACTCCGCTCCTCCAGGCGGCATGATTGTCCTGGAGGCCGAAAGATCTCTCAAAGAAGAGTCGACTCGACGGGCCGCCCACCCTCCGCGCCTGACCCACGAGCAGAGCCTGACGACAGAGCCCCTGGAATCTCTTCGTGACGGTGTTCGGGGTCCAGCCAGGAAACACCCTCTGCCCCCGCTGACGGTGCGCGGACTGCGCCAGGGCCAGAATCTCGGTGGCCCGAGGATGCAGGGGCAGCCACTCATCCTCGTGGCGCTTCGAGGCTCGCACCCGGAACAGGCCCCGTCCCAGGTCCAGGTCCCTCCACTCGAGCCGACACAGTTCCGCCCGCCTCAATCCAGTCAGCAGGGCCACCTCGATCATCATCCAGAATTCTGGAGCGCATCGCTCACGGAGGCGGTCCAGCTCGCCCTCCTGGAGGAATCGCCTGCGCTTGTTGTTCTCGCGCAGCAGGGTGTTCCGCGGAACGGGCTGGTGCCGGGTCACCTGGTCACGTTGGGCGAGGTTGAAGAGCCGGCGCAGCATGGCCAGGCGGCGGTTGATGCTGGCCGGCTTGTAGGGGGTCCCGTAGCGGGTCAGGGTCTTCGCCTCTGCGCGCATCCACGACCGGATGTCCCCAGGCTGGATGCTGAGGATCCGACGCTCCTCCCCCAGGGCCTCGAGCCACTCGGCGGCATACTGAGCGTAGTTCGGGCCGATGCCCTCCAGGGACACCATCTCATCTCGGAACCGGTCCCACAGTTCTCCCAGCGTCAGCCCCTCATCCGGCGGAGGGGTCATTCCCAGCCTCTCCCCCATCTTGGCCCGCTCATCAGCCAGTCGCTGGCGGTGGAGATCGGCCAACGCTGCGTCCTTCGAGATGCCGACCGCCCGCTTGATGTCCCGGCGCTTCCCCGTGGCGTCCACCTCCGAGGTCCGAACCCCGTAGACCCGGATCCCGTCTTCCCTGTCCGCGAAAATCAGGCCGCGAGGGCCCTTCGGGACAGACCTCCACTTGAAGGCCACTGGCACCTCCTGCAGGGGCCGGCCCCGGAGCGGCGAGCCTGCAGGGTGTCACCACCTGCGGCGCCTGGGCTCCGGCCCGGGCGTTCGTGTTATTGGGGGAGTTCTTCGCCGGGGGTATGAGACTCTGTTGACAATGCATCATGAATGATGTATTGTCGGCTTGTGAAGGCGCGGGAGCTGATGCGGCGGCTCGAAGAGGCGGGATGGAGCCTCCTGCGCGTGAGGGGCAGCCACCACATCTATGGCAAGAAGGGGCACACCTTCTCCGTCCCCTATCACGCCAGCAAGGACCTCAAGAAGGGGCTCGTCATCCGCGCCATCAAGACGATCGAGGAGGTGGGATAAGTGGATCGCCTTCGCTATCCAGCCCGTTTCTACCACGACCCGGAGGATCCGGAGGGGTTCACGGTCTGGATCCCCGACATCAATAGCAACGGGATCGGTATCTGCACCCAAGGCGACACCCTGGAAGAAGCCCACGAAATGGCGCGAGATGCCCTCACGGGGTGTCTTCTGGCCAAACATGACATGCGGGCCCCCATCGATGAACCCGGGCCTCTTCCGGAAGGACCTGAGTGGGATTGGGTCTATCCGGATCCCCAGGTTGAAGTGGCCCTCCTGATTCGCGACCTTCGCCAGCGAAACAACATGACCCAGAAGCAGGCCGCTGCCCTGCTGGACATTCCCTACACCACCTATCAGCGGTGGGAGAACCCGGACAAGTGCAACGCCACGCTGAAGACCCTCGACCGAATCGCCAGGGCTTTCGGCTGCGATCTGGACGTGTCATTCCGCCCTCGGAAGGCATCGTAGAAGGATCCGGTCCCCGAACCACCCCCTGATGCGCCTCGGTTCAGGGCCCTGGCGTGGCAAGATGCTCGGCTTCTTCGGTGTGCTCTTCCTCTGTCAGGCACCTCTCGATGTCGCGCATGCTATCTGCGATGGCGGTAATGTCTCAGGAGGTGGTGTAACTTCCGGAACTTGACAAGAAGGCCATCGGCGTGGCCTCTGGTGGTTTGAAACCAATACAAGCTACCAAGGAGGACCCTGCCGATGGCCGATCCGAGAGTGCCATTTCTGGAGACGTTGCGCAAGGCCGCGCTGGCGAGTGACGAGGACCTGTTGAGAGAGCTGGTCGAGGACGACGGGCGCATCGACCTGCAGGAGGCCGTGGCCATCGCAGGGGCCATCGTCTCCGGGGTCATGAGACTTCGGGCCTGACCCACGACCACAACCTGACCTCTGAGCCCCTCTCCCCTGACCGGGAGGGGGGCTTTCCGGTTTCCGAATCGCTTTCCGAATCAAACGCCAAGACAGGCCTGTAAACCCCTGGAAACGTCTCCCCTCCTCCTCTCCCCCATCCAAGTCGAAAGCCCCGACCGTGCGGGGCTTTCTTCGTTGGTGCGGGAGGAGGGATTCGAACCCTCATGCCTTGCGGCGCAGGATTTTAAGTCCCGTGCGTCTGCCGTTTCGCCACTCCCGCAGACTCCGGACGGCTCAGACGGGCGCCGAGGTCTTGCCCCGGTGAAAGACGCAGTTCCTTCCGCCCCGTTTGGCGCGATACAACTGTTCGTCGGCCTGGGCCAGCAGCTCCTCGTGGGTGTTGCCATCCTCCGGCATGCTGGCCACTCCGGCACTGACGGTCAGTTGCAGTTGCCCGGCGCAGAACTCATGCGCCGCGACGCTGGCGCGGACCCTCTCGGCCACGACCAGTGCGCCCTGCAGGTCGGTCTCGGGCAGCAGGATCATGAACTCTTCGCCCCCATAGCGGGAAACCACATCGATGTCGCGACGACTCCCGTCCAGCAGCACCGAGGCCAGTTCGCGCAGGACCTGGTCACCCACCAGATGGCCATGCGTGTCGTTGACCTGCTTGAAGAAATCGACATCGAACATGATCAACGAGACGGGGAAGCCGTAGCGTCGCCCTCGCTTGGTCTCCTCCATGGCCCGCTGGCGCAGGTAGTGGCTCATGTACAGGCCGGTGGTGGAGTCGTGGATGGCCAGGTCATACAGGTGGGCATTGGAGATGGCGTTGGAGGCCAGGGGCGCGAGGGTGGAGAGGAATTCGCGGTCCCGATCGGCGTAGGCCTCGCCGGTGTACTTGCGACCCACGGCCAGAAGCCCCATGAAGCGATCCTTGTAGGTCAGCGGCGCAAAGTGGAGCAGCCCGTGCGCGTCCAACTGAGCCGACAGGGCCGGCAGGACTCCGAGCACATCGGGGGCCAGGCTGGAGACCAGCGGGGCGGTGTGCCCCTCGAAACCTCGGATCCAATCCAGGAAGGCCTCGCTCAGCAGGACCTCAAACTCCGGTGAGCCCTTCTGGCCCAGGAACTTGCCCATGCGAGTCCGCAGAACCCCGTCGCCCTCCAGGTGCAGGCAGATCAGCGCGGACTCGGCCGTCATGATCTCGCAGACCATGTCGCAGATCAGCTTGAGCAGGTCCTCCAGCTCCAGGACCGACCCCAAGACCCGGGCGACGTGGTTGATGGTGTACAGCCGGAATTCGCGCCGGGCCAGTTCGTGATTCGCCTCCGCCAGGCTGTTCTCCAGGCCTGGCCAACCCACCACGCGCGCCAGGGTCTCGCAGAATCCGGCCAGGACCAGGCGCTCAGGCTCCGAGAACGGATCATGCCCCGACTCTCGCGCCAGGATCACGGCCCCAGAGCGGGTCTTGCCGTCGAAACACACCACCTTGCAGGCCATGCCGGGTGAACTGACGGCCTCTTCAGCCTTCCTGGAATCCATGGCCCGACTCGCCAGGGCCTGGACTTCCGGAAGGAGGGTGCGCAGCATTCCGGGCTCGCCGGCCTGGGCCCGACAGTCCAAGGTCGAAGAACCGTTGGCACGGGTGAAGAACCAGCCGGCTTGAGCCTGCAGGGCCTGGAGAAGCAGCCCCAGGGCCTCGGCAAGATCGCCCTCAAGAACCGTCCCCCGGCTGAGGCGGCCGAGGGCCGAGACGAGGTCCACAAGTCGAGCAGTGCCCCCCGGCCGAGTGTTCACGGCGTGCCTTTCAAGCAGGATGCGATCCATCCCTACCTCCCGCCTCAAAATGACTTGAGTGACCCATGCTCAAGTGAGGGATCCAGAATGCCGCACGCCCTCTAGCAGCACCGGCTTGAATGCGGCAGATCGTCGATCGAGGGAAAGGCGGAAGAGGCGGGGCGAAGACCAGGAGATGTGACGGACGGCGGGAAAGGCCCCCCCTCATGAGCCAGGAACCGATGGATGCCAACGCGTGGCTGAAACGAGCCGGCGAAGAAGATGAGCAGGACCGGACGGAAGCTGCCCTGAGCGCGGTCGAGGAAGCCCTGCGCCTGAATCCCACGCTGGCAGAAGCTTGGAGGCTGAAGGCCAGCCTGCTCCTGGATCTGGACCAGATCCAGGAGGCCCTCCAGACGTTGGAGCAGGCAACCTCCACCCTGCCCCAGGACCCGGGGTGCTGGTTCGAGCGGGGCGCGGCCCTCGTGGAGGAAGACCCGGCCACGGCTGCGGAGTGTTTCGCCCGGGTTCAGGAGCTCGACCCCGACTTCCCGAGGGTGACCGCCAACCTGGGGATCGCCCTGTTGAAGGCGGGCCGTTCCGAAGAGGCTGTCCGAGCCCTGGAGACGGCGGTGACCCGAACGCCCGAGGAAGCCCACCTGTGGAACCACCTGGGCGAAGCCGCCCTGGCCCTCCACCGCTGTCGACAGGCCCTGGACAGCTTCGACCGGGCGCTGGCGTTGACGCCCGACGACTACGTCCTCCTGGGCAACCGGGCCCTGGCCTTGTGCCACCTGTCCCGACCCGAGCCGGCCCTGTCCTGCCTGGACCGGGCTTTGGCGTTGGCCCCCCAGGAAGCAAGGCTCTGGGCCATCCGCGGTCTGCTTCTGGAGCAGGCGATGCGCCCCGACGAGGCCCTGGACGCCTTTGATCGTTCGCTGGAGCTGGATCCTCGGGACCCGGACACCTGGAGTCACAAGGCCCAGCACCTCCTGGGCAGGGGCCGGACCGAAGAGGCCGTCCGCTGCCGTCGACAGGCTCTCATGCTGAGCGGGCACCTGAAGGCTTGGGGTCTGTGCCTGTTGGACCAGGCGAACAGCCCCGTCCCAGGCAGCGAACTGAGATGTGAGACGGACCTTCCCCCCGAGGCGATTGCCCACCGCTATCTGGCCGACCTGGCCGGGCAAGGCCACCAGGTGGACCAGAGCGGTCTGGTGGACGGCCGATTCCGGGCAGCACTGTGGGAGCTTTCACCGGAAGAGCTCCCGACCTGAAAAAAAGCCGCTCAGTTGAAGTCGTCGGGGTCGGTGAAGGGGCGCGCCAGGGTCCGGCAGAGGCGTTGCAGGAAGCCTCCCTCCTCCTTGAGGGGGCGCAGTCGGCGTGGCGAAAGCGCCTTGAGGTGGGCCAGCATGTCCTTCATCTCGAGATAGCGTTGGGCCGGATCGACATCGGTCGCCACCCGCACGATGTTCGCAAAATCCTCGCTGATCGCCGGGTTGACCTGCGCACTCGGAGCCAGGACGCCCGGTTGGACCATCGGGTCATGACCCGTCACCATCTGGTGCATCAGGACGCCCAGGGCATACACGTCATTGGACCTGCCGATGACCGCCTCCGGGCCGCACTGCTCGGGTGGCGCATAACCACGGGTCCCGAGACGGGGTTCCTCGGGTGAGCGAGGCGCCAGGAGCCGACCCAGACCGAAATCCGTCAAGATGACATCGCCGCGTTGGGTCAACAAGACGTTGTTGGGGTTGAGATCGGCGAAATAGAGCGGCGGCCTGTGGTTGTGCATCCAATCCAGGATGACGGCGGTCTTGACGGCCACATCGATGGCCTGGGATTCCAGGAAGGGCCTGTTCCGCATCGACATGACTTCGCCCAGCCGATGTCCCGGGACGTAGTCGAAGACCACGTACTCGGCCCCGTTCTCGAAGAAATAATCCTTCAGGGTCGTCAAGCCGGGATGCTGGACCTCGACGTAGGGAGCTGCAACCGTGCGGAAATAGTCCATGATCTCCCGATGCGCATCGGACCCCTGACCGCCCTCCACCCGAACCTCCTTGATGGCATACTTGCGCTCGGAGCTGTGCAGGGAGACCGCCAGATACAGATTGCTGTAGTCATAGCACTCCAGAATCTTCACCAGCTTGTATTCTCCTTGGAGAATCGGCTTGCGCTCGGGCTCCATCGTCATGCCTCCCTGCGATGATGTTCGTCGGTCATCGTGGTGTTACAAATTCGTCGGGTTGCTCCGGGTTCATTCGTTCAGGAGGGGGGACTCCCCCTTCCCGCCGACCGCCAGGCCCGACAGCGAACCCGCCCAGCTTCGGTTGATCTCTCGGTTCAAGGTGCCTCGAGGGGCGGTCCTTCTCCCGAGAAATCGGACCATGAAGCGGCCAGTTCCAGAAGCCGGACCACTCCGATGGTCTCCTCCCAATCCAGGAAGGCCTGCAGCCCCTGCTGATAGACCGGCCCCGACTGCCGGCGAATGCGGTCAGCGATTCGCAGGTACCCGGTCTGGCGGGCCACCACGTGGGCCACCCAGGAGGCGAACCCCTCGCTGAACCGCTCGGTCAGTTGTCGACATCGGAGATTCCGGGAATCCTGCCAGGCATGTCCGTATTCGTGGGCCAGCACGACCAGGGCCTCGGGACGGCGAAGCCAGCGCCCCAGGCGGATCTCGGTCCCCTGACAGGTGGCCAGGGCCACGTCTCCGCCTTCCAGGCGCAGTTCCTCGGCCGCGGCCATCCGGACCGAAGGCAGGGGGTCCAGGCGCATCTCAGGACCGGCTTTGCGGACCAGGAGGAAGACCACATAGTCCAGGACCTGACGCGCCGACTCATCGTCCAGGGGCTTGTTGCAGTTGCATTCGCCTGAGAGATTGCGGCCATCGCAGTCGCAGTTTGGCGTGACCGGCAGACCGGAAGCCCCCAGCGGCCCGACCAGCAGCGAGAACCAGGCCAGCGTCCCCAGGGCCAGTGCCCTCAAAAATCGGTCCTCGTTCGGGCCAGGGCCAGGGCCGCGGCGGCCCCCGCCTGGCGATCGACCTGAAGGAAATGGCGAAGCCCCTCGGCGTAGGGGCCGGACTTCTCCGCCAGCATCCGGTCGCATTCCTTTTGGCGACCGAGGTGCTGATTGACCTTGAAGGCCACCCACTCGGCGAACCCTTCGCGCATCCGGCTGCTGCATTCCAGATAGCGGGCATTCTGCTCGCTGTGCCAGGCGTGGGCAAACTCGTGGGCAGCCACGGTCAGAAGCCTCTCTCGCGGCAAGCCGCTGATGAAATAGACCGTGTAGCGACGACTGAAGCCTTGAACCTGCAGATGGAAAAGGCCCAGGACATGGCCGTCCGCCTGGGCTCGGCGCCCCAGCAGGCGCTTCAGGGCGGCTCCATCCACCACCCGAACCACGTCGACGGGATGCTCCAGGCGCATCTGCGGCCCCAAGGCTGCCAGCACGACGTTCTTGGCCTGATGCAGGACCGCTTCGGCCGGACTGGTCGTCACCACCGCCTGCCGAACATGCTCCGCGCACAAGGCCCGTCCATCGGATAGCCGCCGGCCGGACCGACCAGAGGGCAATCCGCACACGAAACAGGCAGGAAAGCGCTCGTGGCAGGCCCGACACACGGTATGCCGGGAATCCAGAACCACGTAGGCCCCGACGATCAGGGCCCCGCACGTGACACAACGGGGGCCGAGCCGTTCGTAGTCCGCGGGGCAGAGTCGTCGACCATCGGCCAGTCGGTAATAAGTTCCCACCAACGGCTTGCCGCAAGCAGAACAGGTCGGCTGGGCCTTTGAGGGCTCCGCCAGGAGGACCAGGAGCGCAACCGCCAGGAGGCCACGAACGATCGCAGCGGCCCACCAGGTCTTGTGCAGACGAGCTCGGTCTCGACCCAGGTTCAGCACCCTCCCTCCAGTTCCCGATGGCCCCGTCGGGCCAGGCGGCGGGCCCGGCAAGACCTCACTTGGAGCGCGTCCGGCTTCGGGCTGCCAGGCAGGTGCGATACTCCGAGTAGATGGTGTCCACGTAGTAGCGCGTCTCGGCATACGGAGGCACACCCCCATACTCCAGAACAGCGCCCGGACCGGCGTTGTAGGCTGCCAGGGCCAGGCGAACGTCCTTGAAGCGCCGCAACTGGTTGGCGATGTAGCGCACCCCACCGCCCACATTCTGGTCGGGATCGAAGGGGTCCCCGACTCCCAGTCCGACGGCCGTGCCCGGCATCAACTGCATCAGGCCCTGGGCTCCGGCGGGCGAGACGGCCTGCGGGTTGAAGTTCGATTCATGGCGAATCACCAGCTCCACCAGCAGGGGATCCACGTTGTGCGTCCGGGCGTGCCGGATGATGATCTCGTTGAGATCGACCCGGGCGATGCGGCGAACCATCTGGCCGGACGCGTCGCGAACCCAGGCCAGGCAGGAGACAGGACGCGGCGGTCTCTTCCCGGCATCAAACGTGCTGAAGGCAAACTCGCGGGGCACCGCTCCGGTCGCTGCCGGCGTCCCGGGAGGCAGCTCCTGGAAGGTGCGAGGTCGGAGGGCCGGCCGCGAATTTCGCAGCGTGCTGCCTTCCTGGCGGATCTCACGCCGGAAGGTGGCAGCCCCACTATTGGTGTAGACAGTCTGGGGCTTCCCGTCCACGTATCGCGTCTCAGCCCAGGTGGAGTCTGCGCGGGCAGGGCCCGCGGTTGCAAGAATTCCCACCACAGCCAGGAGCGCGGCAGCCCGCGCAAGAAGAGTCATCGCCTCGGCTCCCTCCGGACCCGGCGTCGGCGCGGGTCCCAGATCGATCGACATCCTTTCTTGGCTGCAAGGAACCGCGTTCCTTCCCGGCAGGGGCCGACAAGACCTCAAAGACCCAGGAGGCAACTTGGCAGAACACAATGGCATGGAGAGGCCGTGCCCCCGCTGCGAAGGCTCCGGTCGCTGCGTCGACTGTTCGGGGACCGGCCAGGCAACCTGCCCGGGATGTCAGGGCCAGGGCAGCCGGACCTCACCGCGCGGGATGGAGTCCACCTGTCGGATCTGCAACGGCCTCAAGACGATTGCCTGCCCCGTCCAATGCCCATCCTGCAACGGCACGGGGCGAATCAGCGCCAGTTTCCAGAAGGAAATCCAGCAGAAGTACACCGTCAGCTTCTCCAACTACTCGCCCCTGGCCCACGCGGTGACCGGACTGACCGCGTTGACCGTCGCGGTCTATCTGCTCGCCCCACCGGATTTCTCGTCCTTGCTCCCGCAACCGCTGCCCACCCTCATCTGGTCGGCCTTGCGCAACCATGCCAATGTCCTGGACACCTTCGAGCTGTGGCGCTTCCTGACGCCGGTCCTGCTGCACGCCGGTTGGTGGCACCTGTTGGCCAATATGTACTTCCTGGTGAACATGGGCCCGCCCCTGGAGGGCATCCTGGGCACGCGGCGCTTCCTGGCGCTCTATATTCTGGCCGCCCTGGGTGGCAACATCCTGTCCTGGGCCTTCAATCCGGTTCCCGGGGTGGGGGCCTCCACGGCGCTCTTTGGAGTCGGAGCCGCCTATGTCGGGCTGTCCTGGCGCTGGCGTCTGGTCGAGGAAGCCGGCGCACGCCGGATTGGCATTGTCCTGGGCCTCCTGCTGGTGCTGGGTTTCGCCTTGTCCGACGTGCTTGGAATCCCCCTGGACAACTGGGGGCACCTGGGCGGCGGCCTGGTCGGACTGGCCTTCACCGCCCTGGGCCCCCGCCCTCGCGGGCACTGAGTCCGGGAAGGGGGCGCCTTTCCCCGCCTCGAAGCGCATGACAGGCAAGAACCACCGGGGGACAACCACCCAGGGGTGGCCTGCTCCCGGTTGATGGGAGGCATCATGTCCAGAAGAAGACTCCTCATCCTTGGAATGCTGATGGGGCTGCTCCTGGCCGTGGCACCGGCGGGAACCCGGGCCAGCGAGCAGGAAGAGCTGGCCCAGAACATGCCGGTGGCCATCGTGTCCCAGGTCCTGGGCCAGGCCCAGGTGAAGAACGTCAACGGCGACTGGCGCCCTCTTTACCTGCTGGAGCTCCTCCGGCCGGAAGACCGGATCCAGACCGAAAACGACGGCAAGGTCGTCGTCCTGTTCTTCTTCGACAACCACCTGGAGGTCCTGGACCCGACCGGCCAGGCCAAGGTCGCCTTCAAGAATCTTCAGTCCGACGACGGTTCGGTGCGCCGGGCCGAGACCAACCGCCGCAGCCGGGGGCAGATCGAGATCCCCTACATGCTGCTGCGTCGACTGCGCGTGGCCGACTTCACGCAGGCGGATGAACCCGGGGCCTACGACAAGGAGGAAGTCTTCCTCTCGGCCTGGGTCAAGGCCACCACCTCCCCCCCGGTCTTCTACTGCAAGGACCTCCAGTTGCCCAGATACCGGTTCCAGTTCTTCAACGAATGGGACGAGTTCCTGTACGAGGGCACTTCCACCGAGCCGAGATACAAGTTCCCCTACCAGGGCCCGGTCCAGTTGACCCGCAACAGCCTGTACTACTGGCAGGTCCTGGGGCCCGACGACTCGATCGTGGTCCGCAAGTACCCCTTCCGCGTCCTGACCCAACCGCTGGCCCTGCTCGTCGAACGCAGCGAAAAGAAGTACGAGGCCCTCAAGAAGGCCAACAGGTCGACCAGCATCGACGACACGGACATGTTCCTGCTGTACAACACCCAAGGCCTGGTGGACAAGAACCTTCACCAGTTGCAGGAGATGTCGCGGAAGGACCCGGAGAACCCCCTGCTCTATCGGGCCCTGGTGCGCGCCTACCTGACCCGAGGTTGCCCGGCCCATGCCCGGGAGGCCCTGAACCGGGAAACCGCCCTGGGTTCCCAGGATCCCATCGAGAAGCTCTGAGAGGACCGAGATGACCGACCCCACCCCGAACCACGAGAAAGCCCGGAAGCGAATCCTGGATTTCCTCCAGCGCGTCGACCGCCTGGATGAACCCGGGGCCATCCTGGGTGGGGACGGTCTTCCCGAGACCACCGTCTTCGAGTGCGTGGCCCAGACCTGGCCGGGTCGGCAGGTGGTCCATCTCGACTCCTCCTTCCCGTTGGAGCCCGAGAAGATCCGACGCTCGATCCAGGACTCGTTTGCCCCCGGCCGGGTCCTCCTGATGACGCTGACCCGCCGGGCCGGCCGAGACCTGTTCCGCTTCCTCGAGCAACTCCTCGTAGAAGGCACCTTGGAAGTCCAGGTCGGGCACGAGTGGACCCGGGTGTCCCCCCCTGAACACTGGCGCCTGGTCATCCACTCGCGGCCGGGGCGCTTTCCCTTGGATGAAGCGGTGAGCTCGCGACTCGCGCTGTAGTCCGCAGGCTGCCCCCATGTGAGAAGGTGCGCCGGGGGCGCACCTTCTCACATGAAGCGGGCCTCTGCTCCCCGGCGGGCCTGGCCCGGGAGGAGCGTTGGCTTCAGGACTCGATCTGCTCGCGCAGGACCTCGGCCAGACGCGACGGGAGCTTGGAGACCCGATCGACCAGGACGGCCTCCGGGTAGACGTTCTCGACGTGCTCCATCCCCGAGTCGATCCCGACCCCGATGGCGTTGATCCCCAACTCCTTGGCTCGGGCCAGTTCGGCCTTGAGCTCGTCTTCCTTGCCCTGGCCGTCGGTGATCACGATCATGATCTTGCGCTTGTCCGGGTCGCCCTTCCGGAGCATCTCGATGGCCGACTTGACGGCGTCCGAATCGTTGGTCCCGGCCGAAGGGCTACTCTCGATATCGGCCAGCATGGAGTTCCGGGAATCCAGGGTGAACTTCTCGGAGAGATCCTTGTGAACCTTGGGGGTGTCGGAGAAGCCGAGCAGACCGAAGCCGATGTCCAACTGGTCCAACGCCTCGACAGCCAGGACCAGGGCCTGGACGGCGTTGCGCCACTTGTTGTCGCCCTTCATGGAGCCCGACTCGTCCAGCACGAACACGAACTCATAGCCGCGCTCGGTGGGGTTGTTCCGCCGCAACCAGATGTTGGGGTCGAACTCACCCGTCCGCTCGTATCGGGCCTCCGCCTGCATCGCCGAGCGCATGTCCAGCTTGCGTCCCGAGGCGAAGGTCTGCCGCTGGAACTTGGGCCGGGTGTTCTCGGCCAGGAAGTTCTTCAACTCACCCGCCAGCTCGTCGGCGTAGGGGGCCACCGGACCGTGGTAGCGATCGTAGTCGGACTTCAAGCCCTCGTACATCGACTCCATTTCCTGCTTCATGCGGATCAGGTCTTCCAGATCCGGCAGGTCGATCTCCGAGGTCCCCCTTCCATCCGGGTTCCCGCTCTGGTCGCCAGGCTGGCTGGGATCACCTCCGGCCTGGTTGCCCGACGGGGCCTGGTTGCCGGACTGGCCCTGGTTGGCCTGATTGCCCGGCTGAGCCTGGTCGCCCTGGCCGGGCTGGGAAGGCTGTTGCCCCTGCTGACCCTGGCCAGGCTTCTGGCCCGACTGAGCCTCGCCTCCACGCTTGAGGTCCCCCTGCCGGGACTCCAGCTTGTCATTGAGCTCGCGGTCCATCTCGCCGAGCACCTTCTCGGCCAGTTCGCGGGCCTCTTCCGGGGTGAGGTCGGGCATGTCCTGCGGACTGCCAGATCCCGACTGACCGGTCTGTCCGGACTGCCCCGACTGACCGGATTGCCCCGATTGCCCCGATTGCCCCGACTGACCCGACTGACCGGTCTGTCCGGTCTGTCCGGACTGTCCCGACTGACCGGATTGCCCCGACTGACCCTGAAGGGCCTGCGAGAGGTTGTCGATGTCGTCCTGGATCAGCTCTTTGTAGACCGGCCAGATCTTGTTCTTGACGATGTCGTAGGACTGCTGCGCCTGCTGATCCACCTCCGACGGGGCCAGATCGGTCTTCAGGACGTCGCGCTTGAGGCGGATCGCCTCGCGATAGTCAGCCTGGGTCTGATCCAAGGCCTGATGGACCTGGGGGTCGACGATGTCGGGGTCGCGCTGGCCATTGGTGTACCAGTCGTAGATGACCCCGAAGCCGAACTGCATGTGCTTGGGCTGCCGCATGCCCGACTTCTCGATCACGCGCCGGGCCTGGTCCGGGGTGATCCGGCCCTGGGAGGCCTCGACCAGCCTCTGGGCCATCTGCTCGCGCATCTCCGAGCGGCCTTTGAACAGGTCCTCATCGTAGATGACCTTGAAGTAGTCCTTGGCCCCGGCATAGCGCGAGATCGTGATGTTGTTGACCCGGGGGTCCTCGACGGCGTTGTTCAGGAAGAGGAAGGGCTCGTGGCCCATCATCTCCTTCTCCACCAGCCAACGAGAATACAGGCGATGGGAACCTTCGTGGAGCACGACTCCGATCCCGTAGTCGGCCGGCTTGCCCTGAAGATCCTCCAAGCGGTAGGTGATCGTGTTGCTGGTGAAGTCGTAGGCCCAGCCGGCCCCCTCCTTCACCTGCATCTTGAAGTCGCCGCCCACCGAGCGGCCGATCGACTCGATCCGATGCAGGCGCTGGCGCAGTTCGCGCTCAAGAGCCTTGTCGCGGGTGTGGTCTGAGGACGGGGGCGCCTGGGCCGCCGCACCCGCCGACGCCGGAGGCGGGGCGGTCCTGGCCAGCCGGCTTTCCCCCCCCAGCTCCACGCGGTCCTGGGGAGGGGCCTGATCTGGGCCCTGGGCCTTGGACAAGGCCGCTCGGCGCACCTCGACGGGCGCCAGGTCCACTCGGCGGATCTCAGTCATCGTTGGAGGCTCCTTGTTTGACCATCCGAAAAAACACCACCCGGCGCGGGGACCCTGCCCCGACCAACGGGCTCAGAGCTGCTCGGCGAACGACCGGGCCAGCGCCTCGACGTTCTTGCGCTCCTCCTCGTCGCTGATGGCGTCCATGTAGACATGCATGGCCCCGTCCACGAAGGTCTGCTTGTTGTCGGCGGCCTCGGGACCAAAGACCTTCATGAACTTCGAGAAGGCCTTCAGGTCGCGCAGGGTGTAGACGAAGCCGTCCTTGCGGGCAGAGGCCAGATCGCCACTTTCGACCTTCGAGCGGATGTCGTAATGGAACTTGACCATCTGCTCGGCGATCTTGTCGCCGCCCTCGACCTTCTTCATCCAGCCGGCCACGATGGTCGTCGTCTCGCCGACATCGGTCAGTTCGGGGAACCACTGCTCGGTGAAGCGGTTGCGCATGGCCAGGGAGAGGTCGCGCCGCCCCGCATACTGGGACGTGGCCGGGTTCATGGTGGCGAAGACCCGGAAATCCGGGTGGGCCTCGACCTTCTCGCCGTCGTGCTCGGTCAGCACGATGGCCCGATCGTCGTCCAGAAGCGAGTTGAGACGCTCGAGGATGGAAGGCTCGGCCAGGTTGATCTCGTCGAGGACCACCCAGTCGCCGTTCTTCATGGCGGTGATCAGGGTGCCATCCCGCCAGGCGTATTCGCCCGGTTTGGGCCTGCCAGTGGCCGGATCCGTGGCCGGGACGTAGCCACCGATCAGTTCGGAGGTGTCGGTCTGAAGGCTGAGGTTGAAGCGATGCAGGTTCCGGTTGTCCAGGTGGGCCAGATAGCGCACGTACGAGGTCTTGCCGGAGGCCGTCGGGCCGACCAGCAGCACCGGCTCGTCCAAGGCCGCCGACTTGGCCAGGCGCGTCAGCTTCTGGACCGTGGAGGGGGTATTGAACAGGCGAGCCGACTCGTCAGGGACCAGCGTTCCCCCCTCGCCCTTGTCCAGGACCGCCTCGCCGATGCGCACCTGTTGGGGCTGTTCCTCGACGGTGATGTCGAGATCGCGGGTCGGGGGCTCGTTGGCCTTGCCAAACGTCAAGGCCAGGACGTCGTCCACCACCTTGCGGTCGTCGTCGTTGATGAAGCGAGCCTGATAGACCTCTCGAGCCTCCTTCCAGAGGATCTGTTCGGTGCTCAAGCCGGAGGTGGCGAACTTCTCGACGCGCTTGTTCCACTTCAGGACATCCCGCAGCGTGAAGGGGTACGGTCCCCCCTTCTTGCCGATCTGGCGGTGCTCAGACATGTCCGCCATCTGCTTGTGGAACATGACCATCTGCAGGATGGTCTTCTCGGGCAGTTTGGACTTGGCCTGGATGATCTCGACCATCTCCTCAGGCTTCATGCCCTCGACCCAGGTCTTGTGGAAGCGATTCATCATGGCCGCAGAGAGGTCTTTGCGTCCGGCGTAGGAGGCCGGGTTCATGGTTGCAAAGATGCGGGTGTTCTCGTCGGCCCGAACGATTTCGGGTCCTTTCTCGCCGGCACCCTTCTCGGTCAACACCAGGAAACGGTCGTCGTCCAGAAGCGAGTTGAGCCGCTCGAGGATGGCCGGTTCGGCCAGGTTGATCTCGTCGAAGAGGATCCACTGGCCTTGCTTGAGGGCCTCGACCACCACGCCGTCGTGCCACTCCGGGCGGCCATCCTTCCCGGGCTTGTAGCCCCCCACGATCTCGACCACATCGGTCATGTCGTTGAGGTTGATCCGGCGCAGCTCGTTGTTGGTCAGATGGGCCAGATACTTGACCAGTGAGGTCTTGCCTGCACCGGTGGGACCGGTCATGAGGACGTTCTCATTGAGCTTGACGGAACGCGCCAGCTTCTCGAGATTCTTGACCGTCGTCGGGGTGTGGATCAGCCTGGACCTCTCGTCGGGGACCCAGGAGTGGGTCTTGGGGGCGGATGGAGCCTCCTGGGCCGCGGCCGAGGTGGCCGGAGCCACGGGGACGCTGGGCTCATCCACCGGCTGGGCCGGAGGCTCTTCCTGGAAGAGGGTCTCGGGGACTCCCTGCGCGGCAGGCGGGGCCGCAGCGGGAGCGGGAACACCCGCCGGTGCCGCAGGCGGACCAGCCGGGGCCGTCGCCGGCGTGGCGGCTGCCGCAGGACTGATGTGACCGGCAGCGGGGTTCAACTGGACCGAGTCCTGGGCGCGGGGAACCGACATTCCGGGTTCCGAGGCTGCCCGGCGGGCGCCGGGAAGAGGCGTCTGCGTGCTCTGGCCGGGCTGAACCTTGATGCTGTCCATGTGAGTCCTCCCTGGAAAACCTGCCGGGAACCGCATCACCCTGTTCAGGAAATGCCAAGTCGCACCGGCATGGCGGGGCCTGTTTGATCCTTCTCAAGATAGCCTTCCCGCGTCCCGAGCGTCCAATGCCAGGATGCTAACATCCCGACACGTCAGGAGTTCCCCGGGTCAGCGGGTGGGTGGGACGGGCGAAACCTTCTGGCCGGTCGGCGCCCCTGAGGCCTCCGCCCCGTCCGGGACGACCGAATCCCCGGGCGGCGCAGGGTTCCGGGCATTCGGCGGAGCGGCTTCGGCCGCGGGCTCGCTGCGCGTCGCCAAGCCGGCCACGACCCGATCCACGGCCTGCCCCATCAACTGGAAGCCGGTGGGAGGGCGGCCAAAGCGCACCGTGGAGGCGATGCGGGAGAATTCCGCAATCTCGCCGGCCAGGTTCGGGCCTTCGGGTGCGGTTCCCAGCATCACGTAGCCTCGGGCGGGCCCCTCCGGAGTGGCGGGNNCGACAAGCCACGCTGCGCCCCTCCTGCTGGCGGGAGAAGCCAAGCCACGGACCCACCGCATCCTCCCCCTCCTCGGGAGTGCCGACCAGGGTGCCGGTGCTGCGCAACTCGGCCAGTTGCCTCTGGCGGAACTCGGACGGGCTGAGGTTCCCTTCGAGGTCCTGGACCGTCAGCACCATGTTCTCGCGAAAGCCGCCGCTCTCTGGAGCCAATGGCTTGAAGGCCACGACCACGGCCCGGTCGATGCCCCGGCGCAGATCCCAGTAGCGGTCCTCGCCGCCCGGCTTCTCGGCCAGGGAGACCAGGGGGACGCTGAAGGAGATCCCTTCCCCATAGAAGCGGCCGATCTGTCCGCTGTGGTGGGTTGCCTGGGGGGCGGCGCATCCCGAGGCACCGAAGAGGGCAAGCCCGGCCAGCAACGCAATGATGTTCCTGAAGGTGGCTGAACGCATCGGGGCGCGTTCGGGGCTTCCCGTCCCGGTCCTTCCCGCGACTGCCTGTTGGTCCGGTGTCGGATCCCCAAGAAGAGTCGCCTCAGGTTCTTGAGTCGCGGCCCAGATTCCGACGAGGTCGGCGGACCAGCAGGCGTGCCAGCCAGTGGCGCGTCTGTCGGGTACGCGCCTCCAGTTCCTCCCTCATCACGGCAGCCGACTCGGGGCGCCGGGCGGGATCCACCTGAAGACAGCGGCTCAGAAGGTCCTCCATCTCCAGGGAGAGCGCCGGGTTGAACTCCCGCGCAGGGGGAAAGGCGAAGCCGAAGGGCTGGGGGTCCCGGGCCGTGAGGAGTTCGAAGAGGGTGGCGCCGAGTGCATACAGGTCCGAGCGCGTCTCAGCACGGCCCTGGTACTGCTCGGGCGGCGCGTAACCCGGCGTCCCGTAGGCCGTGGTGTCTCCGGGCCGGCCAGGGCGCATCGGGCGCGCGATCCCGAAGTCGACCAGCTTGAGGGGACCACGGACCGAGACCATGACGTTGGCAGGCTTGAGATCGCGGTAGACCACTGGCGGTCTCAGGCCGTGCAGATATCCCAGGACCTCGCAGATCTGCACCCCCCATGTGGCCACCAGGGACTCCTCCAGGGGTTCGCCCCGTTGGCGCAGGACATCCGCCAGGGTCGGTCCCTCGACCCTCTCCATCACCAGGAACTCGCGACCATCCTGGGTGAAGCGATGGATGACCCGAGGCAGCGAAGGGTGGCGCAGGCGAAGCAGGATTCCGGCCTCCCGCTCAAAGAGCTCCAGGGCTTCGGATCGGTCCGTCGGAGAGATGGCTCGGAAGTCGAGCTCCTTGATGGCCCAGACGTGCCCTCGCTCGCGGGTGTCCCGAGCCAGCCAGACCCGGCTCGAAGCACCCTCGCCCAGAAGGCGTTCGACCCGATAGCGCCCTGCCAGGAGGATGCCGGGTTCCACGCCTACTCCAGGTCGATCCCTTCGGTCATGCGGAGGTAGACCTCCTGGAGGTCCCAGGCCTCGTCCGCGAGACGGACGACCGGGAAGCCCTTTTCAAAGAGCAGGCGGTTCAGGGCCGCCAGTTCCCGGTCCTCCCCCGCAAACTCCAAGACCAGTTCTTCCTCCTGCCAGGCCGCCGACCGGACCCCGGGAACGCCTTCCAGGAAGAGCCGACACTCCTCTCCCCTGTCCAGCAGGCGGATCCGGACCCTGCGGGTTCCCCGCAAGCGCGAGACCACCTGACGGGTCTCGCCGAAGAGCAGGAGCTGCCCCTTGGCGAGAATCCCGACCTTGTTGCAGAAATCAGCCAGGTCCGAAAGGATGTGGGAGGAGACGATCAGGGTCTTGCCCCTCTTCTGCAACCCCTTGAGGATGTCGGCCAGCTCCACCCGCGCGCGAGGATCCAGGCCCGCCGCGGGTTCGTCCAGAAGGAACAGGGCGGGGTCATGCATCAACAGGCGGGCCAGCCCCAGGCGCTGCTTCTGGCCCCGCGAGAGGCCCTCCACCGGATTCTCGGCCAGGCGGGTCAACCGGGTGGTTTCCAAGGCCTCGGCGATCACGAAGTCGCGATGATGGGCCGGGACTTTGTAGGCACGGGCGAAGAACTCGAGGTATTCGCGAACCAGCAGGTCATCGTAGACGCCCAGGAAGTCGGGCATGAAGCCGACGCGGGCGCGCACTTCGGCCACCTGCTTCAGCGAGAACCCGGCGATGCGGGCCTCGCCGGCGTCGGGTGCCAGGACGGTGGCCAGCATCCGCAGGGTCGTCGTCTTGCCGGCACCGTTGGGGCCCAGAAAGCCGAAGATGTCCCCGGGATAGAGCTTCAAGGACAGTTCGTTGACGGCCAGGGTCGAACCGTAGCTCTTGGTCAGGCCGCGGACCTCCAGGACCGGCTCGCCCGCGCCGGAGGTGTCCTCCAATGTGCGCGGATGGGGGTCGGGACCGGGCGGGGACCAGCGGGGGACCAGGTCATCTTCGGGGCGCGGGGTGTGGACGGGGCTGGCGCCTTCGGGTTGAAGGTGGCGGGTCTGGGGATCGGTCTGGCTCATGGCCCGGAGCTTCGACGGCCCCCACCCGCCTTCCCCTGGCCGGGCGACGACGCCGTCGCCAGTCGCTCCAGGAAGGAGCCAGGATCGTGGCGGAAGGTCCCCTGGGCCAGGTCTCCCCGGGCCAGGGCCGTCAAGGTCTGGGCCAGGAAGCGGTTCACGGGAGCATCCAGATCCAGACGGGTGGCTTCCAGGGCGATGGCACCGTTCATCCACGCCACCTCGGTCATGGCGCGGCCCGCCCGCAGGTCCAGCAGCAGCGAGGGAGGCTTGTCGCCCCGCCCCGAAGCCATGCTCGGTCCCAGCAGGTGGAAAGCCAGAGCCTCCGGCAACCAGCGAACGGCCCGGGCCAGCAGGCGCACCGGATAGCCCGGGAGGTCGACCACGACCAGGCCCCTCCTTTCCATCACCTGCAAGGCCTCGCGCAGGGCCTGCAACTCGACCCGGAAGAGGTCCCGATCGACCAGGAGCTGCCGGCAGGACAGGTCCAGGATGGCGCAGGAGGCGTTGGCGACCATGTTCAACAGCAGCTTGGACCACTTCATGGCTGCCGCGTCGGCCAGCAGGGCGACCGGAACCCTGTGGGCCGCCAGGCGTGCCGGAAGGTCTCCCGGATGCTCACCGCGGGCCATGGGGGCCAGGGCCAGTCCTCCCCGGGACGCGGGGCGCACGACACCCGGAGCCGGGCAGGCCACCGCGCGGGTCACCGATCCCACGAAGGTCCTGGCCTTCCCGAAACAGGCCGCCACCTGGTCGTCGGTGCCAAGTCCATTCTGGATGGCCAGGACGCGGGTGGGGTTCAACCCGGCCTGGCGGGCCTCGGCCAGGGCGGCCTCGACGGCGAAGGTCTTGACTGCCAGGACCAGCCAGTCGCACCGTCGCTCATCCGGAGTGAGGTCCTCCAGGCTGGCGACGGCCCGGACCGGAAACCCTCCCGGGCTGCCCTCGACCTGGAGACCGCGTGAGCTCAGGACTTCAAGGTGGGGAGGTCGGGCCAGGAGGAGGGTCTCGGCCCCGGAGCACGCAAGAAGGCCACCGAGCCACTGCCCGATGGCCCCCGCTCCCAGGACCAGGACCCTGGACACGTCTAGACCCGTCGCAGGTACTGTCCGGTCCGGGTGTCGACCTGCAGCTTGGTTCCGACCTCGATGAAGAGCGGCACGTAGACGACCGCTCCGGTCTCGAGGGTGGCCGCCTTGGTGGCACCGGTGGCCGTGTCTCCCTTGAAGCCGGGCTCGGTGTCGGTGACCACCAGCTCGACGAAGTTGGGCACGTCGATCCCGATGGGGGTGACGTCGTGGAAGGAGACTTCGACCTCGGTCCCGTCCTTCAACCACTGAACCTGGTCCCCCAGGAGGGCCTTCTCGATGGGGATGTCCTCGTAGGACTCCAGGTCCATGAAGTGGTAGTGGTCTTCCTCGACGTAGGTGAACTGCATCTTGCGGCGTTCGATATGGGCGCGCTGCAGCTTCTCCCCACCCCGGAACGTCTTCTCGATGGTGTAGCCGGTCTTGATGTTCCGCAGCTTGGTCCGAACGAAGGCTGCGCCCTTGCCGGGTTTGACGTGGAGGAACTCGACGACCTGGAACAGGTCTCCATCAATCTCCACGGTCATCCCCGTGCGGAAGTCGTTCACCGAGATCATGAGACCCTCCACTCTGAGTTCCGCTGCCCGACCGCTGGTCAGGAAGCGCGTTGAATTCGATTCGGGCCGGTTCGCGCACATGCCCGCAAACCCTGCAACTTTGAAGTGTTTCCCGCAGATTCCGGAAGAACCCGCGATCCGTCTGGCGGATCCCCTGGCCACGAGATCGAGAAGAGGGCCCCGCGAACAGGACCCTCTTCGCTCCGGAACGGACCGAGGCTAGTTCTTCTGGTAGTCCAGCTCGACCGTCACGCTGGGGATGCCTCGGGGCATCGCGTTGCCGTCCGGGTGCACATAGGAGGCCTCGAGATTCCACACCCCATCCACCTCCAGGGTCCCATCCCGGTAGACGCGCTGCCGATTCCACACGGAACCATCTGGCCCGCGCAGGATGACCTGGGCACTGATTCCGCTGGCCGGGGCTTCCCCGTTGTTCTGGATGCGGGCCGTGCAGCGCACGGTGCCGGTGAAGTAGTCGGCCACCGCCATGGGGCTGATCACGATCAGCATGGCCTCTGGGGGCGGCTTGGGAGCCTCGGGCTTCGCAGGCGCCTCCGGAGCAGCGGGAGGAGCCGGCGAGGCGACCGGAGCCGGTGCGGGTGCGGGTGCAGCCGGAGACGGGCGGGGGGCGGGCCGGGCATCCATCTCGGATGGGAAGGCGCCTTCGCCGCCCTCCTGGGAATCCGCCTCGGGCTCCTCACCCTCTGCGGCCGCCTTGGCGGCCGCAGCCTCTTCACGCGCCTTGCGTTCGGCCTGGATGGCCTCGCGTCGCTTGTTCCAGGCTTCCTGGATGGCCTGCTCGCGAGCTGCGTTGGCGGACGCGATCTCGGCTGCGGCCTGACGATCCGAGGCGGTGATGGGACGGCCGGCGACGACGTCGAGGATCTCGGTCTCTGGCGTATACAACACCTGGAAGCCCATCAAGTCGGCCACCGGGCGCAGGGGAACCCAGATCTCTTGACCGCGGTCCAGTCCCTCGACGATGAGGGAACGCTCGCCGGAGCGCATCAGGAAGGTCTTCTCGGTGACCGGGGTCCCCTGACCGCGACCTGGGGTCACGATCAGCGACCCATCCTCCTGGGGCAACCAGTCGACCTTGAGTGCCTGAAGGAACCTCTCGACCGGAACATAGACAGTGCCCCCGATATTGACGCGGTCCGGGAATGGCCGATTGCGGACATACAAGGTCTGAGCGTCCGCAGCCAGGGCCAGCAGCATGACCGCAGCCAGGAAGCCAGCCAGGGCTGAAAGTCGGAACCTCATGGAACAGGACCCCCTTCGACGGGTTTGAGATCGTGCCAGATGTTCTCGTTCCTGAACAGACTTCCTGCGCAGGGCCGCTCGGCCGTCCTTCATGGGAAGGCCGACAATTCCAGCTCCAGGCCCTCCCAGGCTCCCAGGATCTGGGGTGGAGCCTCGTACTGCGAGACCCGCTCCCGGCACGACTCGAGCATCCCCTCCAGGAAGTCGTCCTCATGGTCGGGATCGTGATGGAACATGACGAAGCGACGGACCTCGGCCGCCAGGGCCACGTCCGTGGCGAAGTCACACGGGCTGTGACCCCAGCCTCGGCGCGAGACGTACTCCTCCGAGGTGTACATCGAATCCTGGATATAGAGGTCTGCCCCCCGGGCGAAAGTGACCAGGCGTGCATCCTCCCGATGGAGGATGCACGCCCGCATCGCGGCCCGGTCCTGAAGCCGCCGACCCGAATCCCGATGGTCCCGGCGCAGGAGCCTGCCCAGGTGGGGTTCCACGTCGGTGCAGTGGACCAGGACCTGACCGTCGGCCTCGATCCGATACCCCAGGCACAGCACCGTGTGGTTCAGGAACTGGGTCGTGATGCGGACGTCACCGATCCGGAACTCCTCCTCGACCAATTCGCGGAACTGGAGCTGGCCAGCCATCGACTCGAGGTGGAAGGGAGCATTGCTGAAGACCAGTTGGCTCTCCAACAAATCCCGGATCGAGCGCCGGGGCTCCTTGGGCGCCCAGACGCAGACCCGATTCCCTGCTTCGTGGGCCGGAGCGAAGAAAGGCAGGCCCTGGATGTGATCCCAGTGGGTGTGGGTCAACAGGATGTGGGCCTGGAGGGGCCGGAGTTCGGTGGCCTGCAGGTGGCGTCCCAGCGGGAACAGACCGGACCCGGCGTCCAGGATCAGCAAGGTCCCGTCGGCAGTGCGGACCTCGACGCAAAGGGTGTTGCCCCCGTAGCGCACGGTACCCGGCCCCGGCGTGGGAATCGAGCCGCGAGTGCCCCAGAACCGGATCTTCACGAAGGGGTTCCTCCCCGCGCATGGACAGACCTCGCCCTGACCGGGGCCGCCTCGGGCGCAGGGGAGCGACTCACAGGAAGCGCAGGCGGGTATTGCCCGCCTGGACCTCGTCGCCTCGATGCAGCTCCACCTTTCGGCTCAAGCGATGCCGGTTCACCCAGGTCCCGTTGGTCGAATTCAGATCCTCCACCCAATAGGTCCCGTCCTCCATGAAGAGACGCGCGTGGGAGTAGGAGACCGCAGTATCCTCGGGCAGCACGAGGTCGCCCTCCTCCCGCCCGATGAGCACAGGCTGCCCGCTCAGGACCAGATCGATGCCCGCCTCCTCCGAGAACAGCCGCCACTGCCCGGGAGTGGCCGGTGGCAGGGCGGGCGGCGGCGCAAGGGCCGACGGCACAATGGGTTCCCCAGGTTGTGGAGCCTCCCCGGCAGAGACCTCGCGAGTCTTCGGCGAGACGGCAGCGACGGGCAAAGAAGTCCCCTTCTGGACGCCCAGGCGCTCCAGCAGCGGCAGATAGTCGGGCGACTCACGCCGGACGGCCTGGAACTCCTGTTCGGCATCCCGAGTCCAGCCCTCCTGGGCCAGGGCTTCGCCCAGCGAATAGCGCAGATCGAGACGCAGAAGCGGGTCCAGCCCCTGACGTCCCAGCGCCTTGCGGTACAGTTCCGTCGCCGTCAGGGTGTCGCCCAGGCCTTCACAGGCCTTCCCCAGCAGGAGCAGATCGGCCACGTGAAGGTTCGAATCAGGCAGGAAGTCCTTCAAATCATCCACAGCCTGGCGAAACTCCCCAGCCTCCAGGTGGAAGAGGGCTTTGAAGAAGAGGGCCATGGGCTCGGCTGGCATGACACCCAGCAACTGGGCCAGGGTGGCCAGGCCATCGTCCGGACGGCCACTGAGCCTCTGAGCCAGGGCCAGAAGGAGGTTGAGCCCCAGAAGATCCGCCCCCAGGCTGAAGAAGCTGGTCCCGGTCAGGGGCAGGGTCATCCGGAAGGAGGGAAGATACCTGCGGATCCTCTGACCCAGGCCCTGCTGGCACAGGAGGGCCTTCTGGAAGGTGCGCACCGCCTGGACCGGATTCCCGGACTCGATCTCCAGACAGCCCATCAGCAGGTAGGCGTCGGTGAACTGGGCGTCCCGCGCCGCCGCGTCCTGCAGGCGCTCCAGGGAAGCCGGCAGATTCCCCAGCACCAGCTCCGAGCAGGCCTGCACGAAGGCGCGCTCGGCCCGGGACATGGTGAGGTTCTTGACCATCCCCACCCCGAAACGGGCCCCGTGCTGCGGCTCCAGGATCTCCAGCACGGGGCACAACCCCTTCCCAGACGGGGAGGAGGGACGGCGCCAGTAGAGACCGCTGTCGGTCCCTGCGGCGCCGTCCTCACGTCCCTTGAACAGACCCGAGACCTCGCCGATTCCCTTGCCGGCCAGCTTGCCGGCCAGCCCGAGGCCACCCTTCAAGTTTCCCAGGATGTCGGACTGTTCCATCTGGTGCCTCCAGGTGGGCCTGTGCCCTCGAGAACTCAGACGAGGAAGATCATCTCGGTCTTGCCCAGGCGCAGCCGATCGCCCTCGCGAATCTCGGCCTGGACCCCGGCCGTCAGACGGTTTCCGTTCAGGAAGGAACCGTTGGAGGAACCCACATCCTCATAGAGGAGCCGTCCCTCCTGGCGGACGATGCGACCGTGCCGGCGCGAGACGTAGGATTCGGTGTCGGCCTCGGTCAGGTCGATTTCTGGGAAGATCGAGTCGGCTGGAGAGCGGCGCCCCAAAGCCATGGCGTCGCGGTCCAAGGGGAACTCGCCTCCCCCATCCACCAGGGAGAGCCGGGGCCGAGGCGAGGGCGCTGGTGCGACCGCCTCGGTTGCGACGGGGACCGCAGCCACCGGGATCGACGTCTCGACCTCGGCCCGAGCGGCCGTCAGGCTGGCTCCACAGTCCTCGCAATAGGCCTCATAGGAGGGGTTCTCGGCTCCGCAAGCGGCGCAGCGGACGGTCCCCGAGACGGCCTCGACGCCGGGAACCGGGGCCGGTGGGGCTGGCTGCGGCATGGGCGCGGGGACCGACTCGGGCACGGGAGCCGGAAGAGAGGCCGGAGCAGGCTGGGGAGCGGCAAACGGCACCGCCGGCGCCTCCTGGGTGACCGCGGGCATGCCTTGGGGAAGCCGAGCTCCGCAATCCTCGCAGTAGGCAGAACCTTCGAGATTCTCCGAACCGCAGACACTGCACTTCATGGACGTTCTCCTTTTCACATCGCGTTGCGGCCGCATCCCGGCGGCCCGAATTCATTCCTGTCCGACAACCGGGGCGCGCATCGCCTCCAGGGGCGGGACCGTGTCCAGCAACTGGGTCAACTTGCGTGTGCCGTATTCCAGCTTCTTGGTTCCGGCCGAGGTTGCGGCGGCGCCCTGCTCGATCCGGGTGGCCTCGGCCAGCGCCTGGTCGGCCAGGTCCTTCTGCCCCTGCTGGAGGAGCTGGGTGGCCGCCGAGCGCAGCAACTGGGTCGCCTTGGAGCGCTCTCCGACCTGGGCCAGCTCCAGCGCGCGCGTCTGCTGGCGGAAGACGCTGACCGCATCGATGACCTGCATCACCCGCGGGGTGACCCTCGAAGCCTGGTTGGGATCCGAGGTGTAGGCGATCGTGATGTCCGATGAGAGCGTCGAACTGGGAGTGGGCTGTCCCGGCATGTCATACGACAGGGAGGCCTGAGCGATCCGGTAGGTGCCGGGTTGGCGCGAAGGGAGGACCAGTTCGAAGAGCAGCGACTGGGTCTCCTCCTTCTGCAGGTCGGTCAGCCGGATGCTGCAGGTGCGGTCGACCACGGGCACGGCCCCCAGATCGTTGATCAAGGGCTTGACCTTGTAGGCCCGGCGGACGGTCACGTCCTTGGCCAGCTTGAGGCGGATCTCGGGGTTCCGGACCACCACATTCTGGACCCCTCGCAGCTCGCCTTCGAAGATCGACGGGATATCTCGCGGCCTGTCGATGTAGTAGGAGGTGCCTCGACACGAGTTGGCAATATCCAGAAGAAGCTTCTCGTTGAAGTCGTCACCGACTCCGATGGTCGAAACCGAGATGCCCTCCTCGGTGGCCAGGATGCACTTCTCCTTGCAGCGCGCCTCGTGCAGGGTCAGCCCGTCGGTCAGGAGGATGATGTGGTTCATCCGGTCGCGCGAGAAGTTCCGCCGAACCTCCTCCACCGCCGCGTTGATCCCGTGCAGCATCTCGGTCCCGGAGCCCACGTCGATCTGATCGATCTTGCGGACCATCTGGCGCGCCGAGTTCTTGTCGTAGATCTGACTGGACGGGATCAGCACCCGCGCCTTGTCGGCGAAGGCGATCAAGGCGCACAGGTCGTTGGGACGCAACTGATCGATGACGTGGCTGACCGCGTTGATCACGTAGTCCAGCTTCTGCGCGGCGTACATGGAGCCGCTCTTGTCCAGCACGATGGCCAGGTTCAGGGCCGCGGGACCGCTGCCGATCTCGGGCCCGGGTCGGACTTCCGCCAGCAGGTACACGAGCTTGCTCTCGCTGGTGGTCATCACGGCCTGATAACTCAGGTAGGTTACGAGATTGACTTCGGCCACGTCGATTCCTCCACTCTGGTTGCGTCCCTCGAAATGGGGAACGAGACTCGCCTCGGGCTGGTTCCGAAGCCCCCCTCTTCCCGTTCAATCGGGCTGACTCCTCGTGAGTTCGGAGGAAGCGGGCCGGCGCACCACCGCCAGCGTCGCGTTGTCATCCGCCCCGCGCTCCAGGCAGGTCGCCACCAGGCGCTCGCACAGGGCCGCTGGCTCGGGAGCCCCCTGGAAGAACCCCAGGAGCTCCTCGTCGCTGTAGTATTCCCAGATTCCATCTGAACAGACCAGCAGGTACTCTCCGGGCGCCAGGCGCCGCTCGTACAGATCCACCTCGACCTCGGGGTTGGTTCCCAGGGCGCGGTAGATCACGCTGCGACGGGGAGAGCGACGAGCCTCCTCGCGGGTCAGATGCCCCATCTGCACCAGGCTGCCTACCAGCGAATGGTCGGTGGTGACCTGGTCGAGCTCGGAGCCGATTCGGAAGGCCCTGGTGTCGCCGACGTGGGCGAACACGGCCAGGTCCCCCTCCAGAAGCACCGCCGTCATGGTGCAACCCATCCCCTGGCGCGAAGGGTCCAGACTGGCGTACTGATAGATGGTGCGATTGGCCCGCTCCAAGGCGCGCTTGAGGATCAGGGCGTTGCGCTGGGCCGGATCCCCGGGCAACAGGAGCGAGGTCTCCAGGCCGACCTGGCAGGTCAGAAAGCGCTCGACGATCTCGTGGGCCAGGGCCCGGATGGCCAAAGACGCCGCCTTGTCGCCCTCGGCCTCCCCTCCCATGCCGTCGGCGACCACCACCAGGTGGGCCTGCAACGGGACATCCCGCTCACAGGCCCCCAGTCGACACTCCAGCCAGGCGTCCTGGTTGATCCGGCGGACCAGCCCGATGTGGGACTTCGTGGCCACCTCGAAGCCCAGGTCGGCCCCGGAAGAACCGTGCGCAGCCCCCGGCGCCCCCGAACCGCCTGGCGGCTGTTCGCCAAGCTGCTCCCGGGCGCGCTCCAGAGCCTCACGCATCTGGTCGGCGGATTCGAAACGGCGATCGGGCTTGCGCTCGACGGCTTGCAGGATGACCTCGACGACGGGTCCGGCCCCAGGCACCTGGGGCCGCGGGAAGAAGAAGAAGCTCTCGCGGGCTTCCAGGTTCATCCGTTCAGCCGTCAGCGCCGAGTAGAGGACCGCACCCAGGCTGTACAGGTCCGAGCGCCGATCGGGAACCCCGCCTTCCATGCCATACGCTTCGGGCGAAGAATACCCCTGGATCACCGAATACTCCTCGCAAGGTTCCTCCTGTCGGCGGGCCCGATCACAGCGGACCAGCAAGGGGGTCCCGTCCGAGCCGATCCAGATCGCCTCCGGACTCAATCCCCCGTGCAGCCACCCCGCCTGGTGCAGGGCTTCCAGCGCCCCCAGAAGGGACTCGCCCAACCGGGCGACCTGTTCAGCGGGCAGGGCCCCGCCGGCCAGGTGCTGCTGAAGGGATTCCAGACCCGGCCAGGGGCCGACAAGGTAGCCCCGACCTTCGTGCTCCAACCGCTGAATGGGGCGCCAGAGCGTCTCGTGCTGAACCCCGGTCAGCAGGTCCCACTGCCGGGCCCAGGTCGCACCGGTGTCCGGAAACTCTACGATCAGGACGCGATCCTCACCGGATTCCAGGGGATGTCCTTCGTAGAGCAGGACTCCCCCGCCGGTCTCGACCACTCGCTCGATCATGTAGCGGTCCGCAACCTTCTGACCGGGGTCCAGCGGAGAGCCGGACTGGGAATCGGGCGTCTCGGGCTCTCCCTCGACCTGCAGGAAGGCTCCACACTCGTCGCAGAAGCGGGCGTCGGGCGGGTTCTCACAGGCACAGGATGGACAGAGCATGGAACCTCCTCGAGATGTGCGGATCACCGGGAAGTGAGCCCGGACCGGGACAACCACAGCCACAAGGCCCAGCCCCCCGTGCTGGAGACCAGACTCAAGAGGCTGGCCGAAATGACGAAGATCCAGAGGGGAGCCCGTTCGTGGCGCGGGGTGGAGAACAGGATCACCCACAGCAGACCGGCCGTCACCAACCCCGCCCCGGGAAGGATGGCTCCCAGGGTCAACAGGAAGGCCAGCGGCATCGCCCAACAGCCCACCCGAGCCGGCTCGACCTCGACCTCCAGGCCCAGGCGCTCGCTGCCCAGGCTGCCCTGGTAGTGAACTGAGCCGGTGTGACGCCCCCCCATGCCCAGGCGCGCCGTCTGGACCGTGACCTCCACGGGAACGTCCCGGCCCTGGACCTTCCCTGGAGAGACCACGATCCACGGGTCGCTGCCCTTCACGGTGCCGTCCACCACACCGCGCAGCAGGACCCGCGAGCGGATCGTCTCGCCGTAGCGATGCCGCCCCAACTCCAGGCGCTCGGGTTCGAAGCGGTTGAAAGGAGGGGGCGGAAGCGGGCCCGTCCGGAGACGCTCGGGGAGCTTGGCGAAGGCCTCGGGGAGGTGGCGCATCTCCTCCAGGGCGCGGCGGAAGGCTGCTGCGTCGGGGAAGCGTTCTTCGGGAGACAGGGCCACGGCCCGGGCCACGATCGCCTCCAAGGCCTCGGGGACTTCGGGATTCAAAGTCCGCAAGGGGGCGAAGCGAAAGGGTTCCTGGGCCGGATCGACCCCGCTCAGGGCCTCGTGGAGGGTCGCGCCGAGGGCATACAGATCCGTCCGGGCGTCCGACTGCCCGCGTCCGTACTGCTCGGGAGCCGCGTAGCCCGGTGTGCCCAGGGCCCTGGTATCCGCAGTCTTGCCTCTCTGGAAGAAGCGGGCGATGCCGAAATCGATCAGGCGGGCTGTTCCATCCGGCGAGAGGATCACGTTGGCGGGCTTGAGATCTCGGAAGATCACCGGCCGAGGGCGTCCGTGCAGGTATTCCAGAACCTCGGCGACCTGCACGGCCACATCCAGGGCTTCCCCCACCGAAAGCCGCCCCCGCTTCTGCAGGACCCGCTCGAGGGTCTCTCCTTCGACGTAGTCCATGACCAGATACTGCCGCCCGGCCTCGACGAACGAATCCGTGATCCGGGGAAGGTTCACATGCTTGAGCTGGGAGAGAAGCTCGGCCTCGGACCTGAACGCCTCCTGGGCTTCAGCGCGCTCGCCCGGATCGCTGAAGGTGTCGGTCATCTCCTTGATGGCCCAGGACTGCTTGGGCAGCCGGGAATCGCTGACCAGGTAGACGGCACCCATCCCGCCCTCGCCCAGGATCCGCTCGACCTTGTAGCGGCCTGAGAGAACCTGTCCGACTCCCAGCCTGGCTGTCATCCTGCTTGGACCCCTCTCCTGGACCCGCCCGCTCCCCGCGATTCCGGGCGTTTCCGGCCTGCAAGCCGGAAAAGGTAGCTTCCGCCTGAAACCCGGGGCTCCTCCAAAGGGCGACTCAGAGGGAAGACCCGACCCAGGCCAGCAGGGCCAGGCTCGTCAACAGGCCGCGGTCCATGGCGACCAGGACGGCCCGCGTGCGGTCGCGCACACCCAGCTTCCGGAAGATGTTCTTCAAGTGGTTGGCGACGGTGAATTCGCTGATCGACAGCCTCTCGGCCACCTCGCGATTGGACCCCCCCTCCTGGATCCCGCGCAGCACCTGGACCTCCCGCGCCGAGAGCAGACAAGAGGCGGGTTGGGTGGCGGTCGGGGCGGAGAGGGCCGACAGGCCATCCGCCGAGGAGCCTTGGTTCTGCGTGAGGACTTCCAGCAACCGCTTGCCCAAGAAGGCTTCCAGGAGGCTTCCCTCCCGGCGGACCCGGCGCAGGCTCTCCACCAGTTCCCTGGGCCCGATTTCCTTGGGGAGATAGGCGCAGGCCCCGGCCTGGACGGCCTCCAGGATTGAAGGCAGATCCTCCTGTCCGGTCAACAGGACCACCTGGGTTTCCGGGAATCTCTGCAGGACCTGCCGACAGACCTCCGTCCCGCTCATCTGGGGCAAGACCAGGTCCAGGAGCATCATGTCCGGACGGGCTTGCTCCAGAAGTTCCAAGGCCTCCTCTGCGCTGCCGGCCTGAGCCACGACCTGAAAGTCCCCATCCCTCTCGACCATCAGGACCAGGCCTTCCCTCAGGAGCTCATAATCTTCGACCACCATGACCCGCACCGGCGAAGCCGGGGAACCCGATTCTTGACTCACTTTCGACCTTCCCTCTTGAATTCGTTCCAGAGCCCCTCCCCGATGCCGTGACGGACGTTCTACGGAATCTCCTCGCAATCCTGGAATTGCGTGGAGATCATGGTACCGACTAGGTTCCGTGTCATCCCAGAAACCCTGGGGGTCCCCGGCAATTCCTCTCGACGGGTCGGACGGCTCACGGCAGCAGTTCCAGGTCCAACCTCCGCAAGCAGGCCTGAACGGTCCGGCCCACGGCCTGGAGGCTGGAGGCGCTGACCTTGTCCAAGGTGTCCTCGGATGTATGCCAATAGGATGGCACGACCCCTTCCGGCGAGGTGGCAAAACCGATCACATTGAGTGCAGGAATTCCCGCCATGAGGAAGGGGAGATGATCGTCCTCCACCCCCTGTTCCGGACCCGAGAAGACCCGAGAATGGCCCAGGCGGGCCGCCTCCTCTCGAAGCAGGGTGCGCAATTGGGGGTGGGAGTTGATCTCGTCGGTCACCCGCAGATTGCGGTCACCAACCATGTCCAGGATGAAGGCGGCGGAGACCTTGCGGGCCAGGCCGGTGTCCACCCAGGAGTCGACCAGGTGGGTGCTGCCATACAGGCTGTCGTCCGGCCCCCATTCCACCAGGGCCTCTTCGCCGTCGAAGAAGGCCAGGGTCAGGGTGTGGCGCAGCGGGTGCGAACGGAAGACGCGGGCCAGTTCCAACAGGGCCGCCACGCCGGAGGCTCCGTCGTTGGCCCCCAGGAACTCGAATTCCTCGAAGCGCTTGGTGTCTGCGTGGGCTCCCAGGACCAGTCTTCGGTCCGAGGCCCCCGGAAGGGTGGCCACCAGGTTCACCATGCAGACCGGCCCCAGGGGGGTGCGAGGCGTGAAGCGCTGCTCTTGAACCGCAAAACCCAGGGTTTCGAGCTCGGCTCGCAGCCATGAGCGCAGGCGCCCAGAGGCCTCACTTCCCGGTGGTCGGGGTCCCATCGACACCTGGGTCCGCACATGCTGAAACGCCCGCTCTCCCGAGAAGAGCTCCGCAGGCTCCCCTCCCCGACACCCCGTCACCACGGCCAGCATCACGACAATCCCTACAACGACCTTCAATCTGGACACGAGCACGGCGCTTCGCCTCGTCTGCTTCCCGACCTTCACGCCACGAAAAGGCCTGCCGATCGGAGCATGGAGCCTGCCTGGCACAGGAATCGGGCCGCAGGCGTCCAAATCCGACGACAAGAGACCTCACGGTCTGGGAAGCCTGCCAGGGGCCATCCCATCCCGCCAAAGGAGCACAAAG
>DCTU01000217.1:37710-41034 GCA_002329445.1 bacterium UBP9_UBA1432
GTGAAACGGCTGGTCTACATCTTCAAGGAGATGCTTGCGATGATCCGGCGGCACCGGATGTACTTCCTGGCCCCGATCCTCTTGATGCTCGCCTTCCTGTCGTTCCTGGTCTACCACTTCGGTCCCGCGATCCTGACGACCTTCGTCTACGCGGGCTTCTGACCCTCCGGTGAGGATTCTCGGCCTCTCCGCCTTCTCGAGGTCGGCTGCCGCAGCCCTGGTCGAGGAGGGGCAGGTCCGGGCCGCGGTGCGCGAAGACCGCCTGGCGCGCACGACCGACGACACACTCTGGCCACTCCGCGCGCTCAATTCCTGCCTGCAGGTGGCCGAGGTGACCTTGGCGGACGTCGACCTGGTGGTCTTCCACGAGAAGCCGTTCCTGAAGTTTGCCCGCCTGGTCCGCGACTCGCTGGCCACGTGGCCGGCCTCCCGCCAGGCGACGCTGGGCACCCTCCCGGCCTGGCTGGAGGACGGGTTGGTCCCCAACCTGGTCCTGGAACGGGAGACGGGGATCGCATCCCATTGTGTGTTCCTCAAACAACACCTCGCGCACGCTGCCAGCGCCTTCCTGGTCTCGCCCTTCGAAGAGGCTGCGATTCTCTGCCTGGATGGGGCGGGCGAAGAGGCCAGCGCCAGTTGGGGGATCGGTCAGGGCAACCGGGTCCACCTCCGCCAGGAGCAGCGCTTCCCCAACTCGTTGGGGTTCCTGGTCCAGGCCGTGGCGAGCTATCTGGGCCTGCCCCGCCGGGGCGGTGAAGAGGTCCTCGTGGACCTGTCTCGAGCGGGAGCCCCCTCGCACCTGGAAGGCCTGCGCCGCCTCGTCAATGTCCAGGAAGACGGGAGCCTCCAGGTCGACCAGACCCACTTGCCCTNNCCCTTCCGAGCCGGAGGGCGCCTCTACTCCTCCGCGTTTGTCCGGACCTTCGGCCCGCCACGCTCGACGGATCAGGTTTTCGAGCCCCGCCACCTGGATATGGCAGCCTCCTTGCAGGCCCTGCTGGAAGAGGTCACCTTGGTCATGGCGCGACATGTGGCGCGGCAGACCGGCTCGAAGAACCTCTGCCTGGCAGGTGGCGTGGCCCGAAACAGCGCGTTGGGCACCAGAATCCTGGAGGAAGGGGTCTTCGACGACTGCTTCATCCCACCAGCCCCGGGAACGGATGGGGCAGCCCTGGGTGCCGCGCTGGCCGTCGGATGCGCCCGCGGCGCCTCCCGCCCGGCTCCTCTCCAGGACCCGTTCCTGGGACCCTCCTGGACCGCTGCCCATGTCCGCCGGGTGCTGACCAATGCGGGACGGACCTTCCGCGATCCTGCGCCGGCCAGCCTGCCGGACACTCTCGCCCGACTCCTCGAAGAGCACGGCGCGCTCGGCTGGCTGGAGGGTCGGGTCGAGTTCTCGTCCCAGGCGCTGGGCAGCCGGGGCATCCTCGTGGATCCCTCGCGCCCCGAAATCCTGGACCGCGTCCAGCGCCGTTTGGGTTCCTGCAGGCCCGTCGCGGGGGCCGGGCTGGCTCTTCCGGAAGTCCGGGCCGGCGACTGGTTCGACCTGGACCGCCCCTCCCCGTTCGGGATGCTGTCGCCCAACCCGCGAGGCCCGACCCGCGATCGGTGCCGCGCCCTGCTGGCCGGGCAGGCCCGAGTGCCGGTCACGACCATCAATCCACGGCTCCGTCCGGTCCTGGCCGAGACCCTGGAAAGCCTGGGAAGGAACCGCGGGTGTCCCATCGCCGCGCTGCTGCCGTTGCAGATGCACGGAGACCCCCTGGCCTGTCGCCCGGAGGAGGCTCTGGAAATCTGCCATCGCGCGGGACTGACCTGCCTGATGGCCGAAGGTCTGGTCGCCGAGCTCCCCGACCTTCCACCTGCGTCCCCCGCCCCCCAAGATGGTGCCCACGAACATTGAATCCCGACAAGACCTGATGAAGGGCCTGGAACCGGCCGGGTCTTCCAGCCCGCAGCAGGACCGGCCCGAGGCCGGCCCGGAGGTGACCTCACGCTCCAAACGCCCCGCCCGAGGCTGGGAGCGGCTCGGGTGGATGACCTTCGGCGTCCTGTGCTCGCTGCTGCTCCTGGAGCTCCTGGTCCGCTGGTTTGTTCCCAACCCCAACATGCAGGTGCGGGGACTCTACCTCGAGGATTCGGATGGTCTGCGCCTGCGCCCTGGATGGCAGGGACGGATTCGCAGTCCGGAGTTCGACGTCCAGGTGACCATCGGGGCGGATGGCCTGCGTGCGGTGCCGACGCCGAATTCCTGGAACGGAAGGACCATCCTGGTCCTGGGCGACTCGTTCGCCTTCGGGTGCTGGTCCTCAGCAGAGCGGACCTGGCTGGCCGGGTTGGCTCGAGCGACCGGCGCCAAGGTGGTGTCTGCCGGTCAACCCAACGCCGGCACCGAAGTCGCGGCCAACTGGCTCTGCGGCCCGGGAGCCGCCAGACCAGCGGACCTGGTCCTTCTGGAGGTCTACTCGGGCAACGACCTCTACGACAACCTGCTGGGTCCAGACGCCTTCACGCTGGAGTCGGGCCTGCTGGTCCTGAAACCCCATGCCGCGGACCGATGGGAGGATTATGACGGCCTGACCGGGCCACCCGAGACGAGCGCGAAGGCTCCGCCCGCCTCCCGGCGTCCCTGGCTTCGGCGGATGCTGGCCCGCAGCCAGGCCTGGCAGGTCTTCCGCTCGGTGCTCCGGCAGACTTCGAAGCCCCTGCACCCCAGCCTGCCCCAAGCCTGGTTCTTGCGAAGCTACCCGCGGGAGATGAAGCAGGCCCTGGAGGTGACCACCCGTCACCTGGACCGGATCCTGGCCGAGACCACCCGGAGGGGGCTCCCCCTGGTCCTGGTGGTGGTCCCTTCCTCGCTGGAGGTGGAGGACGAGGCATGGCGAGCCTGGCTGGAGCACACCGGTCTCTCGGAGGCCCTCTTCGACCGCAGCCGGCCCCGACGGTTCATGTTGGAGTGGGCGCGCTCCAGGGGAGTGGCCGCGCTGGATCTGCTGACCGATCTGAGGGGTCCCCAACGCGTCTACTACCGGACGGACATCCATTGGAACGACCTGGGGCACCAACGCGCAGGCCACAGCACCGCGCGATTCCTTCACGAGAAGGGCCTGCTGGCGGACTGAAGAGCGCGTCTGGCGCCTCGAATCAGATGCCGCCACGGGTTCCAGCAGGAACACGGCCGTCGCGCCCCACTGATTGACACAGGGCTGGATCCGCGCATCCAGGACCCGATAGTTTCGGTTGAACCAGTCGACCAGCCCGATCAAATCCGGATCCCCGAAGGGACACAGCACCAGGAAGACCCGACCCGGCCCCGGCCGAGCC
>DCTU01000334.1 GCA_002329445.1 bacterium UBP9_UBA1432
GGTCGAGCCCTGCCCGCCGGGCTGGCCCTGCGCCGCATCGTGCGCGGCGATCTGCCGGGAAATGGCCTGGTTGACCTCTTCTCGGGTCAGGGGCGGCTGCCCGGACTGAGAGCGACGGAGATTCTCCTGGTCCACCTCGAAGAGGAAGCGGGTCAGGTTCTCGGTCTGCTCGGGGGTCAAGCTGGCCGGGTCCAGGCCGAAGAGCGAGGCCACGATCTCCGGCGTGAAGGACTTCACGAAATTCTGGTACTGGGCGCCCACGGACTGGGGGTCCTGGGTGGACCACACCAGGGCGTCCTGGGGTTCACCAGCCCCCTCGGGCAGGGGGGCATTGACCCCTCCCTGGGTTCCGGGACTCCCCATCGGGCCCATGATGAACCCGAAAAAGCCGAACATCTGGTTGGGGCCGTTCAACATCGCTGCCCTCCACAGGCGGAGCCTGATCTTTCCTGCTGTATCACGCCTCGTTGACCCGGAGTCAACAGCGATTTCCGGGACTTTTCAGGACTTCAGACCCAGTTCCTCAAGCAATCCAGGGAACGGAGCCAGGGCCCGCTCGAAGATCCCGTGCGCCCAGGCCAGGGCCATCCCGTAGTTGGTGATCGGCACCCCCGCGCGCCGAGCGCGGGCAATCCGGCCCAGCATGGCCTTGCGGTTGAGCATGCAGGCCCCGCAGTTGATCACCACGTCGAACCCCGACAGGTCCTCGGGGAAGTCGCGGCCCTGCACGTGGTGGATGTCCAGATCCGCCCCGACCTTGCGCCGCAGAAGGTCCGGAATCTTGACCGTGCCGATATCGTCTTCGATGGGATGGTGGGTGCAGGCCTCGGCGATGAGGACCTTCGAGCCCGCCTTCAACCGGCCCAGGGCCAGGGCCCCGGCGGCCTGCTCGTACAGGTCGCCCTTATAGCGCGCGAAGAGCACCGAGAACCCGGTCAGGGGAACCTCTTTCGGGACGAGCGCCGCTACCTGGCCGAAGGCCTGCGAGTCGGTCACCACCAGGTCGGGAGGGTCGACCAGACGCGCCAGGGCCTGGGTCAGTTCGGTCTCGCGCACCACCACCGAGGTGGCTCCGGCATCCAGCAGATCCCGCAGGACCTGGACCTGGGGCAGGATCACCCGACCGCGCGGGGCCTCCTTGTCGATGGGAATCACCAGGATCACCGTCCCCCCGGGAGGAACCAGGTTCCCGACGATGGGGAGTTCCTGAAGAAGTTCGGGCGGGGCGACTTCCAGGAGGGCCAGNNGATGCAGATCGACCTTGTTGAAGACCACCACGAAGGGAGTCCGCCGGGCCTGGAACTCGTCGAGGATCTGCTCTTCAAAGAGGCCCCACTCCCCGGCCTGACAGACCAGGATGCCCAGGTCGGTGCGTTCGAAGACCTGCCGGGTTCGACCCACCCGCAGTTCCCCCAGCGTCTCCTGATCATCGTCCAGGCCCGCGGTGTCGATCAGGGTCACCGGCCCCAAGGGCAGGAGCTCCATGGGTTTTTCGACCGGGTCGGTCGTCGTGCCGGCCTTCTCGCTGACCAGGCTGGTGACCTGACGGGTGATGGCGTTCAGCAGGCTGCTCTTCCCGACGTTGCGCCGGCCGAACACGCCGATATGGATGCGGACGCCCCGAGGTGCGCCCAGAAGGCCGCCCGGCCCGTCGCGAAAGCCATCGGCCGGAGGACTGGAAGTGACATGCGTCATGAGGGCGCTCCTTCTTGTTCCCGGATCCGCCGTCGGAAGGCCGGGCTATGTCCCGGACCGGCGGCCACGGAGCGGCCGATCGAAGCCAACTGGGTGTCGATCTGCAGTCGGGTCTGCTCGGCCGTCTCGTTCGAACTGGCCTTGTTGGGATAGATGCTGTAGCGCGCGCGGTGATGAAGCGGCGTGACGTTGGGCATGACCACGTTGGCGCCTCGCTGCAGGCCGAGGATGCGCCCCTGCTCCCGGTCCAGGGTGGCCAGGGCCGTGGTGGCGGGGAGGTTGGCCTCGGGCCGCTGGACCCGGGCCAGGGCCAGCACCCTGAAAGCCATGTCCACGGTGGCCGGCACCTGGTCGGCAGACGGCGGAGGCGTGCTCGTCCCCAAGGGGGTGTCGGGATGCGGAATGAAAGGCCCCAGCCCGATCATGTCCAGCTCCAGCTCGGCGAAGAGTTCCAGGTCCCGGGCCAGGCTTTCGAAACCCTGACCGGGAATCCCGACCATCACGCCGCTGCCCACCTCGTAGCCGATGTCGCGCAGGAGTTTCAAGAGCCCCAGGCGGTCACACTCCCGTCCGGGAAGGGGAGGATGGATGCGCTGGAAGAGGGCCCTGTCCGAGGTCTCGAAGCGCAACAGGTAGCGGTCGGCCCCGGCCCGCTTCCATGCTCGCAATTCCTCCTCGGTCCGTTCACCCAGGCTCAGGGTGATGGCCAGGCCCGTCTCGGCCTTGATGCGGCGCACCAGGGCCTCGACCCGGCTGGAGGTGAAGGCCGGGTCCTCCCCCGACTGCAGCACCGCCGTACCCCAACCATACTCCCGGATCTGGTGCGCGCACTCCAGGATCTCCTCGTCGCTCATCGCGTAGCGCGACACGCTCCGGTTGGCGGCCCTCAGCCCACAGTAGGCGCACTGGCGGGCGCAGCGGTTGCTGATCTCCACCAGGCCGCGCAGATGCACCTCGTCGCCCACGCCCTGGCGACGCAGCTCGTCCGCCCGGGCCCACAGGTGCTCGAGGGCCTCCGGCTCGCCGGTGCGCAGCCAGGCCAGGAGAGCCTCGGCCCGGAGGGGTCCTTTCAGGGGGGGCAGGTCGGAAAGAGGGGTCTTCAAGCTCCTACCTCGCGAAGCAGAGCGCGGCGTCGCCGCCCACGGGGTTTCGATGCCCGGGACGGCGAGGCCACCCTCAGCAGATCACGTCGTGCTCGCCGCGGCGAACCCGGGCGGCCATGGACTCGCTACGCTGGCGGGCCACCCCCTCCATCCCGGCGACCTCGCGGGCGATGGCGGCCTCGCCGGCCTGGCGGGTCTCGGGGCTGGCGTAGTCCTGGAGGTATTCCAGGAAGGTGGCCACTGCGTTGGGGTTGCAGTGGTCCTTGATCTCGCCGGGCCGGGCCAGGTCCATGAAGTCCTGGCCGGTCCGCCCCAGGCGATAGCAGGCGGTACAGAAGGAGGGCAGATAGCCCATCCCGGCCACCTCCCGGATCACCTCGTCCAGCTCGCGGTGGTCTCCCAACTGGAACTGGGCGGCTTCGAAGGTCTCGCTGTCGCCTCCGGACTTGTAGGCCCCCGGGTTGGTCCGACTGCCCGCCGAAATCTGGCTGATGCCCAGGGCCAGGGTCTGATCGCGCATCTCGGCCGACTCGCGGGTGCTCATGATCATCCCGGTGTAGGGAACCGTCAGGCGCAGGATGGCCACGATCTTCTTGAAGTCCAGGTCGCTGACGGGAGCGGGCGGGCCGATGGACACGTCGGATCCGTGCGCGGGCTCCATGCGGGGCACGGAGATCGTGTGGGGCCCGACTCCGCAGTGCTCCTCCAACGAGCGGATGTGGGCCAGCATGGCCAGAAGCTCGAAGCGCCAGTCGTGCAGCCCGAAGAGCACACCGATGCCCACATCGTCGATCCCCCCGGCCATGGCCCGGTGCATCGCGGTGACGCGCCAGTCGTAGTCGCTCTTGGGACCGGCCAGATGGACCCGGCGGTAGGTGTCGCGGTGGTAGGTCTCCTGGAAGAGCTGGAAGGTGCCGATGCCGCTGGTCTTGAGCTGGCGGAACTCCTCCACCTCCAGGGGGGCCAGGTTCACGTTGATCCGCCGGATCTCGCCGCGGTCGGTCTTGACGCTGTAGGCCGTGGCGATGCAGTCCATGATGTAGTGCAGGCCGTGCTGCTTGCCGGAGGACTCTCCGGCCACGATCAGCAGGCGCTTGTGCCCCTGGTCGACCAGGGCCTGCACCTCGGCGCGCACCTCCTCCTGGCTGAGGGCCTTGCGCTGCAAGGACTTGTTGCCCGCCCGGAAGGCGCAGTAGGCGCACTCGTTGCTGCACAGGTTGGAGACGTACAGCGGTGCAAAGAGGACCAGGCGTCGGCCATAGATGTCCTCCTTGACCTGGCGGGCCGAGGCGAAGAGCTCCTCGAGGTGCTCAGGCTCTGAGACGGTCATCAACATGGCCATCTCCCGGGCATCCAGGCCCTGGGCCTGGCGGGCCTTGGCCAGCACCTCGCGGATCGCGACGGGGTCGGGACGGACCGAATCCAGGACCTGCTGGATGGCGGCCTCGTCGATGAAGGAACCGGTCTGGAGGGGAGGCTTCACGTTCATTCCTCGATTTCTTCCCGCCCGTGGGGGCAGGCAAACACCGAAGGACGTGTCGTCGGGCGCCTGCGCTGCGAAGGCAGGAAAAACCGGGACGCGGAGCGCCCGCGACCCGGATATGGATTTGTCGGGGGAGGCAGGTGCCCCCGTGCAGCATGAGTCGAGGCCGCCCGAGCCGTCGGGGTGGTGAGGGGGGCCGAGGCCAGACTAGCACACAACAGGGAGGGAGCCAAGGAAGGGAGGGCTTGATTTGCGTCGTCGCGGGGGTGCTGATCCTGAGTGTCGGCAAAGAGGTCTTCGACAGGATTCGACCGGGAAGCAAGGTTGAGGGGCGGCGAGAGGTTTGCCGGGGGTGGAGGGCGGCACATGCCGGCGCTGGGAGCCGGCGAGAGGGTTGCCGGCTCTGGAGGGCGGCACATGCCGGGGC
>DCTU01000240.1 GCA_002329445.1 bacterium UBP9_UBA1432
GCCCTGAAGGCCGCCATCCAGGCCGACGCCGCCCTCAACGACGACGAGCGCGCCTCTGCGCTGGCCCTGACCGAGGCCCCCGGAGCCGGCAAGGACTTCGGCTCGATCGCCAAGCGCATCAAGGAAGAAGAGCTGATGACGATGATCGTCGAGGAGGGCATCCGCCCCGACGGCCGTCGCGTCGACGAGATCCGTCCCATCTGGGGCCGGGTCGGCGTGCTGCCCCGTCCCCACGGGACCGGCCTGTTCACCCGCGGGCAGACCCAGGCCCTGTCGGTGGTCACCCTGGGCACCCTGTCCGAAGAGCAGTCCTTCGACAACGTGATCGGCGAGGTCTCGCGCCGCTACATGCACCACTACAACTTCCCGCCCTTCAGCGTGGGCGAGGCCCGCTTCATGCGGGGTCCGGGACGGCGTGAGATCGGTCACGGCGCCCTGGCCGAGCGGGCGCTGTTGCCGGTGATCCCCTCGGAAGACGACTTCCCCTACACCATCCGCGTGGTCTCCGACATCCTGGAGTCCAACGGCTCGAGCTCGATGGCCTCGACCTGCGGCAGCACCCTGGCCCTGATGGATGCCGGCGTGCCCCTGCGGGCCCCGGTGGCCGGAATCGCCATGGGCCTGGTGATGAAGGGCGAGCGCTTCACCGTGCTGACCGACATCCAGGGGATGGAAGACGCCTTCGGCGAGATGGACTTCAAGGTGACCGGAACCCGTGAAGGCGTGACGGCCCTGCAGATGGACATCAAGCTCAAGGGCGTCACCATGGAGATCCTCGGCCAGGCCCTGGATCAGGCCCGCGACGCGCGCTTCCACATCCTGGACATCATGGAGGAGGTCATCCCGGCTCCCCGGACGGACCTGTCCAAGTACGCTCCCAAGGTCCAGATGGTCAACGTGTCTCCGGACCGGATCAAGGACATCATCGGACCTGGCGGCAAGGTGATCAACAAGATCATCGCCGAGACCGGGGCCAAGATCGACATCGAGAACGACGGCCGCGTCTTCGTGGCCGCGGTGGACCGCAACGCGGCGGACAAGGCCCTCAAGATGATCGAGGACCTGACCCGCGACGTGGAGGCGGGCGAGGAATACGCCGGCAAGGTCATGCGCATCATGGACTTCGGCGCCTTCGTCGAGATTCTCCCGGGCCGGGAGGGCCTGGTGCACGTGTCCAAGCTGATGCCCTACCACGTGCGCAAGGTGGACGACGTGGTCAAGGTCGGCGACGAGATCCGGGTCCGGGTCGAGGAGATCGACAGCCTCGGCCGGATCAACCTGACCCGGCGCGGTCTGTGGACCGAAGAGGAGATGACGCCTCCCGAGGGCTACGCCGAGCAGGGCGGGGACGAGGAACGCCCGCGCAGGCCCTTCGGGGATCGCAACGACCGCGGAGACCGTGGGGACCGTGGCCCGCGCCGCGACGACCGTGGCCCCCGTCGGGATGACCGCGGACCGCGTCGGGACGACCGTGGACCCCGTCGGGACGACCGCGGCCCCCGTCGGGACGACCGCGCTCCTCGGGCCGATCAGGCCGACCGCGGCCCTCGCCACGAGGACCGGCCGGCCCCGCGCCACCAGGACGGCTCTTCCGAAGAGCGTCCGGCGGCCCCGGCCACCGAGACGGACGCCGAGGCCGGCGCCCGGCGCCGTCGCCGCCGCCGCACCGGCGAGTCTGAATAGCCCCTGACCGCCTCTCGAGGCACGAAGGCCCGCCTCCCTTTCGGGGGGCGGGCCTTCGCCTTTTCACGGCCGGGTGGACTCAGCCGGGGCGGTGCCTCGGCAGCTCCCGGGCATCCCCGACCACCCGGGCGGGNNCACGGCGTTGGCCCCGACCAGGGCGCCCTCCCGCGGCGTGCCGCAGGGCCAGGCAAGCCGTGAAGGCAGGCTCCTGGCGGTCCGGCGCTGAAAGCATGGGATCGTGTCCAGGCGCTGGCGTCTGCAGGTCGTCCTTCCCGTGGCCCTGGCGGCNNACGGTCTACGTGATCGCGGCCTTCTGGGTCGACCTGCCTCCTTACGGGATCTGGTTGGAGGAGGCACGCTCCCAGGTGCGCCTGCAGGGGTCGACAGCCCACGTCTCCGTGGAACTCTCCTATCGCTGCTCTTCCTGGCGCCCTCGGGGGACCGTCCTGTACCTGCCTTTCTCCCGGGCCGATGGCCTGGGCCCGGCGCGAGAGGTCCGAGCCGAGGTGGAGGCGGGCTGGACCTGGGAGGCCTTCCCCGACGGGGTGCTGCTGCGTCTGCGAATGGCCCCCGAGGCCAGGGGGCGGGCCCGCTTCAGCTTCAGCCAGGACTGCCCGACAGGCGTCTTCCGGCTGCCCTTCCCGGTCACCAAGGGTTGGAGTCGCCCGCCCTCCCCCGCCCGGTGGACGGTGCTTGCGCCCCCCCAGGTCATCGCCGACATCACACCCCGGCCCCTCGCCAGGATGCAGGACCCGGGCGGTCGCTGGCANNGTCGAGGGGACCACCGACACGGAGCTGCAGATCCGATGGCGCTGAGACGCGCAACGCTGGTCCTGGCCCTGATCCTGGCCTGCACCCTCCGGGCCGAGGCCTGCACACCGATCGTCTCGGTCGGCTTCAAGGGGGTCCTGGCGGGCTGGCTGGGNNCTCTTCCTCACGCCTGGTCTGGGCCATCGCGGTCCCGGTCGGCATGCTCACCTTTGCGGTTCCCGCGTTCGCGCCCGTCCTGTTCGTGGCGATGCTGCTGGCCATCGCCTTTCCCATGCATTTGGCCTGCGAGTTCTTCGACGCCCTGTTCCACCCCCAGACCGCATCCCGGGCCTTTCGCCTGCTCTGGAACGGGTTGCCCCTGGCGCTGATGCTGATCCTGGGGGTCAGTGCCAAGGCCTGGCTGTACGGCGAGAANNGGCGGACTGCGTGCCTTTCTGTGGAACTACTCGCACGAAGCCGAGGCTGTGGTCTACGCCATCTGGATGGTCGTCGGCGCGGTCGTGCTGGCGCGGCACCGGGCTTCGCACCGCTCATCCTGGCCCTTCTGAATCCCCGGCAGGCAACCGCTCCAGGGGCACCTGAATCCGCCACCTGCCGT
>DCTU01000235.1 GCA_002329445.1 bacterium UBP9_UBA1432
AACCGGCCGCATCCTGGCCGGCAACCATCGCTGGCTGGCTGCTCAGGCTGCCGGGCTGACTGAGGTCCCCGTTGCCTGGGTAGATGTCGACGACGAGCAGGCCGAGCGCATCCTCCTCGTGGACAACCGGGCCAACGACCTCGCCTCCTATGACGACGGCGCCCTGCTGGACCTGTTGCGGGAACTGCAAGCCACCGACGATGGGCTCGCGGGGACCGGGTTCGACGACGCGGCGATGGACGCGCTGTTGGCTGAGTCTGTGGGCCGGCCGGCCGCCACCGACGACGCTCCTGAGCCAGAGGATCAGGCGGTCAGCGTTCCGGGTGACCTGTGGCTCCTGGGCCGGCATCGGCTACTGTGTGGGGACTGCTGCTCGGCCACCGATGTCGAGCGCGTCATGGGCGGAGACCTGGTGGACTGCATGGTGACCGACCCACCCTATGGGGTGGACTACTCCGCCAAGAACGAGTTCCTCAACGCGGCCGACAATGGCAACCGCATCCAGAGGCCCATCAAGAACGATTCCATTGAGGACTATCGCGCCTTCTTCGAGGCCTTCCTCGGAATCATCCCGTGGGCGCAGCACAACACCGCCTACGCCTGCATGTCGGGCCAGGAACTTCACAACCTGCGGGCGGCCTGGGATGACTGTGGCATGACGTGGGGCGACTACCTCGTGTGGATCAAGAACAACCACGTCCTCGGGCGCAAAGACTACAACTTGAAGCACGAGTTCATCCTGTATGGATGGCATGGGACCCACAAATTCCACGCCGATGGGCACCGGACCACGGTACTCGCCTACGACCGGCCGTCGACGAGCAAGCTGCACCCGACCATGAAGCCCATCCCCCTTATCGCGCAGCTGGTGGAGGACGGCAGCGCACCGGGCGCCGTGGTCTACGAGCCGTTCTGTGGCAGCGGCACCACCCTGGTGGTGTGCGAGCAGACCCAGCGCCGGTGCCGCGCCATCGAACTGGAGCCCATCTACGTGGACGTGGCCATTAAGCGCTGGCAGGAGCAGACCGGCCAGGAGGCTACCCTGGACGGTGACGGCCGGACCTTCGCCGAGGTGGCAGCAGAGAGGCGGTGATGCAACATGGGCCGGCCCTGTAAGCTGACCCCCGAGGTGCATCAGCGCATCGTTCAGTTCCTGCGGCACGGCAACAGCCAGAAGGCGGCAGCCGAGGCATCTGGTATCCACGAGGCCACATTACAGCGCTGGTTGGCCGAGGGAGAAGCATCTGCCCAGAGCCGTTTTCGCAAGTTTTGCGAGGACTGTAAAAAGGCCCAGGCTGAATTCCTGGCCAGCATGGTCCGCGTAGTCCAGCGTCACGCCTATGGAGCAGACGGCCTGCCGTCAACGTGGCAGGCGGCCGCCTGGATCCTGGAGCGGCGCGACCACGCCAACTGGGGGAAGAAGGTGTCGGCCGAGCACTCCGGCCCCGGGCAGAAGCCCATCGAGGTGAGCGTTGCGGACACAACCTGGAGGCAGGTCATCCAGGACCCCGAGGCCCTGCTCATCCTTGACCGCCTCGCAGCTCGCCTCAGTGGCGGAGAGGCGCTGGGAGGCGAGCCCGGCAGCGACGGCTGAGCGCCTGTCGGGAGGCGACTGGCGTCGAGCCCGGCACCTGGAGTCGCTCAACGACAGACTGGTGTTTCTCGCCACCGGGCGCATCCGGCGCCTGCTGGTCTCGATGCCGCCCAGACACGGCAAGAGCGAACTCATCTCCCACTGGTTGCCAGTCTGGTATCTCAACACCTGGCCCGAGCGGCGCATCATCCTGGCCACCTACGGCGCGGACTTCGCGGCCGACTGGGGGCGCCGGGTGCGCAACACGGTGCAGGAGCACGCCGACATCCTCCGGGTGCGCATTGCCCAGGACTCCGCCGCCGCCAACCGCTGGCACACGACCGCCGGCGGGGGCATGGTGGCGGCCGGCGCGGGCGGACCGCTGACCGGGCGAGGGGCCGACCTGTTCATCATCGACGACCCCATCAAGACCGCCGAGGACGCCTATTCCGCGACCTGGCGCGAGCGGGTCTGGGACTGGTGGACCACGACGGCCCGCACCCGCCTGGAGCCTGGCGCCTCGGTCGTGGTGCTCATGACCCGCTGGCACGACGACGACCTGGCCGGGCGCATCCTGCGCAACGCCCAGGAGAGCGGGGACGGCTGGGAGGTCCTTAACCTGCCCGCCCTGGCGGAGGACGACGACCCCCTGGGACGCGACCCCGGCGAGGCGCTCTGGCCCGAGCGCTACGACGTGGAGGCCCTGCAGGCCACCCGGCGCGAGGTGGGAGAACGGACATGGTCGGCCCTCTACCAGCAGCGCCCGACCATGGACGAAGGCGGCTATTTCCAGCGCGGCTGGTGGCGCTACTACACGCGGCCCCCGGTGCGATGGGACGAGGTCCTGCAGTCCTGGGACTGCGCATTCAAGGGCACGGCCTCCAGTGACTACGTGGTTGGGCAGGTCTGGGGCCGGAAGGGCGCCGACCGCTATCTGCTTGACCAGGTGCGTGGGCGCTGGGACTTCCCTCGCACCCTGGACGCCATCCGGGAACTGTCCTTCCGCTGGCCCGACGCCCGCGTCAAACTGGTCGAGGACAAGGCCAACGGCAGCGCGGTCATCGACACCCTGCGCCGTGAACTGCAGGGCCTGGTGGCCGTCGAGCCCGAGGGCGGAAAGGTGGCCCGGGCCGCCGCCGTCTCGCACCAGGTGGAGGGCGGCAACGTCTGGCTGCCGGCCAGGAGCATCGCCCCCGATGGGACGCCGGC
>DCTU01000309.1:0-2965 GCA_002329445.1 bacterium UBP9_UBA1432
GATCTTGACCAGTTCGGCCAGCGGATCCTGGAGGCGTCGGGCGATCGAGACGGCCCCTCGCAAGGTCACATCCATCCCGGGCAACTCTTCACGGGCCAGGGCGCTGGCGCTGTAGACGCTGGCTCCAGCCTCGTCGACCATCACGTAGTGCAGGTCAGGAGTCTCGCGAACCAGCTCGGCCACCAGGGCCTCGGTCTCGCGCGAGGCCGTTCCGTTCCCGATGGCCACCAGGTCGACCCGATGGGTCTCCACCAGGCCCCTCAAGAACGAAAGAGCTTCGCGCCGCTGGTTCTGGGGGGGATGGGGGTAGATGGTCCCGGTCCTCAGGACCCTTCCCGTCGGATCGACCACCGCGGCCTTGCATCCCGTGCGGAATCCCGGGTCCAGCCCCAGGACGGTGCGGCCGGGAAGAGGAGGCCCGCTCAACAGGCTGCGGAGGTTCTCCGCAAAAACCGAGATCGCGTGATTCTCGGCGTCCTCGGTCAACTGCCTGCGCACGTCGCGCTCGACCGCGGGAAGAAGGAGGCGCCGGGCGGCGTCCTCCCCCGCCTGGAGGATCTGGGCGGCCCAGGGTGAGCGGCGATCCACCGGGTGGGCCCTCTGGATCGACTCCTGCCAGTCGCGCTCGGGGACCTCCAGAGCTGTCCTCAGTACCCCCTCGGCCTCACCGCGGTTCAAGGCCAGGACCTGGTGCGGGCGGATCCTCTCAACCGACATGGTGAAGTCGTAGTAGGTCTGGAAGACTCCCTTGGCGTCCTCTCCCCGCGGGTTCTTCCTGGTGGCCAACACGCCCCAACGGGCGGCCTTCTCGCGCAAGGGCCCACGGACCCGGGGATCCTCGGAGATCCTCTCGGCCACGATGTCCCGAGCCCCCGCCAGGGCCTCCTCCACACTCGGCACCTCGGCGGTCAGGAAGCCCTCGGCCTCCACGTGCGGGGAAGGACCGCCCGGCCGTTGGACCAGGATGCGCTCGGCCAGGGGCTCGAGACCCTTTTCCCGGGCCATCTGGGCACGGGTCCGACGTCGGGGACGGTAGGGAAGGTACAGGTCCTCCAGGGCGGTCAGCGTCGACGCCGAACGAAAACGGGCCTCCAGCTCTGGGGTCAGGCGCCCCTGCCGGCCGACCTCCTCCAGGATGGAGGCTCGCCTCTCCTCCAAGGCCCTCAATGAGGCCAGGTGCTCCTCCAGGTGGCGAAGCTGCTCATCGTCCAGTCCCCCCGTCGCCTCCTTGCGGTAGCGAGCGATGAAGGGAACCGTGTTGCCGGCATCCAGCAACTCGATGGTGGCGGCAACCTGGGCGGGGCGGACGCCCAGACGTTCAGCGAGGGGCCTGGCGAGATCCATGGGCGCGCGGTTCTCGGGCACCACGGCGAACCCTGCCCGGCACCCCTCAGGAGCCCGGTGAACCGACGCGGCCGACCTGCATCTCGACGTCGCCCCCAGTGAAACCTTCGGGGGGCATGCGGGCCACCCGACCGCTCCAGACCAGGTCCTGGGCCGGGACCCCCCGCATCTCCATCCGACCCGCAGCCGCCACTCCGACCAGGCTCAAGCCGCCTCCGACCCGGACCAGGCGCCCTTGAGCCAGCACCAGGGAACCCGTCTGCTCGGGGCGCAGCGGGTCTCCCACCACCAGGCGGGCACTTCCCGTGGAGAGGATCAGGTCCCCACCACGGAGGCTCCGATCCTGATTCCAGGAGGGCAACTCCCCAACCAGGGGCCCACCGCGCAGGACCGCGACGGCCAGGGTGGAGGACGCGCCGGGATGCACCTCCAGGGTCCCGCGCTGGAGCTCAAGACCCCCGCCCCACACAACAAGCTCTCCATCCAGCCGGAGATCCTTCTCGATCCGGAGAGAAGCCCCCTCGACCAGCAGGGGGCCCGGCAGGATCCCCCCCCGACGGAGAACCCACTCGCCCTCCCTCCACAGCAGTTCCTCTCCAGTCGTGCAGGTCCAGGTGCTGCCCAGCAACGTCCAGCGATGCGCTCCGGGGACCCAGTCCCGCGCCTCCCCGAGCCCTCCGCCAAGGTACAGGAACGAGGGATTCCCCTCCCAATGGGTCCTCTGCCAGATCCCCCCGCCCGGTTGGAAGCGGCAGTCCTCGGGCCGTGCGGCCAGCAGGATCCCTCCGCTCAAGGCCCTCTCCCGCCACAACTCCAGGCATCCCGGTTCGGATTCCGGCGGTTGCCCCAGCGCGGGGGCATGGGGATCCTCGGGCTCGAAGCCACCTTCCCGCCCCCGGAGGTCCAGAGACGCGCCGAAGAGCACGTGGCTGTAGGCGCGGCTGTCCAGACGGGCCAGCAGGAGGTCCGTCCCTTCGCAGTCCAGCAGGAACCTGCCCCCGACAAAGCGGCAATCCATCCCATGGGTCTCGCGGAGCCAGGCGGCGGCCTGGGAGGGTGACTGACCCTGGCGGACCCGATCCAGGACCTGGCTGAGATGACCCATGGCCTGATGGCGGAGCTCGGCCCCGGCCACCCCTCGGGCCACGGCACGGTGTCCGGCCGACTGACGCAACATCACGGTGCCCCCCGTCAAAGCCAGGACCAGCACCAGCGAGAGGATCATCACCAGTGCGAAACCGCGCCGGCGAAGGTTGCCGAGTCTTCTCACGCGTGCACCTCCCGATCGTTGAGCAGGTCGTGGCTGGCGGCATAGAGGAGGACCTGCACCCGGTTGCGCAGGTCCAGCTTGCGCAGCAGGCGATTGACATGCGACTTGACGGTCCCCTCCGAGATGACCAGGCGGTCTGCGATCTCCCGATTATTCAGTCCCTGGACGATCATCTCGAAGATCTCCATCTCTCGAAGAGTCAGTTCCTTGAGCGCGGGAGGAAGGACGCAAGGGGCCTGGGGTGGTTCCAGGTTCAGAGGCGACTCGGCCGGTTCGGGGCCCGACGAAGGCCCGTCGGGTCGCAGCACCAGCGCCAGCCGACCGCTACGCTCCAGGCGCAGGACCTGCAGG
>DCTU01000309.1:2980-3314 GCA_002329445.1 bacterium UBP9_UBA1432
CCGTGAGGTGCCAGCCAGGACCTGCCAGGGCCTCCCCCTCGTCCCAGGTCCATTCCCGCCCCTCGCGAACCAGTGGAAGGTTTCCAGAATCCAGCCCTCGCCAGCCCCCCTCCAGCAGCTCCTCCGCCGCGTGGTTGGCGAACGCCACCCGCCCCTGGGCGTCCAACAGAACAACCGCTGCGGGCCACCGGTCCAACAATGCTTCCAGGTCCTCGCAACCCGCGTCTCCCCCGAGTTCAGGTGGGGCAACGTGAGCCGTCCTGGCGAAACCGAGACGCACGCGACGCGCCAGTTCGAACGTCAACAACAGCGTTCCCAGACCCAGAAGGCCCAG
>DCTU01000297.1 GCA_002329445.1 bacterium UBP9_UBA1432
CGTCGGAAGGCCTTCATGTGGGGGACCCTCTCCGGGGCGGTGGAACCCGTCGCCGCCGGGGTGACCATCCTGCTGGCCAGTCTGCTCGGGCCGGCGATTCCCTATCTGCTTGCCTTCGCGGCCGGGGCGATGATCTACGTGGTGGTCGAGGAACTGGTCCCCGAGCTTCAGGCCGGGGGGCACTCGGATATCGGGGTCATCGGCGTGGCCCTGGGATTCGTGCTGATGATGGTCCTGGACGTGGCTCTGAGCTGAGGCTGCCTGGGACGAGGTCGCTTTCAGTCGGAGGACCGCGGCGGTTGTGGTCGGGCGTCCAGTAGCTCCCGGACCTTTCGGGTCAGGCTGTCCGCGGCGAAGGGCTTGGCGATGAAGGCCCGGTTGGCCTGCCAGGCCTCCTTGGGCGGCAGCAACGCGTCGGTGTAGCCCGAGACGAAAAGGGTCCGAAGCCCCGGGTGGCGCATCTCCAGGCGTTCGGCCAGCTCCAGGCCGCTCATGCGGGGCATGACCAGGTCGGTCACCAGCAGGTCGATGCCGTCCAGGTCCCGCTGGCAGGTTTCCAGGGCCTCGTGACCGTGGGCGGCGGTCCGCACCCGGAAGCCGGCGCCGCGCAGGATTCGCTCCGCCACCCGGCGGACGGCCGGGTCGTCCTCCACCAGCAGGATGGACTCCGAGGGTTGCTCCGTCTCCGGGTTCGCTTGCGGGGCGGGTGCCTCAGGCAGGGGATCGATCCGAGGAAGGCAGATCCGGAACGTGCTGCCCTCCCCGGGCGTGCTCTCCACATGGATCTCCCCGCCGCTCTGGCGAACAATGCCGTAGACCGTCGGCAGACCCAGCCCCGCTCCCTGATCCGGACCCCGGGTGGTGAAGAAGGGGTCGAAGATCTGTCCCAAGGCCTCTGGAGCGATTCCGTGTCCCGAGTCCTGGACCGTCAGGAGGAGATAGTCCCCGTCGGGCAGACTGGGGAAGAGGGCGCTCCGCCGCATCGGACCCTCCATGACCTCGGTCTGGATCAGCAGTCGGCCGCCTTCGGGCATGGCGTCGCGGGCATTGAGGGCCAGGTTCATCAGCACCTGCTCGAGCTGGCCGGGGTCCGCCAGAACCCAGGTCGGGGAGGGCGCCAGGCGCACGACCAGTTCGATCGATTCGCCCAGGAGGCGATTCAGCATGGCGTGCATGTCGGCCACGACCTGATCCAGGTCCAGGGCCTCGGGCACCAGGGGTTGTTTGCGGCTGAAGGCCAGGAGCTGCCGGGTGAGTTGCCCCGCACGCCTCCCCGCGGCCTGGATCTCCTCGACGTCCGCCCGGGCCGGATGATCCGCGCCCAGCTCGCGCAGGGCGAAGTCGGCGTAGGAGAGGATCACCGCCACCAGGTTGTTGAAGTCGTGGGCCATCCCCCCGGCCAGGCGTCCCAGCGATTCCAGTTTCTGGGCCTGCAGGCGCTGCTCGGCCAGAGCCTGGCGTTGTCTCTCAGCTTCCCTGAACTCGCTGATGTCCTGCAATGCTCCTTCGACGGCCACGATGGCGCCCGAGTCGTCCCGGACGGCCTGGCCGATCACCCGACACCACTTGCGCCCCCCTCCAGGCAGGAGGATCTCCAGTTCGGCGTCGTAGGCCTTCCCCTCCCGGGCGCAGGCCTCGAAGTTCGCCCGATCCATCTCGGCGGACTCAGGAACGACCAGGTGGGCCAACAGGGTGGAGCTGGGCTGGGATCCCGGGTCCTTCCCGAGGATTTCGAAGAGTTCTTCCGACCAGGTGATCTCATGAGTGGTCAGGTCCACTCGCCACCCGGCCAGGGTTCCCAGTCGCGCTGCGACTCGAAGCAGCCTGGCGTTCTGGCGCAGCTCCGCCTCCAGGCGATCACGCCGGGAGATCTCGGCGTTCAGGCGGCGGATCTTCTGCTCCAGCTTGCGCATCAGGACCGCGTTGTGCCGGCGCAGCAACTCCTCCTGGCGTTCCTTCTCGGCGGCGAGGCCCTTGTGCTCTCCGCGGGTCAGCTCTTGGACGGCGCCCAGGAGAATGTCGGGCTCCTGGGGCTTGAGCATGAAGCGCGTGGCCCCCAGGCTCAGGGCCAGGCGCTCGTCCTCGGGCTGGACATAGGTGGCCGTGTAGACCAGGATGGGCGTCGTCGCCAGGGCCGGATCCCGATGAAACTGTCGGCAGAGCTCGAAGCCGTCCATCTCGGGCATGAGGAGATCGGTCACCAGCAGGTCCGGGGGAGTCTGGCGGGCGATTTCCAGCGCCTGCACTCCGTTGCAGGCGCGCTGCACCTCGAACCCGCTCCCTCCGAGCAGGGCCTCCAGCAGATACCGGTTCTCTTCCACATCATCGGCAATCAGGATTCGCTTCAAGGATCGATGACCTCCGGGGCTTTGCGGACGTATCCCTCGATGCTCTGGGCGAAGGTGGCCGGGTCGATCGGCTTTTCGAGGTACCCGGTGCATCCCGACTCCAGGGCCTTTTCGCGGTCTCCGGGCATGGCGTAGGAGGTCAGGGCCACGATCGGGATGGAGCGCAGGTCCTCCTTCTCGCGCAGGGCCCGGGCTACGGCGTAGCCGTCCAGGACGGGCAACTGGATGTCCAGCAGGATCAGGTCGAAGGGCCCTTCGGCGGTGGCCTGCAGACCCTCCCGACCATCCCGGGCCCGACGGACCTCGAAGCCTCGGGCCGAAAGGATGTAGTGGACCAGGTAGAAGTTCTGCTCGTTGTCCTCGATGTACAGGACCCTCGGTTTCATCGTTCCTCCCCGTCCCCGGTGGGCAGCCAGAAGCGGAAGGCGCTTCCTTGCCCCCAGGTGCTTTCCGCCTGGATCTCCCCGCCCAACAGGCCGACCAGCCGCCTGCAGATCGACAGGCCCAGGCCCGTGCCTTCGTGTTGCTTGTTGAGCCCCGAGTCGACCTGGAAGAAGGGTTTGAAGAGGTTGCCCAGATCCTCCTCGCGGATCCCCTGGCCGGTGTCGCGCACCTCGAAATGCACCCGATCGCCGACTCGTCCGACCTCCAGCCGGACGGTCCCTTGTTCGGTGAACTTCACGGCGTTGCTCAACAGGTTCAGCAGGATCTGCTCGACGCGCCGTCGGTCGCTCACGATGTGGCCCGGCTCGGGCTGGAAATCGGCCTCCAGGGTCAGGCTCTTGGCCAGGGCCTGGGGACGGACGGTCTCCAGGGTCCTGCGCAGGGAATCCCCCAGGTTGAAGGCCTCAGAAGCCAGCGTCAACTGGCCGGCCTCGATCTTGGAGAGGTCCAGCACGTCGGTAATCAACTCCAGCAGGTGCCGGGCGCTGTTGCTGACCATGCCCAGTTGGCGCTCCTGCTCGGGGTTCAGGGGGCCTGCCAGTCCTTGCATCAGGATCCCCGAAAAGCCGAGGATCGAGTTGAGGGGCGTGCGCAGCTCGTG
>DCTU01000133.1 GCA_002329445.1 bacterium UBP9_UBA1432
GTTTCAGGGGCGTCCGAAGGTCGGAGTCGCCTTGCCGGCGACTACTGTCAAGGGACAACTGTGGCTCCGCGAACACACCCGGCCTCCTCAAGCACCCTCCGTCTCGGCCCAAGGACGCTCTCCATGCGCCCTGATCGCCCCCGAATCCCTTGTCGGCGCCGCGAATTGGGCCCGGCTCCACCCCCCCATAGGTTTCTTTCACCCGGTCGCCCCTTGCTCCCAGGTGGCAGAGCCGGCCTCAGTCGGGCAGGTCCAGGGCTTCCAGATCCGTGAAGAAGAGCCGGCGGGCCAGCCGGGTCACCAGCAGCGCGCTGAACAGGGCCGCGATGAAGATCAGGGCCAGGATGGTCAGTTGCATCTCGGCCGCCTTCATGGGGCTCTGACCGCCCAGGAGCATGCCGGTCATCATCCCCGGGATATGCACCACCCCGGTGGTCTTGAGGCTGTTGAGACTGGGGATCAGGGCCGCGTGCAGGGTGGATTGCGCTGAAGAGCCCATGGCCGTGTCGGGGTCCACGCCCAGGCTCAGCCAGGCCTCCACCCGATCCCTCTGCAGCTTCAGATCGGAACGCAGACGCTCCAAGGCCAGGGCTGTCGCGTTCATGGCGTTCCCGATGACCATCCCGGAGACGGGGATCAGGAAGCTGGGGCGCAGTTCGAAGACCCGGGCCAACGCCATCGGGACCAGGATGGCCCCCGTGGCCAGGCCGATGCACCCCAGGGCGAAGCGGAAGGTGGCGGCGCGTCGGTCGATGCGCCGGGCAGCCGTCCGGGCGGCCACCAGGACCATCACCAGCAGCAGAGCCACCGACAGGGCCAGGTGGTCGACTTCGAAGACGAAGAGCAGGACCGAGCCCATGATCGCCAACTGCGCCGCTCCCTGCAGCATGGCCAGGAAGGCCTCGCGCGCGGCCGGCAGGCGCATGCGGAACATCATGAGCAGCACGGCCCCGACGTACAGCCCCAGCATGCCCAGTCGCCAGAAATCCAGCGAGCCCAAGCCCTGGCTCATGCCGAGCCTCCCGGACTCAGGGGCACCCGGTGGCCCCCTTCCAGGCGGATCTGCCGCCCGGTCAGGCGCTCGACCTGGGCCGGATCGTGGCTGACCAGGATCCAGCCCACCGGGGTCCGGGCCAGCAGCTCCTCCACCCGGCGGACCCGGGCCTCATCCAGGGCCGAGGTCGGCTCATCCAACAAGAGCATGGCGGGTCGGATGGCCAGGGCCCGGGCCAGCGCCACCCTCTGCCGCTCCCCCTCCGAGAGGGCCTGGGCCTCCCGGTCGCCAACGCCGGCCAGGTCCAGATCCCGGAGAAGGGCCTGCGCATCGACCTCCAGGCCGTGATGGCGCGCGGCCGCGAGCACGTTCTCGGCCGCGGAGCCCTCGAACATGGCGGGGCGCTGGCCCACCAGCACCAGGGTGCGCCTCCAGGTCCGTGGTCCCAGATCCCGCATGGGGCTCCCCTGCCAGGTCAAGGAGCCCGAGAAGTCCGGGTCCAAGGCGACCAGGGCCCGCAACAGCGTGGTCTTTCCGGCGCCCGAGCCGCCCACCAGGCCGATCCGTTCGCCGGGGGCGACCTCAAACGAGACCCGGTGCAGGATCTCGGATCCCCCCTTGCGGACGGAGAGGTTCTCGACGCGCAGCCCTTCCATGAGTGCCCCGGATTTCGGGCCCGAGCCGGGAATCCTCCAGGCCCGGCCAGGGAGGAGGCGCGGACTCGGCGAAGGGCGCGGACGGACCCGCCGGACCCCTCCAGGCTCCAGATCCCGAACCGGAGTAGACCGATGAGCGAGAACCCGGACGAAAGCTCCCTGCTGGAATTGCCCCCTCCACGTTCGGCCAGCGGGTCGTGCACGCTGGAGCTCGCCTTGTCCCGACGCCGTTCGCGGCGCGACTTCCAGCCGACCGCCCTGGAGCCGGACCAGATCGGCCAGTTGGCCTGGGCCTGCCAGGGCCTGAGCGACCCCCGGGGCCTGCGCACGGCTCCCTCGGCGGGCGCCCTGCACCCTCTGGGACTCATGGTGGCCACCCCGGAGGGCCTGGGCGAGTACCTGCCCGATTCCCACACCCTGCAGGTCCGCTCGAGGCGCGATCTGCGGGCCGAGCTCACGGCCGCCTGCCCGGGTCAGGACTGGCCGCGGCGGGCTCCGGCGATCTTCGCCCTGTCGGCGGATCCCCAGCGCGTCCTGATGCGCTATGGAGCCCAACGAGCCGCGCGCTACCTCCACCTGGAGGCGGGACACGCGGCCCAGAACCTGCTGCTGCAGGCGATCGCCCTGGAGCTCTGGGCCACTCCCCTGGCCGCCTTCGACGACGCACAGGTCTCGCGGGTCCTGGGGCTGCCCGAGGGACATCTGCCGCTGTACCTGATCCCGGTCGGAGTTCCACTGCGCCAGCCGGGCCGACCTTGACCGCAATTCCGGCAAAGGGTCCGGCACCGGCTCCGCAGAACCTCTTGCAGGTCTCCATGAGCCGGACTGCAGCCTTCTTCGACCTGGACCGCACCCTGATCGACGTCAACAGCGCGATCCTCTGGGCCCGAGCCGAACGCCGGGACGGCAACCTCTCGCTGGTCCAGTTGGTGAAGGTCCTGTACTGGGCGGGACTGTACCACCTCTCGCTGGTCAACGCCGAGTCGACGGCCGAGGTGGCCCTGGCCCACTATCGCAACCGGTCGATGGCGGACCTGGAGCACCGAGCCCGCGACTGGTTCCACCGCGAAATCCGCCATCGCCTGCGGCCGGGTGCGCGCCAGGCCCTGGACTGGCACCAGAAGGCGGGCCACCTGCTGGTGCTCCTGACGACCAGCTTCCACCACGCCGCCCGTGAAGCCGCCGAGACCTGGGGCTTCAACGCCTGGATCGCCAACCGCCCGCTGGAAGATGGGCAGGGCCGGATGATCGGCACCTGCGAGAAGCCCTTGTGCTATGGTTCCGGAAAGGTGGCCCGAGCCGAGAAGTGGGCCGAAGACCACCAGGTCGACCTGCAGGACTCCTACTTCTACAGCGACTCCTACACGGATCTTCCGATGCTGGAGCGGGTCGGGAATCCGCGGGTGGTGGCCCCCGATCCGCGCCTGCGCCGCCTGGCCCGGTCGCGAGGCTGGCCCATCCTGTCCTGGTAGCCTACTCCAGGACCTTCAACGGACCCTGAGCGTCCGAGGCCTTGGGCAAGGGGAGGAAGCGCCCCACCGAGAACGCCCCCGGCCCCGCCACCAGGATCGGGAAGAGCAGGCCCAGCAGGGCCAGGTTGTATTCGAACCCTCCCGAAGAGGCGAAGAAGCCGTTCTTGCCGTGCACCATCCAGATGGCTCCGAACATGGTCAGCATGTTGGCGGCCGCCGAGAAGCGCGCCAGGAAGCCGACCACCAGGCCGGCTCCACCGAAGAACTCGCCAATGGCCACCAGCCACGCCACCGGGCCCAGCATCCCCAGCAGGCCTTCCATGCCCTGCCCGCCGAAGGCCCCGAAGAGCTTCTGGGCCCCGTGGGCCATGAAGATGATGCCCACCACCAGGCGAAGCACCAGAAGAGACCAGTTGACGGCTGCCCGATCGCCCTGCATGTCGGCTCCTCCTCGCGGAACGTCCTTCCCCTGATGGGGATCCTACCCGCCTGAAGAGTCCTTGGAACCCGGACCGATGGAGTCGGAGGCTCGGGATGCCTGCTGGTCCTGGTCCAGATGACATTTCTTGTATTTCCGACCGCTCCCGCACCAGCAGGGCTCGTTGCGCCCGGGACGCCGCGTCGGTGGGGCCGCCTCAGCGGACCAGCGCTGACGGGTCACCCGGAAGGAGCGACCGTCGGCGAGCGCCAGCGTCTCGTCCACCACCGGCTCCTGGCCGGGGAGGTCGGACTCCAGATACACCTCGATGGCCTCCATGACCCGGCTCAGCAGGCGCAGGTCTGCCGGGCCGGCAAAGGGGCGAGCATCTCCGGGGTTGGAGGCCACCGGAATCCAGTCCGGATCCGCCAGGGGCCAACCATGCCGGGCGATCTCGGCCTGCACGACGGGACCGGCCACCTCGGGCGGGGCGAACTGCATGAACAGGCGGACCTGACGCGAATCCTCCAGGAAGGCCGCCAACTGGTCGACCGAGGCGAAGAGCGCCAGGCCCTGGTCGGGACTGTTCGCCCCCATGACGCTGGCCACCAGGGGGGAATCCGCCAACCCGTCCAGGAGGAGGAGATCCGAGTCTTCCAATGCCATCCACGGCTCCAGGGCGGCCCAGCGGGCGGCCGAATCGAAGAAGGCCGCAACCGACGCGGGCTCGGCGTCCTCCCGGCTCAGATAACCCGCGGCGCGGGCCAGGCGCCTGGCGGACTTCTCCAGCGCCTCGCCGGCCAGCAGTCGCGGACTCACCTCCACGGGGATCCCGGTCCCCTGGAGCAGCTCCTGCAAGGTCTCCTGCAGCGAGGTCTCCTCGACCAGCAGGCGGGCCGGAAGACCGGGAAGCCCCTGCCGGGGCTCGACCACGGCCTGGACCAGCGCCTCCCAGAAGGCTTCCGGGCCGGCTTCCGGCGGGACCAGGACGAAGCCCCGGACCTCGCCGCTGGCCTCGTCCACCCAGGCCACCTGATGGCGAGCTTCGCTGGGAAGCTCGCGTCGAGCGCCCATCCAGGTGGATTCCAGTCGGGGAAAATCGGAGTCCAGAAAGCTCATGGGGTCCTCAAACCGGGATTCGCAGGAAGTTTCGCCACGAGCCGTCGCGGACTCGCTGCGGTTCGAGAAGGATGAACCCGGCGTGGGCCAGGTCCCGCACCAGGGCGTCCGCCTCCTCGGGAGCACATCGCGCCAGGGGAAGGTAGTAGTCATCCCGGACCGTCTCCCAGTCCACCTGGGCCCCGCCCACATCGTCCTGGGCCGCCGCGAGGGCCTGGCGAAGAAGGTCGAGCTCGCTGGCGTCAGGGTCGCGGCGCAGGCCCGGCGAGACCTTGGGCGGGCGCTGGGCCGGCCGCAGCGGGAAGGTCGCCTTGCCGGCGATCTCCTCGACCTCCCACAGGAAGACCCGGTCGGCGGCCTGGCGCAGTCGATAGCTCATCGAACTCTTCAGGGCCACCACCGTGACCTGGCGACGCAACCTCTTCAGGCGCTCGACCACCTCGCAGAAGTCGGCGTCCCC
>DCTU01000238.1 GCA_002329445.1 bacterium UBP9_UBA1432
GACAACTTCTGGATGATGGGCGACGTGGGGCCCTGCGGTCCGTGCTCGGAGATCCACATCGACCTGACCCCGGATGGTTCGGGGGCCTCGCTGGTCAACGCGGGCTCTCCCCAGGTGATGGAGCTGTGGAACCTGGTCTTCATCGAGTTCAACGCCGAGGCCGATGGGGGCCTGAAGAAGCTGCCCTCCTGCCACGTCGACACGGGCGCGGGGTTGGACCGGATTTCAGCCGTGATGGAGTGCACCGGGGGCGGCCGCGACTTCAGCCGCCAGGTCTCCAACTACGACACGGCGCTCTTCCGGCCGATCATCGAACGCCTGGTGGAGATCTCCGGGCGCACCTACACGCCCGGAGTCTCGAACGACGAAGACTCGATCGCCATGCGGGTTTGCGCCGACCACCTCCGGATGGTGGCCTTCTCGATCGCCGACGGGGCCATCCCCTCCAACGAGAGCCGGGGCTACGTGGTGCGCCGGGTCCTGCGCCGGGCGGCCCGCTACGGGCGCAAGCTGGGCCTGATGGATCCCTTCCTGTATACCCTCGTTCCCGTGCTGGCCGAGACCATGGGCGACGTCTTCCCCGAGCTTCGCCGCGAGCAGTCCAAGATCGAGCAGGTCATGCGGGGCGAGGAGACCTCCTTCCACCAGACCCTGGACCGGGGGATCGCGCTCTTCGAGGACGAGGCCGCAGGCCTGGAGGCCGGCGGAGTCTTCCCCGGTGAGACGGCCTTCAAGCTGTATGACACCTTCGGCTTCCCCCTGGACCTGACCGAGGTCATGGCCCGCGAGCGCGGCCTGACGGTGGACGAGGCCGGGTTCCAAGCCCGCATGGAGGAGCAGCGGGCCCGGGCCCGCGCCTCCCAGGTCAAGGTCGCCCAACTGGCCGAGGACGAGGAGATCTGCCTGGAACCCACCCCCTTCACGGGATATGTGCACCTGGAAGAAGAGACCACCGTGGTCGCCACCCTGGGCAAGGGGGACCAGAGGGCCGTGGTGCTTGAAGAGACCCCCTTCTACGCCGAGATGGGCGGCCAGGTCGGCGACACCGGAATCCTTCTGACCGCCGACGGCGAGATCCGGGTGACCGACACCCGCACCCGCGAGCACGTCATCCTGCACCATCTGGCCCCCGAGTCCGGGCGCATCCTGGAACCCGGCGAGAAGGTCGTGGCCCGGGTCGACCGCGAGCGCCGGCTGCAGACCCAGCGCCACCACACGGCCACCCACCTGCTGCACCATGCCCTGCGCGAGGTCCTGGGCGACAACGTGCGCCAGCAGGGTTCGCTGGTGACGCCCGACCGGCTGCGCTTCGACTTCGCCTGCCCCGAGGCCGTGGCGCCCGAGAAGCTGCGCGCCATCGAGAGGCACATCAACCGGCGGATCCTCGAGAACTCCAACGTCGGCTGGATCGAGATCCCCCTCGACCTGAAACCCCCTGAGGTGATCGCCTTCTTCGGCGACAAATACGGCGACCGGGTGCGGGTCCTGAACATCGGCGGGCGCTACTCGGGGCAGATGCCCGAGCCGCTCTTCGACGGCTACTCCAAGGAGCTGTGCGGAGGCACCCACACCCTCCGGACGGGGGACATCGGCCTGTTCCGCTTCCTGTCCGAGGGGGCCATCGCCTCGGGAGTCCGCCGCGTCGAGGCGGTGGTGGGCTCGGCTGCCGAGGAGTCGGTCCACCGCGACCTGGAGCTGCTGGAGCGGGCGTCGGCCCGACTGCACACCACCCCCGCCGAGCTGGAGCGCCGTCTGGAAGCCCTGTTGGAAGGCCAGAAGAAGCTGGAGCGTGAGCTGGCCGAGGCGCGCAAGGCCTCGGCGCGCTCGCGGGTGGCCGACCTGGCGGCCTCGGCCCTGCAGGTGGACGGGGTGCCCCTGCTGGCCGCCGACGTGGGCGACGGCGACGCCGACTACCTGCTGCAACTGGCCGACGGGCTGCGCGAGAAGTTCCAGGGCGTGGCCGTTCTGGCCGGGGTCACCGGCGAGCGTGTGGGCCTGCTGGCCCTGGTCACCCCTGCCTACGTCAAGGCGGGATACCACGCCGGCAACCTGATCCGCCAGGTGGCCAGGGAGCTGGGTGGAGGTGGCGGAGGCCGCCCCGACCTGGCCCAGGCCGGGGCCAAGGACGCCTCCCGGCTGCCCCAGGTGCTGGCCGCCGTCCCCGAGATGCTGAAGGCCACCGCCAGGAAGTAGGCGACTCAACCGCCCCGTTTCCTTCCCGATCATGTGGGAGACCCGCACCATCGTGGAGGAAACGGGCGCCGATGGCTTCCCGCTGGAAAGGGCCGGACGCGGGCGGAGCGAAATCCGGGCGGTGCAGGCCAGCCCCGCAAACGACCGAACCGCCCGGTTCGCCCTGCTGGCGGGAGGTTCCACCCTCCTGCTCCTGGGCGGTGCGTTCCTCATGGCCGACCTGGGCCTGGCTTGCGGCCTGGCCCTGAACGCTGCCCTGGCCCTCCTGGGCGGCGGCAGCCTGGCCCTGGGCTGGGTCCTGTTCGTTGAGAAGGACCGCCGGCTGGCGGCGGCTGCCCTGNNCGGCGACCCTGGCCTGGCTTCTGGCCGGAACCGCCCTGTCCACCAGGCTGGTCGACTTCTCCTACGACGGCCAGACGGCCCACCTGGTGGCGGCGGGCCTGCTGGCCCACGGTGAATGGAACCCCTGGGTTCATGTTCCCCACTCGCTGACGGCCCACGGCTTGTCGGCCAACATGCCCGCCTATCTCTCACACAACCCCAAGCTGGGTTGGGTCCTGTCGGGAATCGCGATGCAGACGGTGGGGACCCTGGAGTCGGCCAAGGTCGTGAACCTGGCGGCCCTCTGGATGGCCTTCTGGTGCTGCGTGGCGAGCCTGGCCGCCCGGGCCCCCGGCGCCCGTGGGCTGCGCTTCCTCCTCCCCCTGGCCCTCCTCTCCAACCCCGTCGTCCTCACGCAGGTGGCCACCTCCTACGTGGACGGCCTGGGCTATCTGTTCCTGGCGACGACCCTGGCCCTGGCGGTCTTCCCCGGAACGGGTGCCCTGCCGCTCGTGGCCCTGGCCACGGCGGCTGCGGCCAACGTGAAGTTCAACGCCACCTTCTTCCTGGCCGTGCTGCTGGTCAGCCTCTGGGCCTGGAAGGGCCTGCGCCCACCCCTTACCCGAACGGCGCTGCTGGGCTTCCTGGCCGGAGTTCTGGTGCTGGGCTTCCACCCCTACCTCACCAACTGGCTGGGATACGGCAGCCCGGTGCACCCCTACCAGGCCCAGGCCCTGCGTTCCAGCGAGGGGGACCTGAGCGCCCTGGAGCTGCGATCCGCCTCGGCCACCAGCTCGGACACCCCGCCCCCCCTTCGAGGTCGCAGCCGGGTGGAGGCGATGCTGATCTCGCTGGGTTCGGCTTCCCGCAACGGCGTCGCGCCGGGAGACCTCCAGCCTCCCTGGCCCTTCACCTCGGCCCGGGACCAGTTCCGGGTCTTCCGGATCCCGGATACCCGAATCGGCGGATTCGGACCCTTCTTCCTGCCTGCGCTGCTCCTCTCCGCGGGCGTACTGGCCTGGAGCGTCGTCAGCAGGAGGACGAGCCGAGGGCTGCTTTGCCTGGTCGCAGGTGTCCTGGTCTCGGCGGCCCTCTTCCCCGAGGGGTGGTGGGCCCGATACGTGCCCCACCTGTGGCTCATCCCCGCGGCGACAGCCGGCTGC
>DCTU01000183.1 GCA_002329445.1 bacterium UBP9_UBA1432
CTCCCCCGGTTCCGGAGCCTCCCCCCTCGGGACCGGCGCGCGCTCCCCAGCCTCCACCCGCCACGCGGCCCCCGCCCCCTGTTCAGGCCTCTCCCGACGCCCCCAGGGCTCCGGCCTTCCCGCAGATCCCGCCCGCGCCCGCCCGGAGCCCGTCGAGTCCTGCGGAGGCCCCGGCCGGGCCCCCGCAGCTTCCGGCACCCGGCGGGGCTCCCCCGGCGCCGGCGCAGACTCCGGCATCCACGGCACAACCAGCCCGGGCGCCGCTCCCGGCCCCTGCCACACCGCCTTCCTCCGGCGGCGCGGAGCTCCCGGTCCTGCTTCCCGACAACTGAAAATGCCGACTCCGCGGCAGGAGACCGGGCCTCGGGCGCCGGAACCCTTCCCTGTGCCCTCCCGCCTGCTCGCCCTCCTCTGCGTGACCTTGCTGCTCGTCCTGCTGGCCCCGCCCACCTCTGCAGGGCCCGCCGGCCCCTCCCCGGCCCCGCCCGTGGACGCCCTGTCCCAGGCCCTGGAGCTGCGCGCCGCGGGCCAACCCGACCAGGCCCGGGCCCTGCTCGAGGAGCACCTGGACGGGAACCCCGAAGACTCCCGCTCGCGTTACCTGCTGAGCGTGATCCTGTTGGAGTCGGGCGAAGCCGAGAAAGGCCTGGAGAGCCTCCTGGAGACCCTGCGCCGGGACCCGACCTTCCCCGAAGCCCGGGCCTCCCTGGCCGGCGCGGTCCAGGCCCGGGTCTATGAACTCCTCGACCGGGGGACCTGGGGCGAGGCCCACGCCGTCCTGGAACACCTGGAGGACCCCTCCACCGCCCACTTCCTGCAAGGCGCCATCCACCTGGAAGAGTGGCGCCGCACCGGCGTCCGCGAAGCCTTCCAGCGGGCCATGGGATCCTGGAGACAGAGCCGGGAGATCAAGCCCGTCTCGGCGGTCTCGGATCTGCTGGCCGGAATCGCCGCCTTCGAGGGAAGAGACCTCTCCCGGGCCGCGCAGCGCTTCCGATACGCCCTGGGAATCCGCGGACGGAATCGCTACGCCATGCTCTGGCTGGGCGCGACCCTGGCGGCCCAGGGAGAATCCACCCAGGCCCTGGAGGCCCTGGAGGCCTGCCGGCCCGTGTTCGGAGCCAACCCCGTCCTGCACCGCCTCCTGGGAGACGCAGAGCTGGCACGAACCCTGGAGCGGACCGAACCCGAAGCGAAGCCCGAGCGGTTGGAGAGGGCCGAGGCCTCCTATCGCCGAGCCCTGGAGTTGTGGCCCGAGGACCCGCGCTCCCTGGAGGCCCTGGGGAGGCTTCTGCGGCTGGAGGACCGGGTCGACGAAGCCATCATCGCCTGGTCCAGGGCCCAGGCCCTGCGCCCCGATCCGGCCCTGGCCGAGCGGCTGGGCTGGCTCTTGTTGGAGACCGGCCGCCTCGAGCAGGCCCGGGCCGCCTTCCTGGGCCCGCACGGCGAGCTTTGCCCCTCCCCCTCCCCGGAGGGTCCTGAAGAACGCCAGCGTCGGGCCCGTTGCCGGATCGGGGCGGCCTTGTGCCTGGCCGAGCAGGGTGATCCGGAGGGTGCCCGGGCCCTCTCGGCCGAAGCGGTGGCCCTCCTGGGCCCCTCCCACCCCCTCCGGCTGCTGCTGAGCGGGACCTGCGGCCCCACCGAAGGACGGGAGGAGGCGCTTCGGCAGGCCCTGCTCGAGGTCGCTCCCGCGGCGCGATGCACCCACCTTCTGGCCTGGAACGGGTTGGCCCGCCTGGCCGAACAACGACAGGACGCCGACCTGGCCTTGTCGGCCCTCCTCGAGGCGCTGCGCCTGGCTCCCCCGGAGAGTCCGCGGGCCCAGGACCTGCGCCAGCGCTTCCTGACCCTGCGCCAGCAGGAATTGGACCGGATCGCCGCCTGGGAGGCGCACAACGGACTGGTCTTCCTGGTGGACGCCATGACCGGAGCCAGCCGTTCTGCTGGCCTGCAGGCCCGCAAGAAGGCCCTGGAGGCCCTCCAACCCGAAGAGGCCGGAGCAGGTCGCCAACGACCGCGGGGGACCTGGCGCCCCGTCTGGTCGAGCGAAGTGGAAGGCGGCCTCCAGGACCTGGAAGAAGTTGCCATGCCCCGACCCGAGCCCCTCCCAGAGGGAGCACCGGGCCGACAGGCTCCCCAGCCCGGCGCTCCGCCGCACCGCGACCAAGCCTCCCCGGCTGGACCCGAACCTCAGGAGTAGCCGTGGGGATGGCGCCGACGCCACTCCCAGGCGGAGGCCACGATGGACTCCAGGGTCGGGAAGCGGGGTTCCCAACCCAGCTCGCGTCGGATCTTCTCCGAGCCGGCCACCAGCAGGGCCGGGTCGCCAGGGCGACGAGGCCCCTCCACCACGGGGATCGGGTGCCCGGTCACCTGGCGCACGGTCTGGATCACCTCGCGGACCGAGAAGCCCTGACCGTTGCCCAGGTTGTAGACCAACCGCGGGGGACACCCGGGGCGCTCCAGGGCATCCAGGGCCAGGAGGTGGGCGCTGGCCAGATCCTGGATGTGGATGTAGTCCCGCACGCAGGTCCCGTCCGGCGTGGGGTAGTCGGTCCCGAAGATGCTGGCGTGTTCGCGCTGTCCCAGGGCCACCTCCAGCAGGATGGGGATCAGGTGGCTCTCGGGCTCGTGGTGCTCGCCCCGCTCGGGGGTGTTGCCGGCCGCGTTGAAGTAGCGCAGGCTGGCGCTGCGCAGGCCGTGGATCCGGCCGAACCAGTCCAGCATCCTCTCCACCAGGAGCTTGGACTCGCCGTAGGCATTGGTGGGCTGCAGGGCGGCGTCTTCGACGATGGGGACGCGCTCAGGGGTGCCGTAGACCGCCGCGGTCGACGAAAAGACCAGGCGAAGGACCTGGTTGCGGACCATGGCCTCCAGGAGCGAGAGGGTCCCGCACGTGTTGTTCCGGAAGAAGAGACCCGGATCGCGCATCGACTCGCCGGCCTCGATGAAGGCCGCGAAGTGCAGGACGGCCTGCGGACGATGCCGGGCCAGGAGATCGTCGAGAAGCGCCCCGTCCTGGACCGCTCCCTCGACCACCTCGCAGCCGGCGGGGATCGCCTCCCGATGCCCCTTGCAGAAGTCGTCGAGGATCACCACGCGCCGGCCCGAGCCCACCAGCTCGGCCGCGACGGTGCTTCCGATATAGCCTGCCCCGCCCGTGACCAGGACCGTCTGGTTCATCCGCCACCTCCGCGCCTTCCTGACAGGCCCTCCCGATCGGATCGGGCCCGCCCCCCCCCGAGTGCGCCAGGGTCCCCGAGTTTCCCTGCCCGAACCGCGAAGCAGGAAAGCCGCCCGGGCGGTGCAAGGCCCGGGAATGTCGATTCGTTTCTTCGCCCCATTGTTGACGGCGTTCCTGGCCGCCCTTCCGGCCCTGGCCGCCCCCCTCTCCTATCCCGAGGCCCCCCGGGTGGACCACGTGGACGAGTACCACGGGGTCCAGGTCGCCGATCCCTACCGCTGGTTGGAGGACCTCGACAGCGAGCAGACGCGGACCTGGATCGAGGCCCAGAATCGCCTGACCGATCAGATCCTGGAGTCGATCCCCGAGCGGGCCGTCCTGCGAGAGCGCCTGGACCAACTGCAGGATTTCGAGCGCTACAGCACGCCCTTCCAGGAAGGGAAGCGCTGGTTCTGGTTCCACAACTCCGGGCTCCAGAACCAGAGCGTCCTGTATACCGCCGGCAGCCTGGAGGCTCCGGGCCGCGTCCTTCTGGACCCCAACACCCTCTCCGAGGAGGGGACGGTGGCCTTGTCCGGCACCTCGATCAGCCACGACGGGCGCCATCTGGCCTATGGCCTGGCTGAGGCGGGCTCGGACTGGAACACCTGGCGGGTCCGCGACATCCAGACCGGGCAGGATCTTCCCGACGTGATCCGTTGGGTCAAGTTCTCGGGTGCCTCCTGGACCAGGGACGGCCTGGGCTTCTACTACAGCCGCTACCCGGCCCCCGAACCAGGGCAGGACCTCAAGGCCGTCAACCACAACCACACCCTGTACTACCACCGACTGGGAACGCCCCAGGAAGAGGACGTCCAGGTCTTCGCGGTCCCCGAGCACCCGGACTGGAGCGTCGGAGGAGGGGTGACCGAGGACGGCCGCTGGCTGGTGATCCAGGTCGAGCGCCCCGACACCGACAACGGAGCGGTCTGGGTCCAGGACCTCGCCCGCCCGGACTCGCCCCTTCGCCCCCTTCCCGATGCCTTCAAGGCCCGTTTCCGAGTCATCGAGTCGGAGGGCGACACCCTCCTGGTGCAGACCGATCTGGATGCGCCCCGATTCCGCCTGCTGGGAGTGGATCTCTCGAAGGAGGAGCCGGCCTGGCATGAGCTGATCCCTCAGGGGCCCGAGAAGATGGAGTCCGTGGGACGGGTGGGGAACCGGCTCTTCGTGGAGTACCTGCACGACGCCCACTCCCGGGTGGCCGTCCATGATCTGCAAGGCAAGCCCCTGGGCGAAGTGCCGCTTCCGGGCCTGGGGACCGCCGGAGGCTTCTCGGGCCAGCGCCAGGACACCGAGACCTTCTACGCCTTCACCAGCTTCACGGTGCCCACGGAGATCCACCGCTACGACCTGGCCTCGGGGAAGAGCACGCTGTGGAAGCGTCCCCGCCTGACCTTCGACCCTGCGAAGTTCCAGACCCGGCAGGTCTTCATCACCAGCAAGGACGGCACCCGGGTGCCGATGTTCCTCAGCCATCGCAAGGACCTGGTCTGCGACGGGCGACTCCCGGTCCTGATGTATGCCTACGGGGGCTTCAACTACAGCCTGACCCCCTACTTCTCGGCCACCAGCATGGCCTGGATGGAAGCCGGCGGGGTCTACGCGGTGCCCAACCTTCGAGGGGGCGGGGAGTATGGCGAGGAGTGGCATCAGGCCGGGACCCGCACCCGCAAGCAGAACGTCTTCGACGACTTCATCGCGGCCGGAGAGTGGCTGGTGGCCAACAACTACACGAACCCCTCGCGCCTGGCGATCATGGGCGGGAGCAATGGCGGCCTGCTGGTGGGGGCCTGCATGACCCAGCGGCCCGACCTCTTCGGGGCGGCCATCCCCCAGGTGGGCGTGATGGACATGCTGCGCTTCGCGAGCTTCACCATCGGGTATGCCTGGGTCGCCGACTATGGAGACGTGAAGGACCCCGAGGAGTTTGCGGCCCTGCACGCCTACTCGCCCTACCACAACCTCCAGCCCGGCACGCACTATCCGCCCACCCTGGTGACCACCGCCGACCACGACGACCGGGTCTTCCCGGCCCACAGCTTCAAGTTCGCGGCGGCCCTGCAGCAGGCCCAGGGCGGACCGGCCCCGACCTTGATCCGCATCGAGACCAAGGCCGGGCACGGCGCCGGGAAGCCGACCTCCAAGCGCCTGGACGAGGCCGCCGACATCCTGGCCTTCCTGGTGCGCGCGCTGGGGGTTCGGATGGCGGACTGAACCTGCGCCTGGCCCGGGGGGGGGTCGACTCCTCGGGAGGGGGACCGGCCGGTGGAGGGAGGGTGCCCGAATCCCTCCCTCCACCGGCAAACCTTCAGGATGGACCTTCCCGCTTGCGGATCCGGCGCCGGGCCAGGGTCTCTTCCAAGGTGCAGGGTCGGGGTTCGTGCCCCTGCTCGACCAGCGAACGGCGCACGGTCTCCTCCGCCTGCTCCTGCAGGAGACGGACCGATTTGGGAGCGAGGTCCAGCAGCTCGGCCACCGCCTCCAGCGTGTAGGAGCAGCGCTCCGAGAGCCCGTAGCGCAGGGTGAAGACCATCCACTCCTCGAGGTCCAGGTTCTCCAACGCGTTGTCCAGGGCCTGGCCAGAGACGCCCCAGAACCGGGCCGTCTCGCCAATCCAGCGCGGCTCGGGCAGGTGATCGCGCCAATCGGGAACCCAGTCCATCTGGGGAACAGGCAACCTGGCGGCCCGAGGCCGCGGGGCGGGCGCCTGGCCGCGAGGTTCCAGGCCCAGGATCTGCCGACGGGCGCTCAGCCCTCCCGGCCCCCGACCCAGGGCCGCCTCCTGCTCTTCCTGCGAGGCCTGGCGGGCCGCCAGGGTGCGCAGCAGCTCGTCCTCTTCGGCGGTCCAGGCCGCCCAGGACCGCGGGTAGCGCTGACGGGCTCGCAGCATCCAGGCCGTCATGGCTCTCTCGGGTTGGGGGTTCAGGCAGGGAATCTGCATGGGACATCACCTCGGGGTGGCTCATCGCGGGGCGACCGCCCGGCCGCCTCCCCTCCACGATAGACCCGAAATGTTGCGGGAACTCCCACAGGGAGGTTGCCGGAACCTTGCCGCGTTGTTGCCGAGAGATGAACCCCCGGGCGCGCCTCAGGAGAGGCTCAGAACATGTTCCTCGAGGCCACGTAGAGGGCCGTGGCCAGGCCGTACAGCCCGGCCATGAGCGTACGCACCACCGCCTCCAAGCCCGGACGTGCCGAGGTCCAGCGCGCCAGCACCAGATGCAGCGGGAAGATCACCGCCACGAAACGGGGCAGGCTCATCAAGAGGTTGCCCGGGTAGGGCGAGGCGAGGGGAAGCAGGAGGCTGAGGAAGGCCAGGATTCCATAGCAGGCCGGCATCCGCAGCAACCCGACTCCCAGAACCAGGGCGTACAGGGCCGCCGCCGCTTCGAAGAGGTAGATCCCCCCGCTCTCCACGCTGGCAAACTCCCAAGCCTGGCGCAGCCCTCCCCAGAGCGTCGACCAGGGCCAGGCGAACTGCCGCTGCCAGCCATCCTGGGCGTGGAGGAAGGCCAGCGGATCCCCCGCGCTGTGCGCCTGGAGGCCCATGACCCCCAGCAGCCCCGCCGGAACCAGGCCCAGCCACAGGATCTGAAGCCAGGGCGCCCCGCAGCCGCGGCGCCGAGCCGCCACGAACTCGATCAACAAGGCGGGCAGGATCAGGATCCCGACCGTGCGGGTGGCCGCCAGAAGCCCTCCCAGCAGGCCCGCCCATTCCCAGCGCCCCTGACGCGCCGTCAGCACCGCGCCGACCGCGAGGGCCAGGAAGAGCGACTCGGTATAGGGGGCCAACAGGAAGAAGGAAGCCGGAAACAGGGCCTGATACCACACGGCCTGCCGGGCCACCGCCGGCCCGAAATCCCTCCGGGCGAGCCGAAAGAGCGCCACCAGGGCCAGCAGGAAGGCCGCGTTCGAAACCAGCAGGGCAGCCCCGAGGGGCGGCAGGCCGAACCAGGACAGGACCCGGATCAATCCGGGGTACAGGGGCATGAACGCGGCTGAAGGGGGCGCCGCCCCGTAGCCCTCCAGGGCCAGGTGGGCATACCACAGGGCATCAGACCGCTCCCACACGCCCAAGAAGAGCTCGCCGACCGGGGAGAGCCTGGCGCCGGCATACCCCCCCGCGGGGACGACCGGGTTGGCCGGCACGCAGGTCCACGCCACGGCGGCCACGGCGGAGGCCATGATCCGCACGGCCAGGAAGACCAGGACGGCCTGACGCCAGCAATCCGGAAGGCGGCGGAAGGCCTGGAGGGCCGGAAGCGGTCTCAGATCTCGTCCAGCTCTTCGACCGCGACGGGTTCGTAGGATCGCATGGTCTGGGCCTTCATGGCGGCCAGGATGCCGAGGAACTCCTCGCTGGGCTCGGTCTCCAGGTAGGTGCGGTGATAGATCGGCTGAGGCACGTCCCGCACCCACCGGTGAGCGGCCTGGGAAATCTGGTTGAAAGACAGGATCCTGCCATCCTTCAAAGGAGGGGGAGGATCCTCCAGGTAGACCAGATCCACCGGAGGGAAGATCGAGGGCGCCAGGCGTGCCCAACGGCACATCCGCAGGACTTCCCCGGTCTTGCGCCGGCGCACGAACTCGACGCGCGGCACGGCCACCCCTCGGCGACCATATCTCCAGAACAGCTCCTCCCGCAAGGTCAGGTACTCCCAGGCCGCCTCCAGCTCTTCGGCTCGGGCGGACGGTGCCGGACCGCGGCTTTGTCGGGCCTGGCTGTTCTGCTCCAGCCAGATGGCCAGCAGGCCCTCCTTGGACGGATGAGGCGAACC
>DCTU01000325.1 GCA_002329445.1 bacterium UBP9_UBA1432
ATCGGGAACCTCTTCAAGTCGGAGGTCCTGTTCATGACGGGGGAGGATCCCTGGACCCCGGTCCAGCAGGTTCGCGACCTGCCGGGCATGGTGAACCTGGCCCGCCGCCTCTTGCAGGCCAGTTGTCGCCAGGAGGGGCTCCAATCCACCACGGGGCGCCGGAGTCCGGTCGAGAAGAACTGGGTCTTCAGGCGTCAAGGCCAGCCCTGTCGGCGTTGCGGTGAGTTGATCCGGGTGGCCCGGCAGGGAGCGCTTGCGGGGCAGGCACGGCTGACCTGGTGGTGCCCGCGCTGTCAGGCCGGGCCCCATCATCCCGAGGGGCGGGTGGACTTCGCCCGTTGAGGCTGAGCCGCGGGCGTTGTGCGCCGCCAGGGGATGGGGTAGGATCCCCCCGTGTCCACCGCCTTTCATCTTCAGGCTCCCTTCCCGCCCAAAGGCGACCAGCCCCAGGCCATCGAGAGCCTGGTCGCCAGCCTTCAGGCCGGCCATCGCTTCACCACGCTGCTGGGTGCGACGGGCACCGGCAAGACCTTTACGATGGCTGCGACCATCGCCCGATTGGGGCGACCCGCCCTGGTGATCAGCCCCAACAAGACCCTGGCGGCCCAGCTCACCGCCGAGTTCCGCGAGTTCTTTCCCGACAACGCGGTTGAGTTCTTCGTCTCCTACTTCGACTACTATCAGCCCGAGGCGTATATCCCCCAGAGCGACACCTACATCGAGAAGGACTCGGCCATCAACCAGGAAGTGGAGCGGCTGCGCCACTCCGCCACGCAGGCCGTCCTGGAGCGTCCTGATACCCTGGTCGTGGCCTCCGTGTCCTGCATCTACGGCCTGGGCAACCCCGAGGACTACCGCAAGATCCTGCTGGTCTTCCGGCCTGGAGAGCAGATCCCCCGCGACTTCCTGCTGCACCGGCTGGTGGAGATGTTCTTTACCCGCACCAATCAGAGCCTGGACTACGGCACCTTCCGTCTGCGAGGGGAGACCCTGGAGATCCATCCTGTCGACGAGGCCCGGATCTACCGCATCGAGTTCTTCGGGGACGAGGTGGAGCGGATGCAGGTGATGGACCCGGTGACCGGCGAGATCCTGGGAACCCCGACCCGGGTCGTGGTCTACCCCGCGAAGCACTACGTGACCCCGGTGGACAAGATGCAGAGGGCCCTGCAGGCCATCTCGGCGGAGCTTGAAGGGCGCCTGGAGGAGCTGAAGGGACAGGGGAAGCTTCTTGAGGCTCAACGCCTGGAGATGCGGACCCGCTACGATCTGGAGGTGCTGGGAGAGCTGGGCTACTGCAACGGCATCGAGAACTACTCGCGCCATCTGACCGGCCGGGCTGCCGGAGACCCGCCCTACACCTTGCTGGATTACTTCCCTGAAGGCTTCGTGGTCTTCCTGGACGAGTCCCACGTGGCGGTTCCGCAGTTGCGCGGCATGCTGGCTGGGGACCGCTCGCGCAAGGACACCCTGGTGGAGTTCGGCTTCCGCCTCCCCTCCGCCTACGATAACCGGCCCCTGGCCTTTGAAGAGTTTCTCGAGAAGGTGGGGCAGGTCGTCTTCGTCTCGGCCACTCCCGGGCCCTACGAATTGCAGGTCTCTTCCACGGTGGTCGAGCAGATCATCCGCCCCACGGGCCTGCTGGACCCCGAGGTGGTGGTGCGCCCCGTGGAGGGGCAGATCGATGACCTGATCCACGAGGTCAAGGCCCGTGCCGCCCGCGGTGAGCGGACCCTGGTCACTACCCTGACCAAGAAGATGGCTGAGGATCTCACCGATTACCTGGCCGAGACGGGGATCAAGGTCCGCTACCTGCATTCGGAGATCGACACCCTGGAGCGCATCGAGATCCTGCGCGATTTGCGCCTGGGGGTCTTTGATGTCCTGGTGGGGATCAACCTCCTGCGGGAGGGACTGGACCTCCCGGAGGTGAGCCTGGTGGCGATACTGGATGCGGATAAGGAAGGTTTCCTCCGCTCCGGCCGCTCCCTGATCCAGACGGTGGGGAGAGCAGCACGTAACCTGGAGGGACGGGTTCTGATGTATGCCGACACCATAACCCCTTCTATGAAGACGGCCATTGATGAGACGGAACGCCGCCGGCAGATTCAGCTGGAGTACAACCAGGAGCACAATATTGTACCGCGTTCAGTGGAAAAGAGCATCCGGGACCGGGTGGAGGCGACCATCGCTGAGGATGTGGGCACTTACAACCCGTTCTTCGCCGATCTTCCCCGTGATGAGAAGAAGCGGTTGGTCGCGGAGCTAGAAAAGGACATGAGAAAAGCCGCCGAGGAACTGAATTTCGAGAAAGCTGCCCAGCTAAGAGATATGATCAAGGAAATAACCGCCAAGAAACCGCGTTCATCACGATTAAACGGCAGGAAGAAAACCGGTCTGCCCGGATCATCAAAACAAGGGTAGAGGATGATTACCGGTAAGGCAAATGGTCCGGGGTCGGGACAACTGCCTGGTAAGAACGGCGATCCTGATTCATTCCGTGAACTAGGCAACCAGAGAAGATCCCTCGAATGGCGGCCAGGGATGGGTAACCATTCGGCGACCCCGGGTAGGGCAAACAACTGCGATGATAGTGCGGCGCAAGTAAAGAACCGTCCCCA
>DCTU01000137.1:0-446 GCA_002329445.1 bacterium UBP9_UBA1432
AGCCGGCAGCCCGGCGTGGCCGTGTCGTTGCGCTTGAGGTGCCGGATCTCGACCAGGCCGGTGACGGCCAGGCCGAAGATCGGCTCGGGGGCGTCGATGCTGTGCCCGCCCGCCAGCGGGATCCCGGCCTCGCTGCAGGTGGTGCGCGCGCCGTCGATCACCTGTCCGGCCACCTCGGCAGGCACCTTGTCCAGGGGCCAGCCCAGCACCGAGATGGCCATCAGCGGGCGGCCCCCCATGGCGTAGACGTCCGAGATGGCGTTGGTCGCCGCGATCCGTCCGAAATCCACCGGGTCGTCGACGATGGGCATGAAGAAGTCGGTGGTGCTGAGGACGGCCCTTCCGTCTTCCAGGTCGTAGACGGCCGCGTCGTCGCGCGAGCCGTAGCCCACCAGCAGGTTCGGGTCCGGGGCCTGCTGGACGCTTCCCCGGAGGATCCCGTCCAG
>DCTU01000137.1:455-4475 GCA_002329445.1 bacterium UBP9_UBA1432
ACAAGCCTCAGGTCCTGCGCCACCTGGTCGACAGCCTGCGTCTGCCGGTCGAGATGGATCGGGAGTATCTGTTGCGCCTCTTCCTGGCCCGCGAAAGCCTGGGCTCCACCGCGGTGGGCGAGGGCCTGGCGATTCCCCAACTGGTCTACCCCAACGCCCTGGAGCCGGCCCCCCCGGTGGTCACCCTGGCCTTCCTGGAGAGACCCGTCGAGTTCGACGCCCTGGATGGCCGGCCCGTGGATTGCCTGCTGGGCCTGGTCAGCCCGGGACTGCGCGGCTCGNNTCGTCCTTCCTTGACACCCCTGGGCCCCTGTCCTATGTTGTCCACTGTCGTCTCAAGATGAGAATTCAAGTCACGGGTGCCTTCGATGCGTCTGAGCGTCCAGGATGCAGCCGGCCTCTTGGGCGTCTCCGAGAAGACCATCTCCCGATGGAGCACCCCGGGGCACCCTGCTGGCCCGGGCTGTCCCCTCTCGCCGGGAAGCCACCGAAAACACCCTGGCCGAACTGGCCCGGGTCGAGTCCGGATTGCGCGAGGTGACGTCCTGATGTTGCTGGCTGGAATGCTCCTGAGCGGGGCGATCCTCGTAGTGGGCGGCCTGTCTGCGGGCGTGCTGGCGCGACGGCACGCCCAGCGCGCCGTCGTCCTGGCGGTGGGCGCCAACGTCCTGGCGGCCGGGCTCGGCCTGCTGGTGGCCCTGCTCACATTGCTGACCGGGGCCTCGCAGATGACGGTCCTTCCCTGGTCGGTGCCGATGGGCACGCTGGCCTTGCGCCTGGACCCCCTCGCCGCCTTCTTCGCCGTGCCCACCCTGCTGGTCTCGGGCCTGGCCGCCGTGTACGGGCGGGGCTACCTGGCCGGCAAGGGCCCTTCTTCCTGGCTCTGGTTCAACCTGATGGTGGCCTCCCTGCTCGGGGTCCTGCTCAGCGCCGACGGNNCCGAGGTGCGCCACGCCGGTCAGGTCTACCTGGTGGCCACCCACCTGGGCACGGCCTTCCTGATGGTCCTCTTCCTGGTGGTCTCGCCCGGCGCCGAAAGCCTGGCCTTCCCCCGGGCCGGCACCCTGCCCCCGACCCTGGCCGGGCTCGCGTTCGCGCTGGGCCTGGTCGGGTTCGGCACCAAGGCGGGCTTCGTCCCGGCCCATGTGTGGCTTCCGGAGGCCCATCCGGCTGCGCCCAGCCACGTCTCGGCCTTCCTCTCGGGGGTGATCCTCAAGAGCGGAGTGTACGGCCTGCTGCGGGTGGTCACCTGGGCCCAGGAGCCCTCGGACTGGTGGGGTTGGGTTCTGGTCCTGACGGGGCTGGTCTCAGGCGTCCTGGGCGTGGTCTTCGCCCTGGCCCAGCACGATCTCAAACGCCTTCTGGCCTGCCACAGCGTCGAGAACCTCGGCATCATCGCGTTGGGCCTGGGCCTGGGGCTCCTGGGCCTCACCGGCGGCAGTCCCCTGGCGGCCGCCCTGGGCCTGGGCGGGGGACTGCTGCACGTCTGGAACCACGCCTGGTTCAAGAGCCTCCTCTTCATGGGAGCCGGCGCCCTGGGCAAGGCCACCGGCAGCCTGCAGATCGAGGCCGCGGGCGGGCTCCTGCGGCGCATGCCCGGAACCGGAGGCGCCTTCCTGGTCGGCTCGGCGGCCATCAGCGGTCTGCCCCCCTTCAACGGCTTCGTCAGCGAGTTCCTGGTGTTCATGGCTGCCCTGGAGCTGCTGCGTTCGGTCCACCCCCTGGCCGGGGCCGTCGGTCTGGGGGGGCTGGCCCTGATCAGCGGGCTGGCCGTCGCCTGCTTCGCCAAGGTCTGCGGCGTCGTCTTCCTGGGCGAACCGCGCAGCCCCGGCGCCGAGAAGGCGACCGAGACCCGCCAGGCCATGCTGGTCCCGATGCTGCTCCTGGCCGCCCTGTGCCTGCTGATCGGCGTCGCGGCACCCCTGGTGATCGGGGTCCTGGACGCCCCCCTGGGGCAACTCGCGGCCGGGGCCCATCTGGCGCCGGTTCGCGGGAGCCTGGGCTGGCTGGCCGCCCTGGGCGGGCTGGTGCTGCTGGCCGGCCTGGCCCTGGGACACGCCCTCTCGCGGCGACCCTCCCAGCCCGGCATGACCTGGGATTGCGGGTACTCCAGGCCCACGGCCAGGATGCAGTATACGGCGGCTTCGTTCGCGGGACCCTTGACCGAGATGTTCTCGTTCGTGCTGCCTGTCCGCCGTCACGGAAAGCCGGTGGAAGGGCTCTTCCCTGCCGCAGCCGAGCACCACGGGGAGGTCCCCGACCCCTTCAACCAGAGGCTGTACGAGCCGCTCTTCCGCGGCCTGATGCGCTTCTCGCTGCGGGTGCGGGCCTTCCAGCACGGCGAGGTTCAACTCTACCTGCTGTACATCGTGGTCGCCCTGATCGCGCTCTTCATCTGGGAGGCCTTGTGATCTCGATGCTTCTGGGGCTCCTGTTGGCCCCATTGCTGGCCGGCGTCATCAACCGCGTCAAGGCGTTCTTCGCCGGACGGAGAGGCCGGCCGCTCTTCCAACTCTACTGGGACCTGGCCCGCCTGGTGCGCAAGCACATGGTGCTCAGCCGCACGACCACCCCGGTCTTCCTGTTGGGGCCCGCGCTGAGTCTGGCCAGCCTGGTGACCTGCCTGGCCCTGCTGCCCCTGGGAGGACCCGCCCTGCTCCTCTTCCCGGGAGATCTGCTGGTGCTGCTGGGCCTGCTGGGCCTGGTGCGTTTCGCCACCGTGCTGGCGGCCATGGACACCGGCTCGAGCTTCGAGGGCATGGGGGCCAGCCGGGAGGTGGCCATCGGGGCCCTGGCCGAGCCTGGGATGTTCCTGGCCCTGGCCGTGCTGGTGGTGCAGACCCGGGTCGTCTCGCTGAGCGAGTTGTGGGCCCATCGGGGCCTGGACCTCTGGAACAGCGCCGGGCTGGTGCTGGCCCTGGTGGGCGTGGCCTTGTTCCTGTTGTTGCTGGCCGAGAGCTGTCGGATCCCCGTCGACGACCCCAACACCCACCTGGAGCTGACCATGATCCACGAGGTGATGGTCCTGGACCACTCAGGGCCGGCCCTGGCGGCCATCGAGTACGCCTCCTCCCTGAAGATGTGGATCGGCGCGGTCCTGATCTCCAGCCTGCTCTTTCCGTTCCACACCGGCTCGGCAGGGCTGGACCTCCTGGCTGGTGTGGCCGTGGTCTTCCTGGTCGCCCTGGCGGTGGGCCTGGTAGAGTCCACCTCGGCGCGGCTCTCCATGCTGCGCGTCCCCCAGTTCGTGGGCCTGTCCTCGGCGCTGTCGCTGCTGGCCCTCTTCCTGGTGATCCGATGAGGGAGCACAGATGACAGGCACGGTCGACTTCCTTCTGGTCAGCATGATCCTGGCCAATCTCTGGGTGCTGGGCTCCAGCCGGCTTCCCTCCTGCATCCGGGCGCTGGCCTTCCAGGGCGTGGCCCTGGGCCTGCTGCCCTTTGCCCTGTATCCGGGACACATCACCTGGGACCTGGTGATGTTGGCCCTGATCAGCATCACCCTGAAGGCCGTGGTCTTTCCCCACCTCCTGAAGCGAGCCTTGCTGGAGGCCCGCGTGGACCCCCAGGTGGAGCCCTTCGTCGGGCACGGGGTCTCGCTGGTGGTCGGGGTGGCCTCGCTGGCCTTGAGCGTGGCGCTGTTCCGGCGCCACCCCCTGCCGATCGTTCCGCCCTCGGACCTGTTGATGCCGGTGGCCGTGTCCACCCTCCTGGTCGGGCTCTTCGTGCTGATCGCCCGGCGCAAGGCCCTGACCCAGGCCCTGGGCTACCTGGTCTTCGAGAACGGCATCCAGGCCTTCGGCCTGGGGGTCCTCAAGCACGCCCCCTTGATGGTGGAACTGGGAATCCTGCTGGACATCTTCTTCGCCGTCTTCGTCATGGGCATCACCATCTTCCACATCCGGCGCGCCTTCGCGACGCTGGACACCCTGGAGATGGCGGAGTTGAGAGGTTAGGATGCTGGTTTCGCTCCTCTGTCTGCTGCCCGCCCTGGCCGGCCTGGTGGCCTTCTGGCTTCCG
>DCTU01000137.1:4491-13590 GCA_002329445.1 bacterium UBP9_UBA1432
TGTCTTCTGCCCGCCGTGGGGGCCGTGCACCTCCTGCTGAGCGTGCTGGCCTGGAACGATCCTCCCGGAGGAGGCTGGCTGGGCCTGGATGCCCTGGGGCGGGTCTTCCTGGGCATCACCAGCCTGGTCTTCCTGGCCGCGTCGGTCTATGCCGTCAGCTACCTGCGCGACGAGCCGGCCGGCATGCAGCCGGACATGGGGGGCGAGGACCCCTTCTCCAACGCCAAGGAGTCGGTCTTCGTGGGGTGTCTGCTGCTCTTCCTGGCCAGCATGACGCTGGTCTGCGCCAGCCGCCATCTGACCCTTCTGTGGGTGGCCATCGAGGCCACCACCCTGGCCTCGGCTCCGCTGATCTACTTCCATCGCCATCGGCGCTCGCTGGAGGCCACCTGGAAGTACCTGCTGGTCTGCTCGGTGGGGATCGGCCTGGCCCTGCTGGGCAACTTCCTCCTGGTGCTGGCGGCAGCCCGGGGGGCTTCGGGCGGCGCCGAGGTCCTGTGGTTGGACGGCCTGGCCCACGGGCCCGAGCTGGACCCGCACTGGCTGCGCCTGGCCTTCATCCTCCTGGTGGTGGGCTATGGGACCAAGATGGGTCTGGTCCCCCTGCACACCTGGCTTCCCGACACCCACAGCGAGGCCCCCAGCGTGGTCTCGGCCCTGCTCTCGGGGGCGCTCCTGAACTGTGCCTTCCTGGGCATCCTGCGCGCCGTCCAGATCTGCGCCGGGGCCGGTCAGGCCACGTTCGCCCAACACGTGCTGGTGGGCTTCGGCCTGCTGAGCATGGCCGTGGCGGCCCTCTTCCTGCTGAACTCCAGGGACACCAAGCGCATGCTGGCCTACTCCAGCGTCGAGCACATGGGCATCCTGGCCCTGGGGGTCGGGCTGGGCGGAGGGGGCGTCTTCTTCGCGCTCTTCCATGCCCTGAACCACTCGCTGTGCAAGGCGGCCATGTTCCTGGTGGCGGGGACCTTCCTGTCCACCTTCCGGACCCGTCTGGTAGCCCGTCTGGGCGGGGCCATCCACACCCTTCCCATCGCGGGGGGGGTGTGGGTGGCGGGCTTCGTGGCCCTCTCCGGCACGCCGCCTTTCGGCCTCTTCCTCAGCGAACTGGGGGTGCTGCGGGCCGGCCTGCAGGTGAACCCCTGGATCGCTGCGGCCTTCCTGGCCAGCCTGGCCACGGCCTTCGTGGGCATGGCCCGGGTGGTCCTGACCGTGGCGCTGGGTCCGCCCGTCCTGGTGCCGCCGGTCCGGGAGTCCTGGGGCAAGAGCCTGCCGCCTCTGGCGCTCCTGGCCCTGGCCCTGATGCTGGGTCTGTCGGTGCCGGCCTGGCTGGCCGAGGGATTGCGGCAGGCAGCCGCCCTGGTGGGGGTGTCATGAGACCCGAAATCCTGAGTTTTCCGGAATTCTCCAAGAGGCTGACGGGGCGACACCTGGCCGCCCTGATGGGCCTGCCCGGCCGCTCGGGCAGCGTCCTGATGATGGCCGTCACCACCCCGGGGGCACCCGAGCCCGAGCAGGAGGCGTCGGCCTGTCCACCGGGAGGCATCCAGTTGCCGGCCACGGTGGTGGAGGGCGCGTACCCGTCGCTCACCCCGGACCATCCCCAGGCCCACTGGTTCGAACGCGAGTTCTTCGAGCAGTGGGGCGTCCGCCCCGAGGGGCACCCCTGGCTCAAGCCCGTGCGCTTTCCCCAGGGCCATCCTGGCCTGACGGACTTCTTCCAGGTCCAGGGCGAGGAGATCCACGAGGTGGCGGTGGGGCCCGTGCACGCCGGGGTGATCGAACCCGGCCACTTCCGCTTCCAGTGTCGGGGGGAGGAGGTCCTGCACCTGGAGATCTCGCTGGGCTACCAGCACCGCGGTGTCGAGCAGGCCCTGCCCGGAGCCTCTCCCGGTCGGGCCATGGCCTACGTCGAGACCCTGGCCGGCGACACGTCGGTGGGTCACGCCCTGGCCTGGTGTCGCAACCTGGAGGCCCTGGCGGGGGTCCGCGTGCCCCCCCGCGCCGAGGTCCTGCGGGCCGTGGCCCTGGAGCTGGAACGCCTGGCCAACCACTGTGGCGACCTGGGTGCCCTGGCCGGGGACGTGGGCTACCTTCCCACGGCTTCCTTCTGCGGCCGGCTGCGCGGGGATCTGCTGAACCTCACCGCCCTGGCCTGCGGCAACCGCTTCGGACGGGGGTGGATCCGGCCCGGTGGCGTGGCCTGGGACCTGGACGCCGTGCGCGCCGAGCAGATGCGGACCCGCCTGGGCCGCGTCATGAAGGATGTCCGGGAGGCCCTGGACCTGCTGAACCGCTCGGGTTCGGTGCAGGCCCGCTTCGAGAGGACCGGGATCGTGACGCGACAGGTCGCCCTGGACCTGGGCCTGGTGGGCCCTGCGGCCCGCGCTTCGGGCCTGGCACTCGACTGCCGTCGGCAGTTCCCCTGGGGCCCCTACCTCCAGCCCCCCTTCCCCGTCTGCACGGCGCGGGTGGGGGATGTGGCCTCACGAGCCCAGGTTCGCCACGACGAGATGGAGGTCTCGGCGCGCTTCCTCGACGGGCTCCTGTCGTCCTTGCCGGAGGGGCCGGTGCGCACCGAGATGAAGGGCCTGGCGTCCAAGGCCTTCTCGGTCTCCCTGGTCGAGGGGTGGCGGGGGCAGATCTGCCAGGTGGCCGCCACCGACACCCAGGGCAACCTGCTGGCATGCAAGGTGGTCGATCCGTCCTTCCACAACTGGTTCGGACTGGCCGTGGCCCTGAGGGGGCAGCAGATCTCCGACTTCCCGCTGTGCAACAAGAGCTTCAACCTGTCCTACTGCGGACACGACTTGTGAGGATGACGTGCTCAAGGCTCTCCTGGCCCGACTGAATCAGGGACACCGGACCGCCGTCGGGATTCCCGAGGCCCTGCCGGACCGCACCCTGGGCCGCCCTCGCTTCCAGCCGGCTCGCTGCGCCGAGGGATGCTCGGAATGCGCCCGCGTCTGCCCGACCGCTGCCATTGAGCCCGGCAAGACCCTGGATCTGGGGCGCTGCCTGTTCTGCGGCGAGTGTGCCCGGGCTTGTCCGCACGGCGCGGTCCGCTTCACCCGAAGCCCCGGGATGGCCGTCCGCCGGCGTTCCGACCTGGTCCTGGCGGGCCCCGAGCTGCAACTGGCGGAGGCCCTGGACGAGCAGGCCCTGCGTCTCTTCGGGCGCTCGCTGCGGCTGCGCCAGGTCAGCGCGGCCGGATGCAACGCCTGCGAGGCCGACGTCAACGTCCTGGGCACCCTGACCTTCGATCTGGCCCGCTTCGGCATCGACTTCGTGGCCTCTCCCCGCCACGCCGACGGGCTCCTGGTCACCGGACCGGTCAGCCAGAACATGCGCGAGGCCCTCCTGAAGACCTGGCAGGCCGTCCCCGCACCGCGCCTGGTCGTGGCCGTGGGTGCCTGCGCCATCGCCGGCGGGCCCTACTTCGACCACGAGCAGACCTGCGGGGGAACCGATGGCCTGCTGCCGGTCGACCTGTATGTTCCGGGTTGCCCCCCCAATCCGTGGACCATCCTGGATGGGCTGCTGCGGATCCTGGGACGTGTGGAGGGGCCTGGGGCTGGATGATCGGGGCGCCCTTCGGCGAAGTGGGAAGGCCCAGATGGCCCGCATCACCCTCATCCGCCCCCCCCTGCTGGTCTCGGCCTGGTCGGACTCCGGCCCCCTGACCCCGCCCCTGGCCTGTGCCTATCTGGCCTCCAGTCTCCGTCAGGCGGGTCACGAGGTCCGGATCCTCGATGCGGTGGGGGAGGCTCCCTTCCAGGTCACGCCCCTCTTCGGAGGGCGGGTCCTGGCCACCGGCCTGACCAGCGAGCAGATCGCGGGTCGCCTCCAGGAAGACAGCGACCTGGTAGGTGTCAGTTGCATGTTCTCGCAGGACTGGCCGGAGGTCCGGCGCCTGCTTCAGTTGGTGCGCCAGCATCTTCCCGGGGTGCCGATCGTGGTCGGGGGCGAGCATGCCAGCGCCACCGCCGACTTCCTCCTTCGGACGACCCCCGAGGTCGACTTCTGCGTGCTGGGTGAAGGCGAGAGGACCCTGGTGGAGCTCCTCGAGGCCCTGAAGGACGGGCGGGAGGTCTCCGGATTGCCGGGACTGGCCTGGCGCGCCCAGGGGCAGGTCCACCTGGGGCCGCCTCGCCCGCGACAGGTCGAACTCGATGAGCTCCCCTGGCCGGCCTGGGACCTGGTCCCCCTTCACAACTATCTGGAGAACCGCCTGGGCTTCGGGGTGGACCGTGGTCGGAGCCTGCCGGTGCTGGCCACCCGCGGTTGCCCCTTCCGCTGCACCTTCTGCTCGAGCCCGGGGATGTGGGGCCCGCAGTGGTCGGCCCGCGATCCCGACCGGGTCCTGGACGAGATCGTCTCCGCCCAGGAACGCTACGGCGTCACCAACTTCGACTTCTTCGACCTGACCGCCATCCTCGATCGGGACTGGATCCTGCGCTTCACCCGGCGCATCGGGGAGCGCAGGTTGAGGTTCACCTGGCAGTTGCCCAGCGGAACCCGCTGCGAGGTCCTCGACGACGAGGTCTGCCGCAGCTTGTTCCGGTCGGGTTGCCGCAACGTCTCGTTCGCCCCCGAGTCCGGCTCGCCGGCGGTCCTGAAGCGGATCCGCAAGAACGTGGACCTGACCCGTCTGCGCTCGGCGGTGCGCTCGGCCCTGCGAGCCGGCCTGAACGTCAAGCTCAACATCATCATGGGGCTGCCCGAGGATTCGGGGGCCGAGCTTCGCCAGACCATCGGCTTCCTGATGCGGATGGCGCTGGATGGGGTGCACGACGTCGGGGTGACCTTGTTCTGCCCCTATCCCGGGTCGGAACTCTTCGCCGAGTTGCTCACAGCGGGTCGGATCGGTGAACTGGGCGACGGGTTCTTCCTGGACCTGGGGGCCTACAAGGATCTGTCCCGGTCCAGTCGCCTGGCCTCCAAGGTCGGCTCGTCCGCCCTGAACCGTTATCGGTTGGCGGCCTTCCTGGCCTTCTACGGGACCCAGTACGCCGTCCGTCCCTGGCGCTTGTTGCGCCTGGTGGGCAACTTCCTGTGCGGACGGGAAGAGTCCCGGCTGGACAAGTCCTTGCGCGACCTGGCTCGCCGCTTGGCAGGTCGGGCTCGGAAGCCCCCTGTGGCGGGGGCCCGAGACGGGCTCCAGAATCCGCCGGGAATTCCCCCAGGCGGGGAGGAACGCCGGGAGAGCGCCTAGAAGGTAGCGCACCCCGCCGGCATGGCTTGCTGATTTGCATTGCCCTGGCGAGGCGGAACCATCCGACCTACGAACTGCCTTCCCGTCCCTGGGAAGGGCCGAGAAAAGGGAGCGACGACCACTATGGACAACCTGCGACCCACCGGTTTTGCCACCGAGGAGGAGGCGAACCCGACCCAGACGGCCACCGAGGTTTCCTCGGAGAATCCGGCTTCGAATGCAGCCGACGCGGCGGCGGAAGAGGCCGGCCAGGACATGGCTTCTGCGATGGCCGCCTTCGAGGCCTACGAGGAATCCTTCAAGTCCATCTCTCCGGGTGAGTTCCTCACCGGTCGGGTCGTCCGGGTCGACAGCGAGGGCGTCCTGGTGGATGTGGGCTACAAGACCGAGGGTCTGGTGCCTCTCAGCCAGTTGACCCACCGTCGCGATGTTCCGGCCGACGAGATCGTCAAGGTGGGCGAGGAGATCGACGTGGTCGTCCAGAGGGTGGACGAGTCGGAAGGCACCCTGGTGCTGTCCAAGAAGCGGGCCGACCTGGAGTCGGCCTGGCGTCGCGTCCTGAAGGCTCACGAGACGGGTGAGACCCTGACCGCCACCTGCACCGAGCAGGTCAAGGGCGGACTGATCGTCGACCTCGGCCTGCGCGGCTTCGTTCCGGCCTCGCACGTGGACGTTCGGCCGGTGCATGATCTGTCCGACTTCGTCGGCGAGGTCCTGCCCCTGAAGGTCCTGGAGGTCGACCGCGGGCGTCGCAAGGTGGTCCTGTCCCGCAAGAAGGCCGTCGAAGAGGACCGCCAGAAGATGAAGGATCAGACGCTGGCCGACCTGGCCGAGGGGCAGGTCCTCAGCGGCAGCGTGGCTCGTCTGACCAACTTCGGCGCCTTCGTCAACCTGGGTGGAGTCGACGGCCTGGTCCACATCTCGGAGCTCTCCTGGAAGCGGATCAAGCACCCCAGCGAGGTCGTGCAGCCGGGTCAGGCGGTCGAGGTCCTGGTCCTGAAGGTGGACCCCAAGCGCGAGCGCATCTCGCTGTCCTTGCGTCAGGCCCGTCCCGATCCGTGGCTGACCATCGAAGAACAGTACAAGGTGGGCGACGTGGTCACCGGTCGCGTGACCAAGCTGGCCAAGAACTACGCCTTCGTCGAGCTGATGGAGGGTGTGGAAGGCCTGGTGCCGCTGCGTGAGCTGGCCGACCACCGGGTCAGCCGTCCCGAAGAGGTGCTTCAGCCGGACCAGGAGCTGGAAGTCCGGGTCATCGAGCTGAACGCCGACAGCCGCCGCATGGTCCTGTCGGTGCGCCAGGTGGCCGCGATGATGCCGGAGGGGCAGGGGNNCAGGGGCGGTCCCGCCACTCCGAGTCCAACAGCGGCGGCTTCACCATCGGGGACCTGCTGAAGAGCAAGTTCACCAACTCCGAGATGCAGCAGATGCTGGGGCAGGCCCCGACCGAGGGCGAGTAGACGCTTCGTCCGCAGGCTCCGACTTCCGTGGACTTTCGTCCCCGCGCGCTGATCCTGGGTCTGACCGGGAGCATCGCCGCGGGGAAGTCCGCGGTGGCTCGGATGCTGCAGGGGAAGGGGGCGGCCCTGGTGGACGCCGACCAGGTGAGTCGGGACCTGACCGGTCCCGGCTCACCTGTGCTTTCCCGCCTGGTCGAGCGTTTCGGGCTGGAAGTCCTGGACTCGGAAGGCCGCCTGGACCGCGCCGCCCTGGCCTTGCGGGTCTTCAACTCGGCCACGGATCTGGAGGCTCTCAACGAGATCACCCACCCCGCCATCTGGAAGGAGGCCCTGTTCCGGCTGGCCGAACTGGGCGCAACGCATCCCGTCGTCGTCCTGATGGCGCCCCTGCTGCTCGAGCACGGGGCCGAGGCCATCGTCGACCAGGTCTGGGTGGTCGATCTGCCCCTGGAGGAGCAGTTGCGTCGCCTGACCGACCGGGACGGATTGCCACGGGACGAGGCCCTGCGCCGCATCCGTTCCCAGATGCCCTCCGCCGAGAAGGCGGCTCGGGCGGACGTGCTGATCGACAACTCCGGAACCCTGGACCAGACCAGGGCCCTGGTCGACGCCGCCTGGGAGGATTGGGTGGCCCCCCTCCTGGCGCCATCCTGAGCCCCTGGCGCAGGCCCCGTTCCCGGCAACCCCGTCGGGTTTTCCGATCGGGAACCGGGTTTGAGATTCCCCGTTTCGGGAAGGGATGAGCCCCTCCGATCCGGAATCCTGTTCCAGTGAATCAGCTTCAAACAAGCTGCACTTTGGGGGAGGCTTCCTTCAACTCACTGCAGCGCCGTCCACCCTTGCCGCGCCGGCGCCACCTTCATCTGGTGCCGGTGCATCGGCGTTGGAAGGGGGATCGGGCGCGCCTGGTCCGGTGGCTCCGCTCGTGGGCCCTGGTCTTGATGGTTCTCCTCCTGGCCCCCCTGGTGGCGCTGCTCCCTCCCGTCCAGAGGCTCTTCTTTCCGCTGCATTTCCAGGAGGAGTTGATGGACGCCGCCCGCCACACGGGGGTGGACCCCTCCCTGCTGGCCGCGGTGGCCCTGGCCGAAAGCGGCTTTCGCCCCGAGGCCGTCTCGGAGCAGGGCGCCCTGGGCCTGATGCAGCTCCTGCCCACCACGGGTGAGTGGGTGGCCCATGAGGCCGGACTCCCCTGGCGCGGTCCGTCGTCGCTCCGGCAACCGGAGGTCAGCCTGCGCTCCGGGGGGTGGTATCTGGCCTGGCTCCTGAGGCGCTTCGACGGAGACCAGGTCCTGGCCCTGGCGGCCTACAACGTGGGGCAGCACACGGTCGACGACTGGCGGGTTCAGCGCGGGGCGCTGGGCTTGCCGGAGCTCCCCTATCCCGAGACCCGCTTCTTCGTGCGCCGGGTGCTTCTGGCCCGCGAGCGCTACCAGGTCCTCTACCCCGAGCTGCGGCTTTCCGGCCCGGAGGTCGTGCTTGCGCGGGCCCGCTCGGGAGGCTAGGATAGGAGACCATGGCTGCCTCCAGCAAGAAGAGCGGGACTGAACCCAATCCCCGCAACAAGTCGATCGTCCTGAACCGTCGGGCGCGTCACGAGTACCACTTCGAAGAGCTCTTCGAAGCCGGCATCGTGCTGACCGGGACGGAGGTCAAGTCCCTGCGGGCGGGACGGGTCAGCATCGTGGATGCCTATGCCGTGGTCGAGCAGGCCGAGGTCTGGTTGAAGAACCTCAACATCAGCCCCTGGGAGATGGGAAACCGCTTCAACCACGAGCCCTTGCGCCCCCGCAAGCTCCTGCTTCATCGCGACGAGATCCGGCGCTTGATCGGCAAGACCCGCGAGAAGGGGTTGACCCTGATCCCCACGCGGATGTACTTCCTGAACGGGAAGGTCAAGGTGGAGATCGCCGTGGCCCGAGGCAAGAAGCTGTATGACAAGCGCGAGGCCGAGGCCGAGCGCACCGCCAAACGCGAGATGGAGCGGGCCATGCGCGTCAGCGTCAAGGATCGCGACTGACCTTGCGCGGGTGTGCCCGGATGCTATACTGAAGTTGCGCTGGTTGAGCGCAAATCCGACATGGGGGTGACTGGTTTCGACGGGGAGATGTCCTGGCGAGGGCTGCGAGTCGAGTTGCCGCTACCTCGTAAAAACAGCGGAAACTAAAACAATAACTGCCAACAACAACCTGGCACTGGCTGCCTAGTGCAGCCCGTCCGCGCGCCCTCGCCGACGGAGGCGCTGTCGGGCGTCACCCACGTCGGATACCCCTTCGGGCTCGACTCCTGGCCTGGAACGGGAAAAATCAGGGGGTATGGAACTGTCGGATCCCGCTCAGGGGAGCCGGCACGCCCGAGATCAAAGCCTGAGCTAGGCTCGTAGACGCTCTTGTGGGGGCCTTCTCGGACGCGGGTTCGATTCCCGCC
>DCTU01000137.1:13714-14107 GCA_002329445.1 bacterium UBP9_UBA1432
CCGGAGGTCGACCGGCTCCAGGAAGGGGGCCGGGCCGCGGCCGGGAATCCATCCTTGTGCCCCGCTTCGTCCGCACCTCCAGCTTCCCGGAGACGCCCGGGGACCTCTTCGCCTGGCACGCCCGGCCAGGGGCCCTGACGCGCTTGACGCCCCCCTGGCGCTCCCTGCGCCGCCTGGGGCCGGAGGTCCCCCTCGAGGAAGGCNNCCTTGCAGGGTGCCCTGGACGGCCCTCCACCGGGAGGTGATTCCCGGCGAGTCCTTCGTGGATGAGATGCTGGTCGGACCCTTTGCCCGCTGGGTGCACCGGCACGGCTTCCGAAGCGCCGGCGAGGGAGCGGAGCTGAGCGACGACATCGACTACGAACTCCCCGGGGGAGCCCTGGCCGGGCGTCT
>DCTU01000386.1 GCA_002329445.1 bacterium UBP9_UBA1432
GGGTGGATCCGCCAGCGGCCGTCCATCCCCAGGTGGGTGTGCAGGGTCCAGCCGGCGCCGGTTCGCAGCAGCAGATGCTTGCCTCGGGCGACGACACCCAGGACGGTCTGCCCCGAGAGGTCGACGGTGGCCAGGGCCGGAACCCGCAGGTCGGAGCGAACCAGGACCTGGCCTGCCAGAGCCCGATGCAAGGTCCGGGCGACCAGGTACACCGTGTCACCTTCGGGCATGAGGGCTCCTCGGAGGGACGGAGGGTCTCAGGGGCTGTCCGCCGTGGACAGGTTCCCGAAGCCCAATTGCTCGGGAGAGGTGGGCTGGAACAGCTCCTCCAGGCGCTGGCGCGCCTCGGGTGGGAAGCGATAGCCCTCCATGAAGTCCCGCCCCTTCTCCTTGAGGTAGAGATGGATCACCTCGCGATGCCGCAGCAGCATCCACAACGGCTCGCCGAAGGCCTCGGCGCACTCCAGGCGGCACCGGTCGGCGACCCGCAGGGCCTCTTCGCGCGACATCCCGCGCGTGACCCGATAGGAGAGGGTGGTGGCGAATTCCTGGTCGTCCTCGATCACGTCGACCAGACCCAGACGCCGGGCGCTGCCCCGGATCCGGGAGTGCTTTCCGAGGGTGAAGACGCTGCGGCCGTAGGCATTGATGATGTCCCGATGATCGCGGATCAGGCGGATGGTCTGCAGGGCCTCCTCCTCGGTCTCACTGGGGAATCCGAAGAAGATGAAGGCGAAATTCCACAGGCCGGCCTGCCGTGCCGCCCGCAGGATGTCCAACCGGGCGTGGAAGTCGACGCCCTTCTGGATCAAGTCCATGATCCGCTCGCACCCGGACTCGATGCCCCAGAGGATCATGGTCAGCCCGGCCCGGGCCATCTGCTCCAGGCGCTCGGAAGTGAAGGTTTTCTCGGTCCGGCCATTGCCGAAGAAATGGACGCCGGCTCCGCGCTCCTGAAGACGTCTTGAGAACTCCTCCATCCAGGCCGGGTCCATGGACTCGTCGATGAACTCGAAGTTCTCGATCCCCCAGCGGGACCGGACGTGCTCGACCTCCGCCAGGACGCTCTCGACGGGACGCACATCCGGTTGGATGCCGTAGTCCGTGTCGCAGAAGGTGCACTTCTGCCACGAACAGCCCTTCGAGGCCCGGGTGACCAGGACGATCTCCGGAGTGAAGTAGTCCTTCAGCGGCAGGCCATCCAGGTCTGGCAGCCTGCGCTCGGCCAGCGCAACCGGGGCTTGCGGGAAGGTGAACCGGGGAGCGCCCTTCTCGTCGGAGAAGACCAGGTTGGGTACCGTCTCGAGAGGCCGGCCGGCCTCCAGGGCGTGGAAGAGGGCCGTCATCGACGCCTCGCCTTCCCCCATCAGCACGCTGTCCGCGAAGGTCTCCAGGAAGATCGGGCGGTCCAGAAGGGTCTGGCGGACCCGCAGGAAGTAGTTGCCCCCCAAGGTCACGTGCGTGCGCGGGGTCTTGTGCCGACACAGCAGTCGGGCCAGGGTCAAGCCCCCGAAGAGTTGGCTGTGGGAATTGATCGACACGCCGATCAACCGCGGCTCTCCCCGCAGCAGAGGACGGACCTGGGAGCCCAGGAAGGCCAGGAAGGGATTCTCTGCGGAATCCTCCGTGAAGCGGATCAACCCGTCGACCGTCAGGGGAAGCCCCGGAGCCGAGAAGTCGTTGAGCCTCAACCGGCTGGGGTGATGCGGCAGCGACACCAGTTCCAAGGCCTTGTCCAAGGTCACCCAGGCCCGGACCAGGTGGACCGGGTCGTAGAAGCGATCCCGGTCGTCGAAGACGCTGACGGCTTCAGGAATCTCCCGGCGAGTCTGTTCCCAGACCTCCCGGTGAGTGGTCAGGTACTTGTCGATCTCGAAGTAGCGTGTGGCCAGTCGGCCCATCTCGCGGGAGCGATCCCCGGAGGCCCTGCCCAGCGTCAGGCGAGCCTGCAGGAACTCGTGGGTATTCTGCGCCCGAGCCAGCGAGTAGTCCAGGTAGCCCGGGGTGAAGACACGCCGATAGAACGCGACGTTGAGATCCCAGGGGTCGACCGCGATGCCGACCCCGCGCAGATGCCCCGTCAACGCCGACAGGGAGAAATGGGGGTTCAAAGGCACCCACTGGGGCGGGAAGACCAGCCGGACCCCGGTCGTACGGCCCTCGGGCCCGGAGCCTTCCAAGCCTAGAGGCCAGCCGGGACCACGTCGTCGAAGCCTTCGGGGGACGCGTCAGGCTCCAATTCTTCCAATTCTGCCTGCTCGACGAGGGCCTCGAAGTCTTCCTGGTGCTCCTCGAGATAGGATGCCATCTCCTGGACCAGGGGAACCATCTCCTCCTGGTAGATGCGCCCGATCTCCTCGATGGCCTCGTCGTGCCGGGCCAGTTCTTCTTCCAGCCAGTCCTCGTGGTTGTCCAGGAAGCGGAAGGTCAAGAGGTAGTCCTTCAATTCACGGATCTTCTCAGCGCCGTGAACGAACCTCTCGAGCCTCTCCTGGACCTGCTGGGGTGACAATTCCATCTCGAAGTCCCGCACTTTCAATTCATTGGGCTGCAGCCCCGGTGCCGAAATCCGGCTCCATGACCCCGATCCGGCTGCCCCCCCAGGCGGGGCGGGCAGCCGGATCGGAGCCAGGAGGGCGTGGATCAGAGAGCCGCGGCCTGGCGGCTGGTGGCCACCCCCAGGGCGGCACCGAAGAGGTTCAGGCTCTTGTCGATGTTCAGCGCGGCAGAGGCATCCGGAAGTCGAGGCTCGGGAATCCCCAGATGCGCCAGGACCTCCGTCAGGCGCCCCTCCTGCCAGAGGTCCGCCGCAGCCCCGCCGTTGTAGCCCCGAGCCGCCAGCTCGACATCGAGCTTGGCGAAGACGGAGTTGAGCCCCTGGGCCTGCGCGGAAGGATCCTCCTGGGCCAGACGGTTCATCATGTTGTAGAGGCCCAGTTCATTGGCGGCCGCCGCACCTTCCGCTCCGTCCACCGCGGTCACCTTGCCGGTCGCGTCCTTCCCCTTGCCGATCTCGGAATACTTGTGGTAGGCGGTATACTTGGAGGTCTTCAGGTCGTTCAGGTTGACCCCGAACTTCTGTTCAACCATCCCCAGGGCTTCCTGGAAGTTCTGG
>DCTU01000048.1 GCA_002329445.1 bacterium UBP9_UBA1432
CAGCGCCTTGGCCAGGGAGCCGAAGCAGACATCCTCGAGGTGGGCGTCCGGTCTCTCCACGAGGCCCTGGAGCCGGGCTCGAATCTCGTCGGACTCCAGGCCACGCTCCCGGGCGTTGCGCACCAGGAACGAAGCCAGGCCCAGGATTTCTCCTGGAGGGATTCCCAGGTCGATCAGGTCACGGCGGGTCACGAGGGCGGTCCTTCGCCTGTCCGGTCGATCACGCCTGCCAGGGCCCCGGAGCCGTCCACCCCCGTGCACAGGATCTCTCCTGAGGGGGTGATCAGGAACTCGGCCTCGGGCACCTCCAGCACGTCGGCCAAGGTGTAGCGTCCCGTGAGGAAGTGAAGGGTCTGGTTGGACGAGCCGCGCAGGCCGCCGGGCCGACGTCGGGAGCAATCGTAGGGACCGGCCACCAGCAGGTCGACGCAGGACAGCAGGGCCGGAGCCTGGCGAAGGGAGCAGACCTGCTCAAAGGTCCACCCGGTGAAGAGGATCACCGAAAGCCGGCTGCTGCGACGGACACGCTCCAGCAGGGCCAGAACGGCCGGAAGCTGCTCGAGAGGCTCGCCACCGCTCACGGTCAGCCCCTCCAGGGTGGCAGCCAGGCCTTCGATCCGGCTCCAGACCTCCTCCACTCCCAGCATCAAGCCGCCTTCCGGAGGGTGGGTCGCGGGATTGCAGCACCCCGGACAGCCCCGCGAGCAGCCCTGGACCCACAAGACCGCCCTCCGGCCCGGACCATTGGCCTGGCTCGAAGGCACGAAGCCGTGCACCCGCAACACGCGGCGAGCTCGGGCTCGTCCGTCCTGGCTCGCCGCGCCGCGCGGCGCGGCAGGGGGGGGCGAACTCATGTCGACGAAGCGGTCCCGGCGGGAGGCTGCAGGGCCACCGCGTTCTCCTGCCACCGCGAGGTCTCGGCATAGGAAGCTGACTGGGCCCTGCCCTCCACCAGCCACAGGCGCAGGGCCTGGATGGCCTCCACCTGGGACCTGGACAACGGCACCTGGCGGGCCAGGGCCTGGAGGATGTCGTCCGTGGAGAAATCCCGGCCCGGAACCTCGCGGTCGTTGAAGGCCAGATACATGGCGTCGACCACGGCCTGCTCGATCTCGGCCCCCACATAGCCTGCCGAGGCCTCCGCCAGGGCCTCGAGGTCGTACATCTGCGGAGGGCGTCGGCGCTTCTCGAGGTGCACCTGGAAGATCTCGCGCCGCTCCAGGGCAGTCGGAAGATCCAGGAAGAAGACCTCGTCAAAGCGCCCCCTGCGCAGGAATTCGGGGGGCAGGGCCGCGATGTTGTTGGCCGTGCCGATGACGAAGACGGGCTTGCGTTTCTCCTGCATCCAGGTCAGGAAGCTCTGGAAGACGCGCTGGCTGGTGCCTCCGTCGCCGCCTCCGAAGGCGAAGCCCTTCTCCATCTCGTCGATCCAAAGGAGACAGGGCGAGATCGTCTCGACCAGGGCCAAGGCCCGTCGGGTGTTCTCTTCGGACTGCCCCACCAGCCCTCCGAAGAGGGCTCCCATGTCCAGGCGGACCAGGGGCAGGTGCCACAGACCGGCCACCATCCGCGCCGTGAGGCTCTTGCCCGTGCCCGGGATCCCGATCAGGGCGATCCCCTTGGGCGCGGGCAATCCATAGTCCCGAGCCTCCTGGGAGAAGGCCTTCTCGCGCTGACGGAGCCACTCCTTGAGCACCTCCAGCCCCCCCACGTCCGCCAGGGTCTCTTCCGGAGAGTAGAACTCCAAGGCCCCGGACTCGCGGACGATGGCCTTCTTCTCGGCCATGATCATGTCGATGCCCCGCTCGTCCAGACAGCCCGCCGGCTTCAGCACGCGGCCCAGTCCATCGCGCACCTCGGCCACGATGGCCTTGCCGAAGACGCGTCGAGCCTGGTTGGCGGACAGGCCCAGGGCGGCCTGGAGGATCTTCTCGCGCCCCAGGGGGGTCAGGTCCACCCGGATCTGCGAGCCGGCGACCAGGCGGTCCAGGATCTGCTCGAGCTGGGGGACCTCGGGAGGGGCCAGTTCCATCAGGAAAACCTCATCCTTGAGTTCTTCGGGGATCCGGGCCACAGGAGAACACACCACCAGGCTCTTGCGCGTGAGCTTCAGGCGGGAGACCAGGTTGCGCAACTGGCGGACGATCACCGGCTGACGGTCCAGGCAGAGGTGGAAGTCCTTCAGCAGGAAGACCGAATCCCGGGTCTCATCGGCCTTGTCGATGGCCTCCAGGGCGGTCTTGGGATCGCGGGCCTCGGGGCAGACGGGGGGCGGATTCGCCTCGGCAGAGAACCCTGCCGCCAGATCCCAGGTCAAGAGCGTGCGCCTCCCGGCCTCGCAGAGTTGCCGGAGCTCCTCCAGAAGGCGCCCCTCCTCGTGCGTGACCACCCAGATCATGGTGAAGCGGGCGCGCAGGAAGAGCTCCATCTCCTGTCTGAAGACCATCGAAAACCTCCCGGTCCGATCGGGCGTCTGCCATCCGGCCTGCCGGAGCGGGCGTGGTGCCGGGCCCGACCGGCCCTGGAGTCTGGTTCGTGACGCCCCCGAGCAGGTCCTGGAGTGGAGATCAACCGTCGATCTCGAAGGCGTCCTCATCCAGAACCACGTGGGCACCCACCTCCAGCTCGATGTCGTGGGCCGTGTAATGGGCACAGACCGCCTCGAGAAGCAGAAGGCCGCCGGCGGCGCGGCGGTCGGGGAGCGCCTCCAGACCTTCCTGCAGGGCCTCCAGGCCCTCCCGCGTCAACTCACAGGGTTTTCCCCCCCAGACCCGATCCGCAGCGTAGACCGGGGCCACGCGTCCCAGCCACAGCGAGGCGCCCTCATGGAGGGTCTCCACCCGCCCCCCCAGGGCCGCGGCCACGAACCGCACGGGCCAATGCGGGCTGCTGCCGGCCACCTCCAGGTCGGCAGGTTGCAGGCTCTGGCGCTGCAGAAGCCCTCCCAGGGCCAGGACCTGATCCGCCGGGCATGTGGGGCGCGCCAGAGCTCGGCGCAGCTCCTCGTCGGAGCGCCCGGCCTGCTCGGGTGCTTCCCCGCCAGCCAGCCAGCCTTCCAGGACAGGCCCCAGGGGGAGTCGGCCGACGCTCCCTTCGGGAACCCCACCGATCTCGGCGACACGGCCCGACAGTTCCTTCAGGAGACGGGCCCGGTCGGGGTCTTGCGGCTGGTAGCGACCGGCCACCATCGCCTGGACCGCACGCGCGATGTGGCGCGCGGGAAGAACCCAGAGGAAACGGAACAGGGCATCCCAGTTCCGGTTGCGGGCGTTGACCCGCACCAGGAGATCCGCATCCGCCTCGCTCAGGTCGCCCAGGGTCTTCTCCCGCCGGGGCACGACGAAGAGCCCGTTCATCCGGACATTGCCGCTGTGCACGATGGCCTCGCGCAGGCGGGCCTGCAGATCAGGCGGGGCGGCCTGGAACTCGGGGCGCAGCACCTGGAACTCGTGGTCGGCTCCCAGGTAGTCGTCCATGCGCCCGACCAGGACCAGGTACATGAAGGTCCGCCCCTCCAGGGAGTGCTGATGGCCGGCCTCCTCGATCAGGCGGACCAGGGGCTCGCCGCCCTTCCCGGCCAGGACAAGGTCGATCATCCCATCGATGGCACCCGGCCGGGTCAAGCCCCGCAGGACCTGCTCCGCCCGGGAGCGGATCACCGGGTCCCGGTCCTCCAGGGCAACCACCAGCGCGGGAACCTCCGCTCCGTCCGAGCCTGCCATCTCCTCCAGGCGGGCCGCTGCCAGGCAGGACAGAACCCGCAGGTCCATGGGCTCCCGGGCCGTGTAGCCGCAGGACTCGAGGATCCGGGCCAGCCTGGGCTCCCGACCTCGGGACCAGAGCCCGCACAGGGCATCCACGGCAACCGGGGAGGGAAGCTCCCGCAGGATCGCCTCGGCCCGGGCCGCCAGGTCGGGATGGGGAGAGTCCAGGGCCTGCACCAGGGGGAAGACAACGTCCGGAAGGCCCGAATGTTTCTCCAGGGCCCGCAGGCCCAGCCAGCCCAGAAGCTTCCCCACGAGGGGACGAGTCGAACCGGTCCACCGAGCCCACCTGGCCAGGTCCTCCCGAGTCGGCAGCGACACTTCAGGCTCTCCCCGCCCCGGGCCTGTCCTCCCTGGCGAAGTCTGACGAGATGGCCCCCATCTCACAGATCCCGGGCCAGACGAAAGCCGAAATCGTAGGGCCGATTGACGAGCGGCGGCCCGTCCCGTTCGAATCGGCGCCGGGTGCAGGAGAAGGAGTCCGGGGACTCGTCCCTCCAGGAACCTCCCCGCACGACGCGATTCGGATTGGCCGGCGGCACCAGGACTCCCCGCCGATAACGTGCATAAGCACCGACATCATAGCCGTCTGCACACCACTCCAGCACGTTGCCCGCCATCTGATAGTGCCCCCAGGGGCTGCAACCGGAGGGGTGGGCCCAGACCGGACAAGTCATGGGGGCCTCTGGAGAACGCGCCGAATCCTTCGCATACTGGCCCAGATGGCGACAGCGGGATGGATCCCAGTCGTTCCCCCAGGGATGGCGGCGGCCATCGACCCCTCGCGCCGCCTTCTCCCACTCCAGTTCGGAAGGCAGCCGCAGGCCAGCCCAGCGGGCATAGGCCTCGGCGCCGGGACAGGAGACCTGCATCACGGGGTGATCGCCCAGGCCTTCCCGGGCCGCGTATCCCTCTTCGGTGCGCTGAACCAGGCAGTCCCGGTCCATGAGGATCCAGCGGTCCAGGTCTGCCTTCTCGGGTTGGACGACCTCGAGGAAGCGAGCATACTGGGCGTTGGTCACGGGGTGCAAGGCCAGGTAGTAGGCCGGCAGGTGGACCGGAAAGGGTTCGCCGCAGCCCTCGTCGCGCCCCTCTCCCCCGGCCAGGAAGACGCCCTCCGGGACCAGCAGCAGCAAGGTTCCATCTTGCGAATTCTCCAACAGGGCACGACCTGCCCGGAGGGCGGCGCGCTCCAGCGGCTCGCAGGTCCAGTCCTCAGGCCAGAGGCCAGCCAGGGACAGGAGACCCTCGAAGAAGGCTCGGGTCCCAGGCGGGATGGACGACAGCGGGGTGGGACTCATCGCAGCTTGACCAGCGGAGCGTCGCGCATCAGGGTCTTTCCCGAGAGCAGGTCGCGCACCGTCACGCACAGGCGCTTCTCGCGATCGATCGAGAAGCGGGCTTCAAAGCGGGGCTCGCCCCGGGCCGCCGGCGGGTCGGCATGGATGAAGGTCGTCGAGCCGATCGGCCGGGAGCGGAAGTCCTCGACGTCCTCCCGTGGACTGTAGCGCGCGGAACCGTTCTCGGTGAAGACCAGCTCGAAGCCCCCCCCTCCGCACGAGGCCGCCTCCGGCCGGGCCACCTCGTAGACCTGGAGGCCCAGCCGGGTCTGGTCGGGGTGGCTGGCCTTGATGGTCAGGACCAGCGGTTCCTCGGGGCGGTCGGGCCGTGAGATCGAGCAGGGATAGGGTGTCCCCGCCGGCACGATGGTCCGGAGCACATAGTCTCCACGGGACCGGTCGTAGGGGCGCAGCGCGTACTCGTGCCGGATGCGGTCGTCGAAACCGGCCCCGGATGCGTAGGCCGCAGCCCCCAGGGCCACCGCGTCGAAGGGTCGGTCGAATCGGACGATCTCCCCGTAGCGCGTGCGCAGCAGCCGGCGAACCGAAGGAATGAAGCTGGAGCCTCCGATCATCAGGCAGGCCCGCAGGTCCCCGCGACGATACCCGTGCTCGGTGGCCTGGGACTCCGCCAGTTCCAGGACCGAGTTGAGCTTGGAGAAGAGGCCGTTCTCTTCCAGCAGATCGTCCAGGGCCGTGCGGGTGAAGGGCAGCCTGAGCTCCTCTCCGGAGGCCGGATCATCCAGGTGGAACTCCTCGGTCTCGCCTTCGCTGAGCGCCATCTTGACCCGCTCGGCCTCCCACAGGAGCTGATTGCCTGCCCCGCGTCCCTGCGCTCGCCCGCCCAGGGCCAGGGCATGCCGGACGATCCAACCATCGATGGTGGCGCCGCCCACCTGGGCTCCGGCCTTCCCCAAGACCCGGCAACGCAGCCTCGCGGCATCCGGCTCGACCCGGACCACCGTGGCGTCGGCCGTCCCGCCCCCGAAATCGAAGACCATGAAGGCCTCGCCGGGACGGATGCCTCCTCCGTATCCCAGCGCGGCTGCCGAGGGTTCGTCCAGGAAGAGCGGACGGGCCACCCCGGCCGAGCGCACCACCTCGTCCAGCCAGTCCTGGTAATGCTCGAAGGCCTCTACGGGAACGGTGAAGGCAACCTCCTCGGAGGAGATGTCCACCAGGCCGCCCGCCGCCGCCAGGACCTGGCGAAGGAAGTCCGCGCCGGCCTGGAAGTAGTCCACCCGGCGCCCCGCCAGCGCCCGGGGCAGCCTCATCCCCTGCCCCAGATAGTGCTTCATCCAGCAGAAGGTGGCGGGATGGGCCCGCAGATCCGCGGGTGCCAGGACCTGGCGCCCAACTCTGACGCGCTCTCCCTCATAATGGATCAGGGAGGGGACCTGGTGGAACTCGCGGCCCTGCCAGGAACCGGTCAGGGCCAGCGCACCCAGAGGGGGCGTGTGGCCACTCTCGAGCTCCGCGTCCCACAGAGCGACCACGGTGTTGCAGGTGCCGAAGTCGACGGCGAGTCGGCCGGACACGTCACCACCCCGGGCGGAGGTCCTGGGAGGCCTGGTCGGCCAGATCCACGTCCTCCTCGTGCTCTGCGGAGAGTTCGCGCAGAAGGACCTGCCCCCCCAACTGCTCTTCCACCGCCTGGGTGAGAGCCAGGCAACCCGGCCCCTTCACCCCACGCACCGAGATCTGGACGGCTCCGTCCGCTGCGATGTCGACCTGGACCTCCTGGATCTCCACGTGTGTCTCCTTCCCAGCATTGCAGGCCGGTCCGACCGACCGGAGGGAACACCTCTTCCAAATCAGACCACCCGGCGCAACACCAGGCGGATGCCGCCCTGGGCGGTCTGCACCTCCTCAGCCACCGAGAAGCCCTGCTCGGCCAGTTGCGCGCGCACGGCCCGACGGGCGTAGGCCTGGGTCAGCCGTTGCAGGAACGCCACCTGCTCGAGATTCTTGATCCCCCAGAAGTCGGCCACCATCTCGAAGGTGTCTCCAACCTGGGCAAAGCCGATGTCGTAGCCCGGAGTTCCGCTGGCGATCCGGATCTCAGCGACCCGGGTGACCCCCAGGTAGCCACGAACCTCAAGGCGCCCCACCTGGGGCGAGAAGCCCAGGTCGCGAAGAGCCTCGAGCAGGTGCTGGCGTTCCACCAGGCGGGTCTGGATGCGGGTGAAGTGGGACATACCCGGCAACCTTCACCACCCTGGCGTCCGGTTCCTGGCCCCCCCTGGCGTTCAGCCGATCGACTGCCCCACGCCCTGCTCGCGCGCCCTGCGCACAGCCAGGGCGGCCGCCGAGAGGTCTTCCAGGGCCACCCCCACCGACTTGAACAAAGTGCGGTCAGGTCGGTCCTGGCGCCCGGCCAATACCAGGTCGGCCAGGGTCCGCACGGTCGACCAGTCCAGGTCGGGAACCGCCAGCAGGTCGCCCGCCTCGGTGCGTGCCGACGCCAGGTCGTCCACCACCACCAGGTCGGCGCCGCGGACCACCTCCTCGTCCACTTCCCGCCGGTCGGGCTTGTTGGAGCCCACCGGGCAGACGTGGCAGACAGGTGCCAGCATGTCCGCGCTGAGGAGCGGGTGACGCGTCCAGGTGGCGGTCACCACCAGGCCTGCCTCCCGGACCGCCTCGGCGGCGGAGCCCGCGGGACGGGCCCGGACCCCCAGGCTCTCGGTGGCCCGGCGGCAGAAATCCTCGCGTCGGTCTGCAGAGCGACTGAAAACGCGGACCTCGGCCAGGGGAACCTCGCAGGCCAACGCTTCCAACTGTCCCCAGGCGACCGTCCCAGCCCCCAGGAGACCCATGACCAGAGGACCCGGAGGAGCCAGGTAGCGGGCGCTGAGGGCCGTGGCGCAGCCCGTCCGCAACTGCCCCAGGCGGTCGGACTCGACCACCGCCTCCAGGGCTCCGGACTCCAGGCCGAAGAGAAGGGTCACGAAGCGGGCCCCCGAGGGCCCGGAAAGATAGGTCTTCACCCCGGCCACCCCGTCGCAGTGTGAGAGCCCGGGCAGGGTGTGGAGCATCTGTTTGTCGTGTCGGACCCGGAAGCGGGGAAGCTGGACGGCCTCCCCCCGAGCCAACCCGCGGAAGGTCGCCTCCAGGGCATCGGTCAGATCCCGGGGCTTCAACAAGAGGCCGACGTCGGCTTCGGTCAGGTAGAGAGGCATCAGGTCCCCTTCGCAGGGGCCGGGTCCGGCCCCTCCCCCAGCGGAGCGGCGCTCCACTCCCCGCCCTGGCCTCCCCGCTTCTCCAGCAGGCGGATGGGACCGATCTCGATCCCCTTCTCCAGGCCCTTGAGCATGTCATACAGGGCCAGGGCCGCCACCGAAACCGCGGTCAGGGCCTCCATCTCCACTCCGGTGCGGGCGTGGGTGCCGACCCGCGCCCGGATCTCGACCCGACGAGGGGGATGGAAGCAAACCTCCAGGTCCACCCCGGAAAGGGCCAAGGGATGACACAGGGGGATCAGTTCCCAGGTCCGCTTGGCCGCCATGATTCCGGCGACCCGGGCCACTGCCGCGGCGTCTCCCTTGGGGACGGATCCTTCCATGAGGCAGGCCAGCGTCTCGGGCTTCAGGGTCACCCAGGCCGAAGCCAGGGCCTCCCTCTCGGTCTCGGGCTTGTGCCCCACCCCCACCATCCGGGCTTCTCCCGACGGGCTCAGATGGGTCAGGGCGTCTCCCATAGCACCGTCCCTGCCTGACTGAAGTCGTAGCCCTCCAGAAGGCGTCCGGCGCATTCCTGGAAGTCCCGCGAGCGGATCACCCCCAGGAGGGCCTGCATGGAGTAGGCGTTGAAGAGTTTCTTGGGGATCGCCAGATCCAGGCGTTCCGGAAGACAGGGCACGAAATCCAGTCGCAGGGCCTTGGCCGCTGCCGGGATGGCCAGACCGACGTCAGCCGCCCCGCTGGAGACGATGGCCGCGGCCGACATGTGGGTGTGGGTCTCCCGGTCATAGCCATTCAGGCTGGAAGGCTCCAGGCCATGTCGGGCCAGGTGATGGTCCAGGAGGCGACGCGTCCCGGAGCCCGCCTGGCGGTTCACCATGCGCACCTCGGGACGGGCCAGGTCCTGAAGGGACGCGATTCCTTTGGGGTTTCCCTGGGCTACGACCAGGCCCAGGAAGCGCCGGAAGAGGTTGACCAGGACGACTGGAAGATCCGCGGCCTTCTCGCGCAGATAGGGGATGTTGTATTCTCCGGACTGCGGGTCGAAGATGTGGGCCGCCGCCAGGTGACACAGGCCCTGGCGCAGGCGTTCGATGCCCGCCTCGCTGCCGGTGTTGGCCGAGAACAGGTGCAGGTCGGGGTTGACGTGAAGAAGATGCGTGCGCAACAGATCATAGCAGGCATCATGGGTGCCCAGGAGGAGGATGTTGCCGTCGATCCGTCGGACCGGGTCCAGGCGGCGGACCGCCACGGAGGCGCCGACCTCCAGCGAACAGACCTTGGCGGGGACGTGGACCATCCCATCCGCGCGGACCAGGGACATCAGCAAGGCCGCCCCCCGCGAGATGGGGACCGCCACCCGCCGGCCATCCACGATCCCCATCTTGACCCGGAGGAACTCCTCTACCCCGGCCGGAGAGCACAGGCCATCTGCCAGGATGGCCTCGTCCACCACCGGTTCCCGGGGGCGCTGCCCCAGCATGGCCTCGATCACGGGACGCGCGAAGAGTTCGAAGGTCAGGAAGGCCGAGACCGGGTAGAAGGGAAGCCCCAGGACGGGCTTGCGCTCGATGGCCCCCAGGGCCACTGAATGGCCCGGCTTGATGGCGACCCCGTGCACGACCAGTTCGCCCAGGCGCTCGAACAGGGTCGCCAGCAGCGGCGTCCGATGGGAGGGTCCGGCGACCACCAGCACCATATCGTGATGCCGGGCGGCTCGATGCAGGGCCGCCTCGACCTCCTCGATCCGTTCAGCCACCACGCCCAAGGGGCAGGGCTCGCCGCCCGCCCAGTGGACCAGCCCGGTCAGGATGGGCGAATTGGAGTCGATCATCTCGCCGACCCCGGGCGGAACGCTGGCGGGGACCAGACTGGACCCCACCGCCAGGATGGCCACGCGGGGTCGTCGGTGGACCTGGACGGTCAAGACCCCGCCCGCCAGCATGGCGCCGACCTCCAACGGCCCGATCCGATAGTCCCGCGGCAGGATCACCTCCCGATCAGCCAGATCCTCGCCGGCCGGTCGGACGTTGCGCCAGGGTGTGGAGGGGCGATTCACCTCGACCACCTCGGTGCTGGCCAGACGGATCTCGTGAATGGGCACCACGGCATCGAAGCCCTCGGGCAGAGCCGAGCCGGTGTCCACGAAGGTGCCGTCCCGGCCCAGGTGCAGGGCGCAGGGCGAGCTGGGGGTCGCCTCCACCGTGTCGCGTGAACGCAAAGCCAGCCCGTCGATGGCGGCGGCATAGTAGTGCGGCGAGGAGATCTGCGCCGTCACCGACTGGCTGGTCACCCGCCCCGCCGCCTCCCCCGCCGGAATCTCTTCAAACTCGGCACGGCGCAAGGCTCGCAAGAACTGCAGCTCGGAGATCCAGCGCTCGCGCGCCTCATCCAATGGAACCTCCGGGCGCTCCAGGCCGGCGTACAGACTCTGCGGCATTCCCCTATCCTTCCTCGCCTCGAAGGGCGGCCTGCGTCAGCAGGCGTCGGGCCACCTGGGGGTTGGCGCGCCCCCGCGTGCGCTTCATGAGTTGCCCCACCAGGACGTTCAAGGCCTTGTCCTTTCCCGAACGGAACTCCTCGACCGCCTGGGGATGCTCCCGGAGCACCGCCAGGACCTCGTCCTGCAGGGCCTCCTCGCCGGAAATCTGGGCCAGGCCCAGGCGCTGGACCAGCTCCGCGGGCTCTCCTCCCTCCCGGAACAAGTGCTCCAGAAGCTCCCGACCGCCCTTGTTGCTGATCGTTCCCCGGTTCACCAGGGCGAGAAGCTCGGCCAGGGCCTGAGGCCGAAGCCTGCCCTGAGCGAGATCGATCCCCGACTCGCGGGCCAGCCTGGAAAGTTCGTTGGCCATCCATCTGGCAACTTCCAGAGTGCCCCCGGCTGCCTCGAAGAAGTCCGCCTGACTGCGGCTGGAGGTCAACCAGGAGGCCTGGGCCGGGGTCAGGCCCGGATCCTGCCGGTAGCGCCGGGCTCGAACCGCGGGCAACTCGGGGATCGAGGCGTCGACCCGGTCCAACCACGCGCGGTCGACCACCAGGACAGCCAGGTCCGGTTCGGGGAAATAGCGGTAATCGTGAGCGTGCTCCTTCCCACGCATGGAGACGGTGACGCCTCGCTCCTCATCCCAGGTTCGCGTCTCCTGCACAACCCGCCCCCCCTGCTCCAGCAGTTCGCGCTGACGCACCTCCTCGAAGGCCAGCGCCGAGGCGACCGAGCGGAAGGAGTTCATGTTCTTGATCTCGACCTTGGTGCCCAACTCCAGCGAGCCTCGCGCTCGCAGCGACACGTTGGCGTCGCAGCGAAGCGACCCCTCCTCCATCTTGCAGTCGCTGACCTCCAACCAGCGCAGGAGGTCTCGCAGGGCCTCGAGGTAGGCCGCGGCCTCCTCAGGCGCGCGCAGGTCGGGCTCGCTGACGATCTCCAGAAGAGGCACTCCGGCCCGGTTGTAGTCCACCAGGGTATAATCCGAGTCCCCCAACCTTCCCGCCACATCCTGGCGGCCTTCCGCCACGTGGACGGACTTTCCGGCGTCTTCCTCCAGATGGATCCTGTGGATGCGGACCCGATGGACCCGCGACCCCACCTCGAACTCCAAGGCCCCATGCTCGGCCAGAGGCATGTCATACTGCGAGGTCTGGAAGTTCTTCGGCATGTCGGGATAGAAGTAGTTCTTGCGGTCGAACTTCGAGAGGCGCGCNNCGGTTGGGGACCGGCAGGACCCCGGGCAGACCCAGGCAGACCGGGCAGACCGCCGAGTTGGGAGGGGCCCCGTAGCGGTTGGGGCACCCGCAGAAGAGCTTGGTGCGGGTGGCCAGTTCGGCGTGGACCTCCAGGCCGATGACCGTCTCGAAAACCAGGCCGGCAGCCTCGGTTGCGCTCATGCCATGCCTCCGTCGAAGAGGGCGGCCTGCGGTTGGGCCAGGTGGTAAGGACGGACCGACTGCAAGGCCTGACCGCATGCCAGGAGCCTTCCCTCATCCCAGGCCCGACCGATCACCTGCAGGCCCGCCGGCAGCCCCCGAACAGGCGCCATCGGGACCGAAAGCCCCGGCAGCCCGGCCAGGTTGACTCCCACCGTATAGACGTCAGACAGGTACATATCCAGGGGATCGGCGGTCTTCTCACCCAGCGGGAAGGCCGGAATGGGGGTGGTGGGCAAGACCAGGAGATCGACCCGGGCCAGGGCCTCCTGGAAATCCCGGGAGACGACCGAGCGCACTTTCTGCGCACGGGAATAGTAGGCCTCGTGGTAGCCAGCGGACAAGGTGTAGGTCCCCAACACGATCCTCCGCTTGACCTCGGCGCCGAACCCGGCCGCCCGGGTCCGGCGCATCATCGCGGCCACGTCCGGCCCGGAGACCCGCAGTCCATAGCGCACCCCATCGAAGCGGGCCAGGTTGGAGGAGGCCTCGGCCGGGGCCAGGATGTAGTAGGCGGGCAGGGCATATTCGAGATGGGGCAGATCGACGTCCACAAGCCGGGCCCCACAGCCGACCAGGGCCTCGGTGGCCTCCTCGAAGGAGGTCGCCATCTCGGGCTCCAGCCCCTGCAGGAAGGCCCGAGGAATCCCCAGGCGCAGGCCCTCGACCCCGCGTTCCAACAAGGCTGGATAGTCGGGAACGGGACGGTCCTCACAGGTGGAGTCCAGGGGATCGTGTCCTGCCAGAACCCCCAGCAGCAGCGCGCAGTCCCGGACGTCTCGCGCCAGGGGGCCGACCTGATCCAACGAGGATGCGAAGGCGACCAGGCCGTGGCGGGAGACCCGACCATAGGTCGGCTTCAGGCCACAGACCCCACAGAAGGCGGCCGGCTGGCGGATGGAGCCTCCCGTGTCCGAGCCCAGGGCCAGAGGAACCATCCCCGCCGCCACGGCCACCGCCGAGCCTCCGCTGGACCCTCCCGGAACCCGCCCCGGATCCCAGGGATTCCGGGTCGGCCCGAAGGCCGAGTTCTCGGTGGAGGATCCCATGGCGAACTCATCGAGGTTGGTCTTGCCCACCACGATGGCGCCGGCCGCTTGCAGACGGCGCACGACCGTGGCGTCATAGGGAGGCACGAAGGGCTCGAGGATCCGGGACCCGCACGTCGTCGGCATCCCTTGCAGGCACAAGTTGTCCTTCAGGGCCACGGGAAGTCCGGCCAGCGGTCCGGGATCCCGACCCGCATCCAGTTCTGCGTCGATCCGATCGGCCTGAGCCCGGGCCTGGTCCGCCTGCAGGTGCAGGAAGGCGTGAAGGGTCGGCTCCAATCGTCCGATTCGCCCCAAGGCCTGCTCGAGAAGGTCACGGGCCCGAAGCTGACGATCGCGCAGGCGGGGCAGGAGCTGGTGGGCGGCGAGCCGGTGCACTCAATCCTCCTCGAGAATTCGCGGGATGCGGAAGTAGTCTCCCTGACGCGCCGGGGCGTTGGCCAGGACCGCCTCCGGACTCAAGGGACGATCCGGCTGGTCCTCCCGGAACACGTTGGTCCGGACCGGGACATCCGGTTGGACCCCCTCCAAATCCACTTCGGCCAGACGACCGACGTATTCCAGGACCAAACCCAATTGCAGAGCCAGGCGTTCGCGCTCGTCGGGTTGCAGGTCCAGGCGGGCCAGGCGGGCCACGTGGTCCACCTCCCGAAGGGATAGACGTGTCTGGGAATCGCTCAATGCCGGGCCCTCCGCTCTGGCCGCGGTTCGAGTCGCCCTGGGAGAGTCCTCTGGAGAATCGCCCCTCAGTCCTCGACCCACTCCTCCGCCCAGGCGGTCCGCGTCAGGTCCAGGTCCGACCAGGCCTGTTGAGACTCCAGATCCGCCAGGCGGGCCTGGGAATCGGTCTCGAACTCGTGCAGGGCGTGGAAGAAGTGAAGGTGGTCGCGCCTCCAGGCCAGGAAATGGCCGGTTCCAGGGGTGAATCGGGCCGCGGTGGCCCGCGTCGCGATCCCGTGGACCAGGCGGAAGAAGTTCTGGAACGAGACGTAGGAGACCCGGCCCAGGAAGGCCCGATAATTGACCAGGGCGGCGTCGAAGCGCAGAGGCTCATGCAGCCCCTGCACGTAGAGGTCCAGGAAGTAGGACTCGTGCTTGGAGACGACCTTGCTCTTGTCGACACCCCCGCGCAGCATGCGGGAAACGCCCCCCATCATCTTCTCGATGTTGTAGGCGTCGGTGTCGGTCTCGCGGCGTTCCAACATGGCCCCCAGCGCGACCAGGCGGACCTTCTCCCAGGGGATCTCCAGGATCTCCTGGGCCGTCTCCACCACCAGGCGATCCTCGTGGAAGGCGCCGGTCTTGACCCGCATGGGCAGAGGCAAGGAGCGTTCGTGCCGGAGCGGCCCGCGCGGTCGATCGAGCTCTTCGCGCAGCACGAAACCGGGCAGGGGGGGCTGATAGTCCCCCGGCAGGGACCGGTCGTCCGGGATGGGCGGGGTGCCCTCGGGGGGGCCGACAGGATCCATGGCTAGGAATGGGCCTGTCCGGCCCCGCCGTAGCGGTCATCACCCTGGCCGGTGATGGTGACCCGCAGGTGACGGAGCTTCAAGCGCATGTCGTTGGCGTTGTCCGAGTTGCGGACCGCCTCCTCTGCCGTGATCTTGCCGGCTTTGAAGAGTTCCAGCAGGCAGTGGTCGAAGCTCTGCATCCCTTCAGGGTGGAAGGAATCCAGCTCGCGCTTGATGGTCGTCAGGGACCCCTCGCGCAGCAGCTCGGTCATCCGCGCGTTCCCCAGCATGACCTCCACGGCGGCCACGCGCTTGCCATCGACCCCGGGGATCAACCGCTGGGCCACGATGCCCCGGATGTTCATGGAGAGCTGCTGCAAGACCGGGTTGTGCATCTCGTCGGGGAAGAACTGCAGGACGCGCTCGATGGTCTGGACGGCGTTGTTGGCGTGCAGGGTCGAGAGCACCAGGTGACCGGTCTCGGCGAAGTAGACCGCAGCCTCGACCGAGCTGACGTCGCGCATCTCACCGATCAGCAGCACGTCGGGGGCCTGACGCAGGGCGCTCTCCAGGGCCTCCTTGAAGGACATCGTGTCGCTGCCCACCTCGCGCTGGCTGACGATGCAGGTGGCCTCATCCTCGTGCAGGTACTCGATGGGGTCCTCGATGGTGACGATGTGGCCGGGCGCATTCTCCTTGCGGTAGCGGATCATGGAAGCCAGGGTGGTGGACTTGCCCGAACCGGTGGGGCCGGTCATGAGGACCAGGCCCCTCTTCTGCATGGCCAGCGTCTTGAGCACCTCGGGGAGCCCCAACTGCTGGAACTCGAGGATCTCGTCCTCCACCCGCCGCAGCACCATGGCCACGGTCCCCTTCTGCTTGTAGGCGTTGACCCGAAAACGGCCCACGCCCTCCAGGGCGTAGACGAAGTTGGCCTCGGGGTGATCGGTCTCGAACCCCTCCCGCTGACGGACCGGCATGATGGTGAAGGCCAGATGCTCGGTCATCTGGGGGATCAGGGGCTGACACTCGACCGGATACATGTTGCCCTGGATCCTCAGGAACGGGACGCTGTTGGCCTTGATGTAGACATCCGAAGCCTTCTCGCGGACCGAGACCGTCAGGACCTGGTCCAGCAGTTGGCGCAGGTTCTCGACTTCCATGCTTCCTCCTCAGGCCGGTTCGAGGGGCCTTCGAGACGGCGCCCCGGCGCACCTCGACAGGCCATCCATTTCGCGCGCCGGAGCCCGGCGCCCTGCCCGTTCAGTCCTTGCGATCCGCCCGGTCTCCCAGCGCCAGCTCCTTGCCTTGCAACAGGCGTTGGATGTTGCCGCGATGCCGGTACAGGGCAAAGGCCGCGGCCAGCACCCCGAAGGCGATGTAGACGGGCGGATCATGGTAGACGATCATCAGCACGGGGACGCTGAGCAGGGCGGCCAGGGAGGCCAGCGAGCTGTAGCGGCTCAAGGCCAGCACCGCCACCCACAGCAGGCCGGCCATGGCTGCCACCAGTGGAGTCAGGCCCAGCAGGACGCCGAAGGAGGTGGCCACCCCCTTGCCCCCGCGGAAGCGCAGGAAGAGCGACCAGTTGTGCCCGGCGATCGCCGCCAGGCCGCAGGCCACCGTCACCACGGGCGCCAGGAAGTCCGGAGCCAGGGCGAAGACGGCCAGCTTCACGGCCAGGAAGCCCTTCAGGAGATCGGCCGCCAGCACCAGGATCCCCCCGGCCAGGCCCAGCGCCCGGAACGCGTTGGTGGCCCCCACGTTCCCACTACCGTGGAGGCGCAGGTCGACTCCCTTCAGGCGGCGGGCCAGGATCACCCCGGAGGGAACCGAGCCGATCAGATAGCAGAGCAACAGGACGACCAGGGTCCAGAGCGGGAACATGCCGTCACCTCACTTGACGAACTTCAGCTCGATCGGGGTGCCCACGAAACCAAAGGCCTCGCGCAACTGGTTTTCCAGATAGCGCCGATAGGAGAAGTGGACCAGTTTGGGGGAGTTACATTTCAGGGCGAAGGTGGGCGGCTGCACTCCCCGCTGGCTGACATACTTCACCTTGAGGTGTTCTCCCTTGTAGCCGGGCGGCGGACGCAGGGCCATGGCTTCGCGGATCACCTGGTTGAGCAGAGGGGTGGGCACCCGGCGAGCGGCCTCGTCAGCGGACTCCAGGGCCGCCTCGAGAATCTCGTGGGTCCCTTCTCCGGTCAGGGCAGACACGAAGAGAACGGGTGCATAGGACAGGAACTCCAGGTCGGCTGCCAGCTTTCGGGTGAACTCCTGCTTCCAGGCGGCCACCTTGTCGGCCGGGGCCATCTCGTGGAGGAGGTCCCACTTGTTGACCAGGATCACCGAGGCCTTGCCGGCCTCGTGGATCTCGCCGGCGACGCGCTGGTCCTGGGCCACCACGCCATCGCGCGCGTCCAGGACCAGCAGGGCCACGTCGGCGCGTTCCAGGGACTGGGCCGCGCGAACCCCGCTGAAGTATTCGACGTCCTCGTCCACCTTGGCCTTGCGACGAAGTCCCGCGGTGTCCACCAGGCGAATCGGACGCCCCTCATACTCGATCAGCGTGTCCACGCTGTCGCGCGTGGTCCCTGCCTCGTGGTGGACGATGGCCCGTTCCTCGCCGATCAGGCGGTTGAGCATGGAGGACTTGCCCACGTTGGGGCGGCCCACCAGGACCATCGAGATCTCGTCCAGGTCGGCCTCGTCCTCGGTGTCGGGCAAGAGCTCCAGAACCCGATCCAGCAAGTCCCCGGTGCTGACGCCGTGGATGGCCGAGACCGTCAGCGGCTCTCCCAGACCCAGGGCATAGAACTCGCATGCCGCAGCCTCGACGGCCAGGGTCTCGGCCTTATTGGCCACCAGCAGCACGGGGGCCTTCTGGCGGCGCAGGATGTCGGCCACCTCTTCATCGAGGGGATGGACTCCGGTCCGGGCGTCCACCAGGAACAGGACCAGGGCGGCCTCCTCGACGGCCTTGCGTGCCTGCTGATGCACCTGCCGGCGCAGCACGTCGGGGTCCTTGGGGTCGATTCCCCCCGTGTCGACCAGGGTGAAGGTCCGTCCCGACCAGTCACACAGGCCGTAAATCCGGTCCCGCGTGATGCCAGGCGTATCCTGCACGATGGCCGTGCGGCGGCCGACCAGGCGGTTGAAGAGGGCAGACTTGCCCACGTTGGGGCGGCCCACGATGGCCACGATGGGCGTGCTTCGAGTCGTGATCCGGGGACGAGGCTGATTCAATGTCATCATTCTTTCCGGGCCCGGCCATCCGGCGGAGGCCCCTGGTCGATCAAGGTTTGGATGCTGGCCATGACCCGGTCACGGACCTCCTGGATGCGCTGTTCGGAAGGCTCGGGATCCTTCCCGAAACGCATCGGGGGGCCGAAACGGATCCCGAAAGGGGGGCCGCCCGGCAGCATCCGACGTTGGACGGATTCCCGAGTCCGGAACACGGCCACCGGGACCACGGGAGCCCCGGTGCGCAGCGCCAGGAGCGCCACTCCGGAACGAGCCGGGCGCAGCCGGCCATCGCGCGAACGCGTCCCTTCGGGATAGATCCCGATCATGCGCCCGGCCTCCAAGTGCGCTCGAGCACCGTCCAGGGCCCGGCGCTTCCTGGCCTCGCTTCCCTTCCGATCCACCTCCAGGCAGCCGCAGGCACGCAGGAACGACCCCAGGAACGGAACCACGAAGAGTTCCCGCTTGGCCAAGAAGAAGACCTGCCGGTGCGGGATGGCGGTCGCCAGGAGAGGAGGATCCAGGAGGGACTCATGGTTGCTGGCCACCACGCAGGCTCCGCGATCCGGGACGTTCTCCAGCCCCTCCTCCCAGGCCCGATAGACCAGGCGGAAGAAGCCTCGGAGGGTCACCTGCCCGAACCGGTAGGCCGGCAGGATCCTCTCGACGGGCTTGCGCAACCTCATCCTCGGGACTCCAGGAATCTGGCCACCACCAGGTCCACGACCTGTTCGGCGCTCATCGAGGTGCAGTCCAACCGCTCGGCATCGTCCGCGACCCTGAGCGGAGAGTCGTTCCGCGACGAGTCGATATCGTCGCGTTCACTCAACTGGGTGGAGACCTCCTCCTGGGAATACTCACGGCCCTCAGAGAGGAGGTCGGCCTGGCGACGGCGAGCCCGTTCGACCAGGTCGGCGTCCAGGTAGAACTTCAGGCGGGCTTCCGGCATGACCACCGTCCCGATGTCGCGCCCGGCCATGATCACCCCGCCCTGCTCGGACTTCCTCCGTTGACGGCGAACCATGTCCCGGCGCACGCCGGGGACACTGGCCACCCGGGGGACGGCCTGAGAGACCTCGGGCGAGTGGAGTTCTGCGGTGATGTCCACTCCGTCCACCAGCAGGCGATGCCCGGCTGCAGAATCCGGATCCGGCTGCATGTCCAGGCTCAACCCACAGGAAAGCTCCTCCAGCGCCGCCTCGTCGGCCAGGTCCAGGCCCTGCTTGAGGGCCTGGAAGGTGACAGCGCGGTACATGGCTCCGGTGTCCAGGTACACCAGGCCCAGGCGCGAGGCCAGGAGCCGAGCGACCGTGGTCTTGCCGCTGGCAGCGGGTCCATCGATGGCAATGTTCGGCAATTTCGTCATGAGTCTCAGACCCCGAATATTCTGGCACAGGACCGACAACGGGGATTCTGACCCCAGCCCCCCGGGTCCTCCAGGTCAGAAATCCAGGTAGAAGCGCCCACCCGGACGAGCGACCACCAGAGTCGCGCTGTCCAGGTAGAGCCGGGCCACCCTCTGAACGTCCTGAGGGGTGATCTCCTGGAGGTGGCGCAGGTAGTACATATCCGACTCGTAGCCCAGGCCCAGGATCTCGGCCAGCCCCAGACGGAAGGCCTTCCCCTGGTTGGTCTCGCGTTCCAGGAGGTAGTTTCCGATCAGCTTGCGCTGGGTGTCCTCCAGTTCACGCTGCGAGACCCCTTCCTGCTTCAGTCGGTCCACCTCGGCCAGGATGCGACGCCGGCTCTCCCCGACGCTGTTGGGCCGGGTGATGATGTAGGCCAGCATGTGCGAGGGCCCCTCCAGGTCCGGATAGACCGAGCCCAGCTCGTAGGCCAGGCCGCGATTCTCGCGCAGTTCGGTCCACAGCCGCGACGAGAGGCCCTCGCCGAGGATGCCGTGTACCACCCGCATGGCGGCATAGTCCCGCGAGGTCAGGCTGGGAGCGGGATAGCCGAGGAAGACCCAGGCCAGGCGCGAGCCGGCGGCCAGGAAGACCTCCTTCTCGGAGGCTTTGGGCTCCCATTGGATGTTGACCGAGGTCTCGCGCACAGGCTCCAGCGACGCGAACTCCCGCCGGATCAACTCGGCCAGGGCTGCTCCATCCACCTTGCCGGCAACCGACAGGACCATCCGGTTGGGCACGTAGTAGCGCTGGAAGTAGGCGTCCACGGCCTGCGGATCGAGCTTTCGGACCGAGCCCTCCACTCCCGAGGTGGTCCGCTTGTAGGGGTGGTAGCGGTAGAAGGTGTCCAGGAAGACCTCATACAGGGCCGAGAAGGCGCCCTGATTGCCTTGCAGGGCCTGGAGCGCCTGGGAGCGGGCGCGGTCGACCTCGGGCGTGGTGCTGGCGCGCTGACGCAGGGCCTGTCCCAGGCGACCCATCATGAACTCGAGGTGCTCGGGGGTCGTCAAGAGACTGATCCGGGCATAGTCGGGCTCGGCCCGGGTCGTCACCAGGCTTCCGGTGATCTCCACGATGTCCTGGCCCGCAGCGTCCTTGGTGATCCTGTCCGAGAGCACATCCTGGATCAGGCTGGTCAATCCCGTCAGGTTGCTGCCCTCCTGCTGGACTCCGGCACGCACCAGGAGCTCCACCGCCACGATGTCCTCGAACGGCGACTCCTGCACCAGCAGCACCAGGCCGTTGGGAAGAACCAGGCGGGTGACCGGCGGCGCCGGAATGGAGCCGACTGAAGCCGGGGACGGCCTGGGAGGGGCAAGTCGCGGCCCCTCAGGCAGTTGAGCCAAGGCCGGCGAACCGGTCAACACAAAGCTCAGGGCCAGAAGCCGGAGGACGGCCAGCAGGTCCCAGCGTGAAGGGTTCCGGCAGACGCAGGCCTTCATCGTCCGGCCCTCTCTTCTTCCCCGGCGGGTCGACGGGCCTTGACGACCAGGCAGTAGCGCCCCGGCCCCAGATACTTGCGGGCGGCCTGGATCACGTCCTGACGGGTCACCTTCTCGATCTCCTGGAGATAGGTGGTCGCGAAGTCCACTTCATCGATGGCGGCGTAGAAGCCGAGGCTGTCGGCCTTTCCCGAGTTGGTCTCGTTGCCCAGCAGATAGGTGCTGCGCAGGAAATTCCGAGCGCGCACCAGGTCCCGGTCGCTGAAGTCCCCCTCCCGGACCTTCTCGACGACCGCCAGCAGGTCTTCCCGCAGAGCCTCCTCCTGGCCGGCCGGGGCGACTCCCGAAACCACGATCAGGCCGGGATGGCGCTGGGTCAGAAAATCCACCCCGGCCTCCATGGCCTTCCGGGTGTCCACCAGTTCCCGCCCCAGGAGCGAGCCGCGGCCGATGCCCAGCATGAAGGCCAGCACATCGACCTGGTAGATGTCAGGACGGTCCTGGACCGAAGGGCCAGGATACCCCAGGATGACGAAACTGGTCCGGGTGGAGGCGGAGGTCTCGACGACCCGGACCTCCTGTTCGGGAGGCGAGACCGGGTCCGGCAACACCTCCGGAACAGCGGCCTCGCGGCGGAAGGCCCCGAAGAGTTCCCGGGCCCGGGGAAGCACCTCCTGGAGTTCCACATCCCCGACGATCACCACGCTGGTCCTCTCGGGAGCGTAGAAGGCGTCGCGGAAGCGGAGGAAGTCCTGACGCTGGAAGCTGGAGATGTTCTCCTCGGTCCCGATGATCGGCTTCCCGTAAGGATGCCGTCCGTAGGCCATCTCGTAGAGTCGGGTGCTCATGACGCGCAGCGGGCTCTCGGAGCCCAGGCGATACTCCTCGAGGACGGCCTTGCGCTCCTGATCCACCGACTCATCCGACAGCTCGGCGTTGATCAGGGCGTCTGCCAGCAGGCTCATGCCCCGCTCCACCTGCATGCGGGGCAGGTTGATGTAGAAGTGGGTGAAGTCCCGGGTGGTGGCCGCGTTGGTGGTGCCGCCGATGGCCTCGATGGCGCGCTTGAACTGATGGCCTGAGAGGTTCGGGGTTCCCCGGAAGAAGAGGTGTTCGTAGAAATGGGTGATCCCGTTGGTCTGGGCGGTCTCTTCGAAGCTGCCGACCTTGACGAACACGTTGACCGAGACCGTGGGGGAAGACCGCGTCGGCAGGACCAACAAGGTGGCACCGTTGGGCAGGACCTCGCGATGCGGCTTGTCCAGGGCCAGGGCGGGAAGCGCCGTCCCCACGAGCAGCAGGAGACCAAGAAGCCAGAACTGGGCGGGCCGGTGCCTGCGGAAGCCAGGAGATGCCGCGGACAAGGGGCGTCTCCCCCCTTGAACCGACGAGGAATCGATCTGGAGACTCCGCTTGGGCACCTGGCAGGTCCTACCTTTCATTGAAGACGGGGCGACGGTCAAGCGCCAGGCCCCCGCCTTCCATCAACCCGCTCGCGGCAGCTCAGGTTCCGCCCGGTCCTCAGGAACAAGGAGGGGCACATGAAGGCGCCAGGAGGCATTCGGACCTTCGCCCTCGAGAGTGCTGCGGGGCCGTGTCATTCTATCACGCCCCTTCGCGGACCCACAACCGCGACGCCCTCGGTTCTCACGCCAGGCGGCGGATTCTGGCCTCGCCGGAAAAGGAGAAGGCCGGTCCGAAGACCGACCTGGTTGGTACCGCGTAGGGGATTCGAACCCCTGATTTCCGCCGTGAGAGGGCGGCGTCCTANNCAGAGTCCGCTGTCCTACCACTAGACGACCCGGCAATCTTTCCTTCAGCCAACACCCGGAAGCGTCGGCCGAAGCGGATTATAGACGACCTCCTCGGCGGACGTCAACCCTTTTCCGCAGAAGTTTGTCAACCGGAAATCGGCATGGATCAACAGATGATCCGAGCCCCTCTCCTCGCGCGGCAGCCTCTGGATACCGCCGCCCAGGAACTCGGACTTCATGAAGTCAGGGAAGAGCAGATAGTCGATCGAGCGATGCGTGATCGGATGCGTGATCCGTTCCTCAGACGGGACCCCGGCCAGCGCATCTTCCAGGTGCCACTGTCCTTCATCCAGGAAGACCTGGCCCACGGCGGAGTCCGGAGTATCGTTGAAGTCCCCGGCCACCACGTAGCGCCGGCCGGGCCAGGCGGCCATCTCCTCCTGGACGATCCGGCGGGTCTCGCGGGCTTCCGCCAGACGCACATCGTCCGCCTTCTGCCCGCCGCCCTGGGCCTTGAAGTGGGAGGTGTAGACCGAGAACGGGTAAGCGCCGACCTGCAGGTCGGCGCGCAAGAGGTCGCGACGGAAGGTGGTGGTCTTCTTGCCATCGGGAAGCTTGAACTCGTTGTCCTTGTGACTCTCGACGGAAAGGATGGGATGCCGGGAGACCACCGCCACGTCGATGCCGCGCACGTCGTTTCCTTCGACCAGGACCCGATGGGGGTACATGCCGGGAAGATGCTCGTCCAGGAAGTGCTCCAGAATCTCGATATTCTCGACCTCCTGCAGGGCGACCACGTCGGCATCGGCCTGGCGGAGAGCCTGAGCCAGCCTGCGCATGGCCTCAACGTCCTTGGGAGGGGTCGTCTCGTCCTTGCGTTTGGGGTCATCCACCGCGTCGAAGAGGTTCTCGACGTTGTAGGAGGCGACCCGGAAGGTCCCGGCCGGCCTGGCCGGGGTCGGTCCCTGGGGAGGGGCGGAGGCGACGCGGGGGGTGTTCTGGATGGGTCCCATGTCCGTGTTCTAACGCTCCAGTCCGGCAGGGACGAGGGGGTTGGCAGCCCCACCGGACGGGATGGCCGGAAGTTCACAATCCGGACAGGTCGTCCCCCGTTTTCCCCGACCTCGGAGGGGTCACGGAACAGGAAGTCCGGCCGGGACGGGGAACCAGCCTGGAAGAAAATTCTTCCAGGAACGGACGGTAGAACACGATGCAGCGAACCCTGGTCCTGTGCCTGATGCTGGTGGCGGCCGTGATGCTGGCCACCACCTCCAAAGCCGGTGCCCAGATCCTGCTGGTGACCGGGGAGTACCGGGTCGTGGACCTGGACCAGTCCAAGAACCGCATCGGCGTCGCCCTGCTTGAAGCCCGGCCCGACGTCCGTCAGAACTGGGTCTACGTCAAGCTGGAGACCGAGGTCGTCCAACGGCACCAGAAGGACGGCTGGATCAAGGACGAGATGCTCAAGCCCGAGCAGATCTGGTCCGCCCTGCACAAGGGCGACAAGATCAAGGTCCAGGGCGGCCGCGGCTGGGACGGCTCGATCACGGCGAAGTCGATCTGGTTCTGAGGATTCTCCAGGGCAGGCTCAAGAGCCAGAAGATTCCCAGGGCCAGGGCGGTCCCGCCCGCCNNTTCCCGCCCGCCAGATACCAGGGCCAGGGCCCCAGGTGGTCCAGGACCGAGGAGCCCTGCGGCTTCTGGCAGAGGTATCCGTAGTTCCAACCAAAAGCTGCGTCCAGCAGGCCGACGACTCCGACCCAGACCAGGAACCAGGCGAAGGCCCGCCACATCCCCTCGGGTCGAGGCTCAAGACCCAGCCCCCCCACCAGGTGGACCACGGCGACCACCAGCAATCCGTGCCCGATGAAGAACCGCACGAACTCGGGCGAGGGGAAGCCGGCTTGCAGATCCGGGGTGATCAGGGCCTGGGCGCTTCCCCCCAATCCCCAGTAGTAGAGCAGTTCGCTGCCTGCTTGGCGAGGACGGAGCAGAACCCCGATGGCCAGAAGGACCAGCAGATTGCACAGATGCAGGGGCAAGGCGTATTCGAGCGTCAGGTTCCCGGCCCGCCAGACCAGCCAGTAGGAGTGGACCGTGTAGACACCCAGTGCGCCCGCCAGGACCTGACCCAGGCGCCATCGAGCGGGTGCGCCGAACCGGGTTTCGCCGGCGGCCACGAGGGCACAGGCCAGGGCCACGACTGCCAGGGCGCCCAGGTGAGCGGGGCCGAAGAGACGGAATTCGGCGTTGGAAGGCATCGCGCCCTGGCTTCCCCCGCTCCGGAGGGGATTCCTCCGCTCAGCGTGCTGGCGCCTCTCCCCTGCCCGCCTCCAAGGCGTGGGGCCCCGGCGGGACCTGGTCCAGCATCGGTTCCACGCCCAGCTCCTCTGGGCGGGCCCCCTTCCAAAGCCCCTGCCGGAACAAGGTCACCACGACCACGCCGCGCAGCATCGTCAACAGGCTGATCGCCCACCAGATCGCCGAGATCCCCATCCCCCAGCGGAAGACCGTCAGGTGGGCGGCGGGCACGCGCATCAAGGTCGCAGGGACCGAGACCAGCATCGGTGGGAGCGTGCGCCCCGCCCCGGCGAAGGCCCCGTCCAGGACCACGGCCACCCCCATGAAGACCTGGGAGAGCGCGATGATCCGCAGGTAGTCCACTCCGAGCTGACGGACCAGCGGGTCCCGCGTGAAGAGGGCCACCAGGGGCTCGGGCAGGCACCAGAAGACCACCGAGGCCAGTGCGGTGAAGGCAGCCACCATGCCAGCGGCGCTCCAGGCCGCCTTCTCGGCGCGGTCCAGGCATCCGGCGCCCACGTTCTGGCCAACCATGGTCACGCAGGCCAGCGAGAAGCCATAGCAGACCAGGTAGCTGACCCCCTCGATGCGATGCCCGATCCCCAGAGCCGCCAGGGCTTCGGGGCCAAAGTGCCCCACCACCGGAGCCAGCGCCATGAAGACGCCGCTGAAGACCAGGGAGGCCACGGAGGGAGGCAACCCGATCCCGACGATCCGCCGCAAAGCCTCCCAGTCCACCCGGGGGGGGTGGAACTCGGGCAGGCGGTACACCAGGCGCCTCCGAGCCAGCAGGCGGAGGTAGATCAGCAGGACCAGCCAGAAGGAGAAGTTCGTGGCGATGGCCGCCCCCAGGATGTCCAGACGGGGGAACGGCCCCCACCCCAGGATCAGGAAGGGGTCCAGGACGAAGTTCACGGTGAAGCCGACGGCGAAGACCGCCAGGGGCGTCCGGGTATCGCCGTATGCCCTCAGCACCGAGGAGATGGCCTCGTTGGCGCAGTGCACCGGCGCAAACAAGAAGATGAAGGCCAGATAGGCATAGCCCAGGTCGGCCAGGGGCTCGACCGACGGGTGGCTCCCGGCCATGAGCCGGATCAGGTCCCGCCCCCAGAGGAGCACGACCAGGGCCTGAACCACGCCCAGGGCGATCGCCGCCATGATCCCCAGGGCCGCGATCCGGCGAGCTTCACCCAGAGCCCCGCGACGGCTCCGGGCTGCCCCCAGGCGCTGGGCCACCAAGGCGTTGGTCCCCGTCGTGACGATCCCGGCGACGGCAAAGAGCATCCAGATGGGGAAGCTGGCCAGGTTGACCGCAGCCAGCGACTCGGTCCCCGTCTGCCCCACCCACATGGCGTTGACGAGGTTGAAGGCCGTCTCGAGAAACATCGAGCCCATCAGGGGCAGGGCCAGATGGAAGAGCCCGCGGGAGACGCTCCCGCGGGTGAGATCGAAGGGTTTGGGGCTCATCGGGATGGTTGTGGTGTTACAGGAAGAAGTTCAGATCCAGGTCTTCGCGGCTTTCCCGGTTGATGCGCATGGCCTCGTTGATCTTCTCGTTGCCCTCCCAGAGCAGCCGCAATCCCTCCTCGAGGTGGCCTGCGTCGCCATCCTGCAGGTACAGCCAGAGCTCCTGCATGCCCACCTCGTACAGATCCACACCCCGCAGGCCGGCTTCGACCTCCTCGGGGGCTTCCTCGTGATAGCGGCTCTCCTCGATGAAGGCCCGACAATCGACGGCCTTCTCGGTCAGGGTCTCGAAGACGTGAAGGAGGAAGGCCTCGAAGTCCTCAGCATTCCACTCACCCGCACGGGTGCGCTCCACGGCCTGCTGAAACTGCTGGTACCGCCCCGTGACTCGGTCGAACAGGGGCCTGTCTCCTTCCAGGTGGTTGGACCTCGCCGCCCCTGGCAAGGTCCGGGCTTCCTTCGGGTCCCGGACTCCGGGTCCCTTTGCCGGGAGGCAGGCCCGCGCAGGTTGCCTCGGAACCGGGCCGGTGTGATACACTGCCCCCGAAAAGAGGCTGAAGAGAGGTCAAGAGAATGCCCGTCTACGAGTACGCCTGCGCCCGCTGTGGGAAGGACTTCGAGAAGCTGCTCTGGCGCTCGGACGACCCCGTCGAATGCCCCGAATGCGGGGCCCCCGAGGTGAAGCGACGCCTCTCCTCCTTCAGCGTGGCCCGCAAGTCCCCGTCCGCGCCCTGCGGCGAGTTCCCGGCGGGAGGATGCGCCAGTTGCCCTGGCGGAGCCGGCATGTGCGGATTGTAGGGGGCCTTGGCTCGGCCCGGAACCGCTGACCTCGACCGTTGCCGTGGCCGCCACCGTCATGCTCGGCTTCACGGAAAGGCCGGCCACCCTCCCGGCGCGGCTCCTCAACCCGCTGCTGCGAGGGCTGGACGCCTGGGCCTGCTGCGCCGGCTGAACCTGCTGCCTGCCGAGGCGCTGCCGGCTTGATGCTCGTCCACCTCCGGCGCTCCGAGGATCCTGGCCGGACGGCGAGAATTCCAGGCCTCGACCCTGCAACGCGAGGTAGAGGATGAGCGTGGAAACCCCGACCGGCAAACCCCTGGAACTCTCTGACCTGCTGGTGACCATGGTCCAGAGGGAGGCCTCCGACCTCCATCTGGGGGTGGGTTTCGCCCCGTCGATCCGGGTGGACGGAACGCTCTCTGCCCTGGAAGGGTATGGCCCCCTCAACCAGGAGGCCATGGAGAACCTGCTCCACCCCCACCTCCTCCCCGAACAGCACGAGGCCCTGAAGACGACCCGCGAGCTGGACTTCTCCTACTCGGTTCCTGGCGTCTCGAGGTTCCGGGGCAACGTCCTGTGGCAACGCGGCACGCTGGGCGCGGTCTTCCGGGCCATTCCCACCCAACCGCTGAGCATCGACGAGCTGGGAATGCCCCCGATCATCAAGATGCTGGCGGCCCGCCCCCGGGGACTGGTCCTGGTGACCGGCCCCACCGGAAGCGGCAAGTCGACGACGCTGGCCGCCATGATCGACTACATCAACACCAAGTTCTCCCACCACGTCGTCACCATCGAGGACCCCATCGAGTTCCTGCATCGCAACAAGAAGTGCATCATCCGCCAGCGGGAACTGGGCTCGGACACCATGACCTTTGCTGCGGCCCTCAAACACGTCCTGCGCCAGGATCCCGACGTGATCCTGGTCGGCGAGATGCGCGACCTGGAGACCATCTCCCTGGCCGTTACGGCGGCAGAGACCGGTCACCTGGTGCTGGGGACCCTGCACACCACCTCGGCCACCAGCACGGTGGACCGCATCATCGACGTGTTCCCGGCGGCCCAGCAACAGCAGATCCGGATGCAGTTGTCGGCCACGCTCCAAGGCGTGGTGGCCCAGGTCCTCGTGCCCCGGATCGGGGGACGCGGACGGGAGTGCGCGATGGAGATCATGGTGGGCACCGGCGCGGTCCGGAACATGGTTCGCGAGGGCAAGACGCACCTGTTGAACAACCTGCTGGCCTCAGGCAGCAACGTGGGGATGCAGACCCTCAATCAGGCCCTCAAGGCCCTGGTCGAGAAGGGCCTGATCGGACTGCCCGAGGCGCTGGAGAAATCCAACGACGCCGGGGAGCTTCAAAGCCTGATCCAGACGCGGTTCTGACCATGAAAGTCGAGAGGGACGGCCCCTTCGGACCGTCCCTCTCGACGCGTCGACTCCGACCGATCAGGGACCGGCGAAGATCTTCTTCACCAGCAGCTCGGCCAGCTTCACGCTGGTCTGCGTCCTGTCCAGATCCGGATAGACGGCGGGTTCCCAGGTGATGTTGAAGCACGTGGGTCCCCTCAGGCCCACCAGGCGGACCATGGTCTGTTCACCCTGGGAAACCTCTCCCAGCGAAGCCACTTCCCACATCGGGCCCGGCACTTCGACCGGGTTCTTCAAGAAGCCGACGGCTTTGTCGTAGCCTTCCCGACCATCCTCGGTGCGCACCTCGAAGCGCACCTTGCTGAAAGGAACGCTGCCGATGACGTAACCGCCGACCGGCTTTCCCGCCGGGGCGTTGCTGGCGGCCTCGGGGAAGTAGGCGAAGCCCTCCTTGCCCATGATCTCCGTCACCTCATGGGGCAGGATGGCCATGTCCATGGTCCAGCCGGCCGGCATCGTGACGGTCTGCGACAGAGCCGGCTCGGAGGGCGGCGGAGCAGACGCTTCAGGAGACGAGTCGGCGGGAGCCGCCACCGGAGGCGGCGCGGCGCCGGTCTCGGGAGCCTCGGCGGGCTTCTGTCCGCAGGCGCTCAAGGTCAGGACGCTCAACGCGGCCAGGAACAGCACAGGGATCTTCATCGGATTGCCCCTCTCCTCTGAATTCAGCCTGCCAGGACGCAGGCCTGGAGGTGGGAGGGCTTCGAGAGGCCTCTCCTCGCTTCCCTTGCTGTGGAGGAATTTTCTTTCCAGAAGAACAATCAAATCCCGAGCGACTTCAGCGCTCCACGCCCGCCGCCCGAAGGATCCGCCGGGGCAAC
>DCTU01000033.1:0-224 GCA_002329445.1 bacterium UBP9_UBA1432
TGCCGACTCCACCTGCAGTCGTTCGGCCTGCTCCGGATCCAGACAGACCTGGTCCAGTTCGATGCACAGGGTCCCACCACCCTGGGCTCGCAGGGCGTTCTCGGCGTTGCTGGTCAGGTTGATCAGGACCCGCGCCAGGTCGCCTGGGGTGAAGTCCACCAGACCGACCTCCTCGGCCAGACGGACCTGGAAGTCGATGCTGGCCGGCAGGGCCGAGCGCACGA
>DCTU01000033.1:325-5645 GCA_002329445.1 bacterium UBP9_UBA1432
AGCAGGTTGTTGAAGTCGTGGGCCACGCCTCCGGCAAAGAGCCCCAGAGCCTCCATCTTCTGGGTCTGGCGCATCTGCTCTTCCAGGGCCTGACGCTGGCTCTTCTCTTCCAGCAGGACCTGGTTGACCCGGGCCAGTTCCTGGTTCTGCTCTGCCTGGGCCTGGAAGCGGGCGCGCAGTTCTCGGGCCATGTCGTCGAAGGTGCGCGAGAGGACCTCGAACTCCCAGATCGGGCTGATGGAAGCCGGGGGAAGCCGCCCGCTCTCGATCCGAGCTGGAAGGTCGCTGGAGGCGGCGACCAGTCGGGCGACAGGTTGGGCGACCCAGGCGCCGAGAAGCCAGACCGCGACCACGGCGATGAGCGAAAAGCCCAGCGAGGTGACGAGGCTTTGGGTGAAATTGGAGCGGATGCGGTCCTGGACGGGTGCCAGGTCGGTCTCCAGGACCAGCGTCAGGCCGGGGTGTGGCGCGAGGGCCTGGATCCTCATCAGGGTGGTGGCACCCAGCTCGCGAAGGCCATCTGGAGAGTGCCGATGGACCCAGTAGGCACCCTGCTGGAGGCTGTCCGCCGGGGTGTGGCTGCTGAGGTCGAAGCGGCTGAAGGGTGGCCGATAGGGGGAGGTGCTGACCAGGACCCGGGCTTGTCCGTCCAGCAGGGTGATCGTCTCGAACGGGCGCGGAGACGCTCGGCGCAGCCTTCCGGCCAGGTTTCCCAGGCCAAAGGTCCCCAGGACCCGACCCTGCCCGGTCTCCTGGCTGGAGAGAAGGAGGAGGGGGTCGGTCCGCGAGCCCGATCCCCCCGGCGTCCACAAGAGCCTGGGGAGTTCGGGACGGCTCTCGGTCAGCAGCCCTGCCAGGTCGATGTCCATCTGAACCGTCCCTCCCCTGTCGGGGACCGGAAGGAGGGGGACCAGCTTCCCCGCAGGCTCCTCCCAGAAGAGCCCCTGGATGTTCGGCAGGGTCCGCTGCAGGACGGCGGCGGCCGTCTGAATTTCGCGGGGGTCTCTGGGGGGGCGGGAGGCCAGCGCGTCCAGGGCCTTCTGTCCGGAGTCCAGCCAGTTCTCCAGGCTGCTGGCGATGCTCATCGAGCGCATCTCCTGGAGGTCGGCGGCCTCCCTTCGGGCCTCGCTCCAGGAACGCTGGTTCTCGGAGGCCAGCAGAAGCAGGACCGGCACCAGGACGGCCACCACGGCGAAGTTCAGGACCACGCCCGGCAAGGTGACGGAGAAGACTTTGCGAGGGCGTCCGGTCCATCTGTCCAGAGGCAGGAAGCTGGCCAGCAGCGAGGCCAGGGCCGCATTCTGCATGCCGTTGACCAGGTTCTTCACGGCCAGCAGGCTGGCGCTTCCAGGGCTGAGGTGCATGGGCCCCGAGGCCAGCGCGAAGAGCAGGGGGGCCCCCACAGCGCACCAGAACAGCGCGTCCAGCAGGACGATTGGAATCGGGCGGCGCCATCGCAGGGTGGAGACGAATGCGACTTCCAGGGTCAGCAGGAGCACGCCCCATGGATGGTGCCACATGGCCACGGTCGGCAGGGCCCCCACTGCCGCCGTGGCGGTGCCGACCCAGGGGCCGAAGAGGGCTCCCGCCAGAAGCGCGCTGACGGTGCCGAAGATCAGATCCAGGCCGAAGAGCAGCTCGACCGGGTGGCTGTTGCCCAGCCAGGCCAGCAGCATCAAGCTCAGCACCAGCGCACGGCGGTGCCCCGAATGCGGCCCTCTCAAGGACAGCCTCTGGGGCGCGATCTCGACGGTCTGGCAGGGGGCGTCGGGGTGGGAGGATTCCATCGGCTGCCTTTCGTGCCCGGGCAGAGAGCATTCTGTCCACACTCGTCCTGGACCTCTGCAGGGAACCTGGGAAGGGGAATCCAGGCAGACCGGAAAAGTCTTGGGGATGCGACCCGGATTTGATCAGGAAGGGGATCCGGACCTCACGGATCTGCCCGTCTTCAACGACCTGACCCGCGAGATCCAGCGCTACCTGGACGGCAGCGGGGGCCCGACCCGGGCCCGTGACCTGCTGGCTCGGGTGGACCAGGTGCTGGGCAGGATGCACGAGGGGTTCCTTGAGGGCCTGCCATTCCGGGAGGAAACCCCCGTCTCGCGCGAGGTGGTGCCCGAAGTCTCCGGAGCCTTCGGCTGGCTGCAGCAGTCCGTGCGCGGGCTTTACGAGGCCTTCGATCGTCATGATTCCGGGGTGGTGCGCGAGCTTCAGGAAGAGGCGCGCGACGCGGTGCAGACCGTCTGCCGAGGGTTGGCCCGCTTGCAGGCTGAGGACGAGGCCCAGGAGAGGTTCTCGGAGATCTGGGCGATTCACGAGATCTGCCGGGTGGGCCGGGCCTGGATGAGGGGCCGTCTGCCCGAGGAGAGCTTCCGGCGCCGGCTGGAGACCTTTGAGGGAGGGCACCGTGTCCTGCGCGAGTGGTTGGAGGCCCTGGAGCCTTCGCCTCGCGAGGAGACGGTTCTGGCCGTCGAGCGTCCGCGCCTGGAACGCGCCCTGGACCGCCAGGAGGATGCGCTTGAAGTGATCCAGGCGGCCTTGGAGGTTGCCGACGAAGAGCCGATCCTTCCGGCCTTGGAGGAGATTCGTCAAGCGGGCGTCGAGATTCTGGCTGTCCAACAGGCCCTGCACGAGGCCGCAACGCGCGAGGACGAGAGACCATGCCCCCGCTGCGGGGCCTCCAATCCCATTTCCGCTCGCTTCTGCGCTGGTTGCCAGGGAGGCCTGCCCCGCCTGGCAGCCGATGCCGATCTGGAGATCTCGCGTCTGGACCTGGTGGCTGCCGAAGAGACCGTTTCGCCTCAGTACCCCAACCTGGTTCGTCTGGCCGAGGCCGTCGAGGGATACCGCGCCGGAAGCGTGAGCGAGTGGGAGCTCGGGGCCGTGCTGGACGAGATGGAGACCCTGCTGGCGGCGACCTGGCAGCAGTTCACCCACATGGAGCCCCTGCCTGCGCAGACTCCGCCGGAGTACCACGACGTGTATCAGGCGGCTCGGCGGGCCTTCGAGGAAGGCCAGCGGCGCCTGGGGGAAGGGCTTCGCGCGATCCGGGCCGGGATGCGGGATCTGGCCGGCCCCGGCCTGGAGCAGGGGTTGGCCATGGCCCAGTCGGCTTCCGGTCCGATGCAGGAGTTCGAGCGCTTCTATCTCGAGACCCGACCCGACTGAGTCCACCCGGGTCCGGGTCGAGGGGGCCTCAGAGGGACTGGAAGACCAGGTCCAGCAGTCGGGCTCCCAGAGCGATGATGTTGGCGGCAGGCACGAAGAAGACCTGTGAGAGCAGGGTCCCCACCAGCATGCCTGCAACCAGGAAGACCGACATGGCGTGGACATGCCGCAGGGGGCGTTGGCCCAGGGCCGCCTGATCGGTGATTCGCGCCATGGTCGGGTCGACCACCACGCTGACCAGGATCGTGGCCACGCCGTTGATGACCGAGGACAGCAGGGTGGCCGTGCGGGCCAGGCTGGAACTTAGCAGGGCGCCCGCGTAGATGGCGGCCAGGACCCCGATGGTGTGGATGGCCACGACCAGGACGTTGCCGATCAGGAAGCCTTTGGGAAGAACCCGCAGGTCCTGGAGGGTGACTCCGAAGTTGGAGGGCAGTCGCAAGCAGCGGAGGAAGGCCAGCCAGTTCCGCGGCGAGAGCATGGCCAGCAGGAGGCTCAGCGTCGAGCCGTGGCGTCGGTCCAGGGCCGCCACGGCGCGGTTGTAGATCTCGACGAAGGTGGGCATCAGAAGCCAGCCCGCCAGGATGCCCAGGCTGGCCCCGGTGATCACCCAGCGGAAAACCCCCAGGAGCGAGTCGGGAGAGGCCTGACCGCGGACCACGTTGTCCCGGACCGAGCCCAGGATGGGGGCGTAGACCTGCTGGGCCAGTCGGGTCACCAGGAAGAAGAAGTTGTAGACCGCCAGGGCCGTGGCGACGTTGCGGGTGATGGCTGCCGAGACGCGGGAAGCCACGGTGGTCGAGGCCAGCAGGGTCACCAGGGCGTTCAGGGCCACCAGGGCCCAGAGGCTGTCGGCCAGACCCGCCCCACCCTGTCCCAGGTAGACCGTTCCCCCCTGGATCATCGCGACTCCCAGGGGCAGGACGGCCAGACCCAGCAGGCCTCCGATGAAGTTCCCCAAGCCCAGGTAGAAGCTCATGCACAGGACATCCTGCTCGGGTCGGACCTTCTTGACCGCCTGGTCGGTGATCACGGCCGCCTTGGGGTCCACGAACAGGGTGAAGGCGATGGCGGCAAAGGCATTGACCAGCCCCGACAACAACACGGCCGTGGCTTCGAATCGCGGGAGAAGAGCGCTGACGTGCAGGGCGCACAGGGCCCCGACGGTCCAGACGGCGCTGGCCGCGATGTTCCATGCCAGGAAATCCAACGGAAGCCTGCGCCCCCCGCGACTCCAGGAGACCAGGACGACGGGACTGCGCAGGCAGCCCACCAGCGTGCGGGCGCCGCGGAGGGTCCAGACGCCCAGAAGAACCCGGACCATGGACCCGTGGTCCTGGACGGCCTGGATCCCAGTCTCGTACACGGCGACGAAGGTCGGCAGCAGGATCCAGGACAGGAAGGCTCCTGCCGCCGCCCCGATCACGACCCACTGAATCTGGCCATAGAGAACGTCCACCCGCCCCGTCCGCACAGCCGTGTCCACATAGGTTGCCAGGATCGGCAGGTAGAAGAGGTTGGCGAAGCGGGTGAACATGAAGAAGATCGACGAGACCGCGAGGGCCAGGGCCACCTGTCCGGTCCGGACCGCAGCCGGTCGCGCCGCCACGTTCAGCGTGGTCAACATCGCCACCACGCCTGCCAGCAGGGCGATGAACGCAAGCCGAGGATCGGTCAGCAGCAAGGGGTCCATGGGGCGCCTCCATTCCAGGCCGAGAGGTGCACCCCTGCGGAGGGGAAGGGCGACCTGGCTCCGGGTAGGGGAACGCCGGAAGGGCGCCGAAGGGCACCAGGAACAGAGACGCAACCCGGAGATCGAAAGGAGTGATCCTGTGAAGCGAACCTTCTTGCTGCTGGTCACCTGTCTGGTGGCCCTGGGCAGCCTGCTCGCCCCGGCTCAGGCTCGGGTGTCGGCCCACGACGTCAAGATTGTGGTCAACGGGATTCCGTTCCAGGGAGAATGGGCCTTCGTGGGGGAACGCCCCTTTGTGGGAATCGAGTCCTTCGGGAAGGCCTTGGGATCTCCGCGACAGCACAACCTGCTGGGGTGGTGTCTGGAGACCGCAGACCGCGCGACCGGGACCTGTGACGCGAACCCCCTGGAACTGGCCGTTCGCTCGCAGGGACAGGCCTTGAAGACCGCGCGCCACGG
>DCTU01000033.1:5666-9089 GCA_002329445.1 bacterium UBP9_UBA1432
CTGCACGATCGCACCTTCATGGTCGGACACCCCTACTTCGGCGAGGTCGCCAAGAAGAGATAGCCCCGCCACGGGGTGTCCTCTGGCTCCGATTCCCGGATTCCTGGTGGTTTCACTGGCCGTGTGGTCCGCGCATCCCTTGCCACGGGTCACCCACGCCGACATTCGCAACGACAACGACAATGACGATGACGGTTGCAGTTGCTCAGGGAGGCGTGCCCGCGGGGCTCGCCTCCCTGAGCGTTCATTGTCGTGCCCGCGGGGCTCGCCTCCCTGACCGTTCATTGTCTTGTTCGCGGGGCTCGCCTCCCTGACGTCTTGTGTCAGGACGCCGTGACAGACTGGGCGAGGGGGGGAAGATTTGCTGTTCGAGAGACGGAAGGGAGATCTGGAATGCAGGTGGATGCCTATACCCGGTTCGTGTTGACCATCATCGCCTTGTGTCTGGTGCTGGGCCTGGCCCGCGACCTGGCGGCTCCCGCCCAGGCTCGAGGCGAGGTGGTGCGGGTGGACGTGGTGCGGGTGGGAGGCCTGAACGTCTTCGACGGCAAGATCCCCGTGAAGTGACGCCGGGCCGGCTCGGAGGGAGCCATCGGGCGAACGCGAAAGGCCGTGCATGGCCTCCCCTGAAGTGCTCCAGGAGATCGACGCCCTGCGTCGGGCGATCCGTCGCCACGACCACCGTTACTACGTCCTGGATTCTCCCGAGATCAGCGACGCCGAGTACGATGCCCTCTTCCGCAGGCTTCAGGCCCTGGAGGAGGCCCATCCCCAATCGGCCACCCCGGACTCCCCGACCCGGCGCGTCGGAGGACGCCCGATCGACGAGTTCCGGGCCGTCGTCCACCCCCTCCCCATGCTCAGCCTGGGCAACGCCTTCACCGCGGGTGAGCTGCGGGACTTCGACGGTCGGGTCCGCCGGCGTCTGGCCGGCCTCTCGGCGACAGCCAGGGATCAGGAGGACCTGCCCGAGCGGGTCGACTATCTGGCCGAGCTGAAGATCGACGGCCTGGCCGTGCGCCTGGTCTACCGTCAAGGGCGCCTGGTCCTGGCGGCGACTCGGGGGGATGGGGTCCGGGGGGATGACATCACCCACAACGCGGTGACCATCCGGTCGATTCCCCTGGTGCTGGAGGGACCCGGTCTTCCCGAGGAGCTGGAGGTGCGCGGCGAGGTCTACATGTCCTGGCCGGATTTCCGGCGCATGAACGAAGAACAGGCGGGCTCGAACGAGAAGGTCTTCGCCAACCCCCGAAACGCGGCGGCCGGTTCCCTGCGCCAGAAGGATCCGGCCTTGACCGCCCGGCGCCCCTTGAGGTTCCTGGCCTATGGCCTGGAAATCGGAAACCCCGGGCTGGAGCGCCACTCCCAGGCCTTGGATTTCCTCCAGCGCCTGGGCTTCCCCGTCAGCCCCCAGCGCCAGCTCTTCTCGGGCATCGAGCCGGTCCTGGCCTTCTGCCAGACCTGGCATACCCGCCGTCACGAGCTGGACTTCGAGATCGACGGGGTCGTGTTGAAGGTGGACCGCTACGATCTGCAGCGCGAGCTGGGCACCCTCTCGCGCTCTCCGCGTTGGGCCATCGCCTACAAGCTGCCCTCGACCCAGGTCACCACCCGGGTCGAGGCCATCGAGATCTCGGTCGGGCGCACGGGCACCCTGACGCCGGTCGCCCTGTTGGAGAAGAAGGTGGTCGATGGCAGTGAGGTGAGTCGGGCCACGCTGCACAACGAGGACGAGGTCCGACGCAAGGACATCCGGGTGGGCGACACGGTCTTCCTGCACAAGGCAGGGGCCGTGATCCCCGAGGTGCTGGCGGTGGTACCCGAACTGCGCCCCGAGGGGACCCGCCCGTTCGAGATGCCGACCCGGTGCCCGGTCTGCCTCGGGGAGGTGGTGCGCGATGCCGAGCAGGCCGCCACGCGCTGCGTGAATCCCGCGTGTCCGGCCCAACTGGAGGGCTGGCTGCGTCACTACTGTTCGCGGAAGGCCGTCGACGCCGAGGGCTTTGGTGAGACCCTGCTGCATCAACTGGTGGCCCGGGGGCTGGTGCGCGATCCGGCGGACCTCTACCGCCTGACCGTCGAAGATCTCCTGGGCCTGGAGCGCATGGGGCCGACCCTGGCCGAGAAGCTGCTGCGCAACCTGCAGGCCAGCAAGACCCGCCCCCTCCATCGCCTGCTGGTGGGCTTGGGTCTCCGCCACGTCGGCGAACACGTGGCCCAGGTGCTGACCTCGCGTTACTCCAGCCTGCACGATCTGGCCTCGGCAAGCCAGGAGGAGCTGGCCACGCTGCACGAGATCGGCCCGGAGATCGCGGCCAGCGTGGCGGGCTACTTCGCAGACCCGGCCAACCTCGATCTGGTGGAGCGGCTCCGCCAGGCCGGGGTCCAGACGACTCTGGATTCCCATGCCTCGAGGGAGTTCCGCCTGCCCCATCTGGAGGGGAAGACCTTCGTGCTGACCGGCACGCTGTCGGGGATGACCCGGGAGGAGGCCAGTGCCCGCTTGAGGGCGGCGGGGGCCCGGGTGGCCTCCAGCATCTCGAAGAAGACCAGTTTCCTGGTGGCCGGCTCGGAGGCCGGTTCCAAGCTGCTCAAGGCCCAGGAGCTGGGGATCCCCGTGTTGGGCGAAGAAGAGCTGGAGGCCCTGCTCGCGCCGGGCCCTCAGGAGGCCGAAGAACCGTAGCGGGGCGGCTCCAGGGTCTGGGCAAAGACCTCCCGGGCTTCCGCCAGGTGCGGCGCCGGGTCCTTCTGATAGCGCCGCGAGTAGTGGAAGAGATACAGTCTGGAGGCTTCCAGTTCGCTGGCCAGTCGCCCCGCCTGACGGGCCGTCATGTGCAGGTTCTGGCGCGCCTTGTCCCGCTGAAGGTGCAGGTACGAGGCCTCGCACCACAGCTCGTCGACCGGGCGGGCCACCTGCCTCAGGGCGGCCACCGTCTTCTTGTTGAAGATCGTGTCNNTGCGACCGCAGCAGTCGCCGGGCCAGGTCCCGGACGGCAACCGCTCGGCCGCCCAGCTCGAGAATCTCGGAGAGCCGGCCTGCGGCGGCCTTCTGCTTGAGCTCCGAGAGCCACGGGCCGGGGGGCACCCCCTCCGCCCGCAGGGCTTCAGGGTCCACGGCCTGCATGTCGGGCTCTTCCAGGACCCAGGCCAGGCAGGGGACGCCGTGCTCCATCCAGGCGAAGCGCAGGACGACCCCTTCGGGAAGCTCCAGGAAGCCCTCGTGGGTCTGGTGGGGGCCAGGTTCAGCGGTGAAGCGTTGACGGCAGGCGAAGCGGGTCCACTGGACCTGGTGGGGCAGGATCTCGCAAACCTCCAGGGTCAGTTCGGAATCCTCGACCAGGTTCCAGGCATAGCCTGCCAGTCGACCCTGGACGTGGGCCGTCAGGCCCTCCGGGCCATAGAAGGTCAGCGTCCCGGGGC
>DCTU01000049.1 GCA_002329445.1 bacterium UBP9_UBA1432
TGGTGCCCGAGAACCCCGAGCAGGGGACCACGGTCACCATCGATCAGGAAGAGGGAGGCGTCACCCGCGTCGTCCTGGTCAGGCAGGGCGGCTGACGGATCTCCCAGGCCATCACGGGAAGGGGCGGGAAGTCGGGGTCTTGACGCGTCCCTCCTGAATCAGAAGCGCGGGGAGCATTCTTGGACGTCGTCGCAGCCTTGTTCCTTGGATTCCTTCTGCCGGGCTGGAGCCTGGGCCGACTGGCGCGCAGTCCGGCGCCCTGGGCGGGAGCCCTGGTCCTGAGCCTGCCCTTGTTCTTGGGGACCGTCCTGGGGATGGCGGCCCTGGGTCTTCCTCTTCGGGCCGGTCCGGTGGCGCTGGTCCTGGGCGCGTTCGCGGCCGTTGCCTGGTTGTTCTCAGGGAAGGCCACGGTCGTTTCCGAGGGTCCTCGGCCCAAGCTCCTCCTACTGCTTCCGCTCGTCCTCATGGCGGGCCTCCTGCTGCTGCGCACGGCCCTGCAGCCCCTGGCCTATGTCGACAACCTCTGGCGTTGGGACTACCTGGCCGTGCTGATCGGGCAGAGGGCCTCGCTGGACTTCTATCCGCCCGTCTCGGCCGGCGACTACCTGGTCTATCCCTATGCCGACGGGATACCCCCGACCGTCTCGCTGTGCTACTGGTTCCTGTACCAGGTGGCCGGCCAGCACGACCCTTCCGTCACGTCGGGTTTCCTTTTGATCCAGTACCTCAGCCTGGCGGCTCTGACCTGGCGGCTGGGCGCCCACCTTTTCGGGCCCTGGGCCGGAAGTTTTGCGGTGGGCGCGCTGGTCTCGTCGCGATTGATGTTCCGTGCCGTGGCGGTGGGGCACGAAACCGGGCTGACGTCCCTGTCCCTGGTGGGAGCCCTGTACTTCCTCGTGCTGGCGCGCGACCGCCCGCACGACCAAAGACCGCTGCTACTGGCGGCCCTGGCCCTGTCGCTGGGCCCGAACAGCCGTGAGTATGCCCTGGCCTTCCTGCCCTTGATGGCTGTCGCCTGCCTGTGGCTTGGGCTTCCGCTCCGCAGGTCCGGGATCTTCCTGGCCGCCTCGGCGGCCCTTTCGGCGCCCTGGTTCCTGCGCAACTGGGTCCGCACGGGGAACCCGTTCTTCGATAATCCGGTCGCGGGCCTCTTCCCCGGCAATCCCGTCCATCTGGCCGTGCTGGATGCCTACGCCCACGTCTGGCGCCAGCAGGCTGCCAGCGTCGGGGTGGCGCTCCGCTACGCAGCGGAACTCTTCACGACGGCCCCCTTGCAGTTGCTGGGCCTGGCTCTTGCGGGCCTCACCTGGCGCCGGACCTGGTTTCTGTCACTGGGGGTTCTGGTGGTGGGGCTTCTCTGGTACCGCAGCGCGCCTTTCACGGCGGCGGGCGGGGAATGGGCGATGCGGGTGCTGGCGCCGGCCCTTCCCCTGGCTTCGCTTCTCCTGGCCGCCGGAGTGGAGAGTCTGTCCGCCCGGGCGGGTTTCGTGCGCAGACTGGCGGAGCTGGGCCTGGTTCTCGCCTGCCTGTGGACCCTGCCCTTTGCCTTGACCTGGGCCACGCCTCCCGAGTTGGTGCCCTTCCGGCACTGGGCCGGGGCAGCTCTTCACTCCAGCTCGCCGGTGCCCAGCCGTCTGCGCGAGATGGCCGAGCAGGTCTTGGCGCAGGTGCCCCCTGGGGGGCGGATCGTCTCCAACCAGCACGAGCTCGTCCCCCTCCTGGCTCCCAATGGGGTCTCCCTGGTGCCGATCTGGAGCCCCGAGGTCCGCTTTCTCTTTGACCCTCGGTTCTCTGTCCAGCAGACCAGCGCGCGCTTGCAGGCGGGCGGAATCCACTACGTGCTCCTGTCGGCGCCCGGGCGCAGCATGGACTTGATCGTCCTGAGCCACTTCGCCGCCTTCGCTGAGGGGCCGCGACGCTGGACGCTTCTGGCCGAGGTCGGCGGGATGCTGCTGTACCGGTTGGACCCCGAGACCTCCTGAAGTGGCCCGGGCCGGTAGCACAGGAGACCTTTGGGGGGCGCAGAAGGACCTCGCCGCCTTGAAAGCCCGCCTCGTCCTCCTCTTGAGCCTGGCCTTGTTGTTGGGCGCCGGACTGCGCCTCGACGATCTGGGTGGCCCCAGCCTGTGGATGGACGAGGGCTTCACCTGGATGGTTGCCAGTGGCCCGCTCTCCGAGCTGCCCGAGCGGGTCACGCTCTTCGACAAGCACCCTCCCTTGCACTATGCGGTGGCCCGCGCGGCCTTGCTGGTCGGCGGCCATTCCGAGCTCTGGCTGCGCCTTCCCTCCGCCCTGGCCGGGGTCCTGACCATTCCGGTGGTCTTCCTGCTGGCTCGCCAGGTGGGGGTGTCCGGAGCGGGGGCCGCCCTCCTGATGGCCGTGGGGGCCATGCACGTGCTTGTGACGCGCGACGGGCGGGGCTATGGCCTGGCCACCCTGTGCCTGGCCCTGACCTTCTGGCTCTGGGCCCGCCTGCTTCAGAGGCTTCGTCCCCCCGAGGTGGCCGGGTGGTTCCTGGCCGGAGTGGCGGCCCTCTACACCCATTACCTGGCGATCGTGGTCCTCGCCTGGCAATGGCTCTTGCTGGTCTGTGGCCGGCCGCGCCAGGAGCGGGCTCGCTGGCTGGGAATTCCGGCGCTGGGGCTTCTGGTCTTCTCGCCCTGGATCCCCACCATGCTGCGCCAGGCCGCCACCCCCTCCCCCGGTCATCCACCTCCGGCCTGGAGCGCCCTGCTCGAGGTCCTCTACGCCCAGTCGGTGGGCTTCACCCTGAACTTCACGCCCTGGCGGGTTCCGGGCCTGCCCTCAGGGCTCCAGAACCACGCCGCCTGGTACACCGTCGTGCTCATTGGGACCCTGGCCCTGGCCTTCTCCTGGGCCAGGGGACCCCTGGCTCGTCGCCTGCTGGGGGTCTTCGTGGGCACGGTGGTCTCGCTGGTGGTCGTCTCCCGGTTGACCGGGGCAGGGCTGTATGAGTCCAAGTACACCGTGCTGGTCTCCCCCGCCTTCTGGGTCCTGGTGGCCTGTGGGGCCACGCATCTGGGCCGCCGCTTCGGTCGGTCCGCCGGGTTGGCGTTGTTGGGCTTCTTCCTGCTCCTCAACCTGGCCTCGTCGCTCAACGCCGTTCTGCTTGAAGAATGGCATCGTCAGGACCTGCGCGGAGCCGCCGCGTACCTCGCTCGTCATGCCCGCCCCGGGGACCGCCTGCTGGTCGTTTCAGGCTGGGCCTTGCCGGCCCTGGACTTCTATGCCCATCAGCTTCCTGCCATGCGGGTCCAGCCCCTGGGCCCTCGCCAGGTGGCCGCTTTCGGCTCCGACTTCCAGGCCGGCCAGCGGGTGTGGCTTCTGCGGGCCAGCGCCTCGCTCTTCGACCCTCGGGATCGGGTCCTCACCCGCCTGCGGCGGACCTGCCCCCCACCGGTCCATTCCTGGACGGCCTGGCGGAGGAATCCGGACCTGGTGGTGGACCTGAAGTGCTTCGAAACGCCTGGAACCTCGCAGCCTGGCGGCTGAGCGCCTCCAAGCCTGCCCCACCGGCCTCCTTGCACTCGGGCCCTTCCCGCAGGGCTGTCGCGGCCTCTCCACGAGATCACGGGGGGCGAACCCGCCAGCGTCTGCCCCCTTCGCCACGCGCCCCTAGGGGGCCGCTAGGGCGCCTTCGCCCGCGCCGCCTCCTCGAAGGGCTTGATGAAGGCCTGGGCCTGGGCCTTGGTGGGCAGATCCGGGACCGGCACCGGATCGTGGCGACCTCTGGCAGCACGGATCTCCCGGGTCTGCTCGCGACATTGTCCGGCCAGGTCCAGCGATCGGCCCAGGATCCGCAAGGCCTCTTCGGGGGCGTGGAAGCCCTGGCTGTTGGCCGAGGCCACGTAGTCCCAGGACAACTGGGCCCGGGTCAGCAGGTCGCGAACCTCCGCAAGCTCCGTGTCCGTGGCCCCGTGGCGGGCGGCGTCGCCGATCTCGAGGTGGGCCGCGACCAGGACCTTCTCGGCCTGCTCCCGGGCCAGGCGGGTGGCGCGCTGGGGCGCGACGATGCTGTCGTGCAGCTCGGCCTCGCTCCACA
>DCTU01000065.1:0-3153 GCA_002329445.1 bacterium UBP9_UBA1432
ATCACTTTCCGAGCGATGTAACCAGGCGTCTGAAGGCGTTTGGAACCTGGATCAACACGCCCACCCCTGACGGCCCCGCCATCCCGGAGGACCGCCTGGGCGCTGACTGCCCCGACCTGGAGGAACTCTTCCTGGGACCTTTGGAGCAGAGCCTGGTGCGGGCCGAAGCGGCTGCCTGGCGACACGCAGNNCAGCCTGCCGGTCCTGCAGCTGCGGATGGCGCGACCGGATCCCCTGAGCACCGGAGCGCTGATCTTCTTCCTGCAATGCGTCCGCGGGCTATCCTCGGCCTGGCATGCCCCCGAGGCGGATGCTAGGGTCTCTCCCTCGGCTCGACACCAACAAGACAAGGGCCGGCCCGCCTCGCAGACGGCGAACCACGCTCCGCAGAGCAACGAGGCCTGAAGACACAGGTCTCATTCCCGGTCGGGCTCCTGGGGTGTCGGAGGCCGAGAGGCCTTCTGTTGGCGTTCCTTGGCGCGGCGCTTGCGGCGCTCCAGGCGGGCGGCCGCCGATTTCCTGTCGTGCTCCACGAGCTGTTCGAAGATCTGGAAACCGTGGCCCCCGTTCTTCAGTGCTAATTCGGTGCAGTCCACTACTCCTCGGGAGTCCACGGGAAGACTCGTAGTCTCGTATTCTCCGAAGATAGCGTCTAGGAGCCTTCCCCCGAGTTCCCGCCTGCCCACCCGGGAATTCTCCTCGTCCTTGGGCGGAACAGACTCTGCTTCCGAAGACATCTGCAGACCTCTTGGCCCCCTACAGGATGGCACCGTCTCGCCGATGGGAAGGCTTCTGTGGTGTAGGGGGCCGAATTTCCACGAGGACCTTGTCCAGGTTCCTGGTTACCACGGGGATGCCGAGTTGCCTCAACTTCTCGCCCAAGAGGCGGTGTATCTCCTCCTCCTCCTCAGGCGTCCGGTTCAGGGGGAGGTTCGACAGACTGCCGAAGCTTCTTTTCCCGGTCGATGCTTCAGAGATATCCGTACACTGCATCGGTCTTTCCGCATCCATCGCCATGGCACCTCACCCAGGGTAATATCCCCATTTGAAGGCCAACGGACGTCCTGCCCCCTGAATCCACCCGGACCTGCCAGGGAAAGGCTCCCCGTCCAGCTCAGGGCTCGGAACCCGTGGACAGGCCCCGCAACCAAGCGGGTCCTCCCCTTGAGGATGTAGGGGTCCTGAGGTCGGCGGCGGCCCAGCACTCCAGGGCCGCCTTGGGAGAGCGCCCCAGCAGCAGCGCATACCCCAAGTTCCGCCACAGGGCGGGGCGGCTCGGAGCCAAGGTCAGGGCCTTGCGATAGCGGGCCTCGGCCTCGGCGGGCCGCAGGGCCACGAACTCCAGGTGGCCGCGCAGGGTTTCACCCGCCACCGTCCCTTCGGCGGGGAGCCGGGAGCGCAATTCGAGGTCGCTCCCCGGCCGGGGGAGCCGGTTCCGAGCCGGTCGAGGGTCCGGGCGGGCCAGGTAGCAGGAGAAGACCTCCAGGGCCAGGGGATCCTGCTCTACCGGGGCCGGGGAGGACCCCGGAGCCGGCAGCAGGCGCGCCCGGTCCAGGCAGAGCAGCAGGGCCCGGGCCACGCTCTGGTTGCCTTCGGGCAGGAAGTGGCAGAAGTCCAGGAATAGCTGATCCCCCAGGACAGGCCCATGCTCCTGACGCAAGGCGGCTGGGATGTCGACGAATAGGGCTCCCGAGGTCCTGGCCGCTGCGCGCACCAGCCCCACGAAAGCCGGGGTCGCCCGCGAGGGCTCGGGGTCCAGGCCGACCGCTGCGCCCAACTCGACGGCGGCCTCCGCCAGGCGCCCCGCGTCGGACCTGCGGCACCCCTGCTGGTAGTGCAACCAGGCCAACTCGGGATGGCGACGGAGCTCTTCCTCCATGGACCGCTCCAAGGTCCCTTGCATGCGCGCATCGGCCAGGCGTGAATCCAGATCGGGGTCGCGGTCCGGCCGGCCATACTCCGGAGGGTACATCTCGTTGACGGCCACCGCGCACAGCACCAGGGGCACGCCCGACTGCTGGCAGGCCTCCCCCATCCGGGCCAGGTTGCTCCGATAGAAGTCTTCCACCAAAGGCCGATCCTGCGCCGTGATCCGCGACTTCAGTTCCTCGATATGCACGCCTTCCATGGTGGCAGCCTGGTCCACCACCCTGAAGCGGCTGGCCAGCCAGCGGTAGAGAGGAGTCCGCTCCAGCAGGCTGCGCAGCCGCTCGGTCCGGGCCGTCCAGAGGGGATGCTGCTCCTTGTAGGCGCGCAGGCGATGGTACTCGTTGTTGCCGCAATACACCACCACCAGGTCGGGTTCCAGCCACTCCAAGCCCTCCCGCACGGTCCGCCGCTGCAGCCCCGAGTCGCTTCCGGGAACCCCCGCGTTGATGACCTCCACCTGCCGCCCCTGCTCGTCCAGGAGGCTCTGGAGCCTTCCCGGGATGCTCTGGAAGGGCGAGACCCCGCCCCCCTGCATAGCTGAACTCCCCACCATCAAGATGCGGAAGGGCTGCCCCTGCCGGGGAGGGAGGACCGGCTGGCCCAGCCAGGTCAGGAAGAAGCCTTGCGGACAGCGCTCGATCCAGGCCGCCGGGAGAGGGTTCCGGAAAGGGAGGGGATCGGGATCCCAGGCCGGGGCCCAGGGGAGGGTCAGGAGGTTGGCCAGGAGGAACAGGACCACCACCTGCTGGGCCACCACCAGGGGGCGAGGGAGGGGACGCCGCATCCGCCCCCTCTTAGACCGATTCCGGTTCTCCTCCTCCCCGACCGCCAGGCCAGGCTCAGCCGCGGGGCGGGTCCTCCTGGCGCTCCTTCTCCAGATGTTTTTGGAGGAACCCTGGGGGGATCAAGGCCTTCCCGAGATACTGACTCGTCACGTCGCGGCTCCCCATGGCCTCCAGTTCCGCTTTCATTGCCTGCAACCTGGTCTTGGGTTCCGCGTTTTCTGGTTCAGGTGTCGACATATCGCACTCCGACCGGGTTGCTAGCGGGCTGGGAAGATGTAGATGAGCAGGACCCGATCGCCCTCGGTCTGGACTCCCAGCCCCCGGGAGGTGAAGACGTAGTAATACTGTTTGGACATCCTGGCGGCCGTCGGCAACTGGTGGGACTGCCCGGCCCGGCCGTACAGAGCCGAAATCTGGCTGGAAGGGTCTCCGACCTGGA
>DCTU01000065.1:3163-4447 GCA_002329445.1 bacterium UBP9_UBA1432
ACCCTCGTTGTAGTAGATCCACTTGGGCTTGCCTGAAACTTCCTGGTGGTCCGTCCGAGAGCTCCGAGTCACCATCTTCTCGATGGCAGAGGCAGTCATCCCCAAGCGGAGTTCCCCCACTCCGACTCCCGGGGTCGCCACCCAACCGGCCTGAGCCCAGGCCCAACCGCTCAGGGCCAGGAACAGGAACGCGACTTTGAAGAACCTCTGCATGAGCACCTCCTCGACCAAAGAGCCAGTCGGGCTGGTCTCCGATAGCCCGATTCCAGTCGGGTTCCTGGAGGCTGGCCGAACACGGGCAATCAGATTCTATTCCCGACAAAAGGTTCCTCTACTTGCCTCCCGGACGGCTCCGAAGGAGAGGATGGCCTGACCCCGCCCGGGGAGAGCGAGCGGGAATATTCCACCGAGGTTCCTGTCAATGGCCGCGAGGGCGGGGGCCCAGGGCAGTGAAGGCCAGTCCGACCAGGCCACCGCCCAGGTGTCCCCAGTTGTCCAGGGGGATTCCAAACACGTCGGAAAGGGCGAAACCAAGCACCAGCAGGAATCCCAAGGCCATGCCTATCCGGCGTGCTCCGGCTGCCTCGAAAAGACGCCAGCGCCAGGATAGCCCGACATAGGCGGCTCCGATTCCAAAGAGCGCCGTGGAGGCCCCCACCCCGGGGACCGGATTGAAGGCCCAGGACAGGATGTTGCCACCCAAAGCGGCCAGAAAATATAGCGCCAGGAAGCGTGGCGTGCCCAGCACGCCCTCCAGGGGTGGGCCCATGTTCAGCAGGAAATACATGTTTGCCAACAGGTGCCACCAACCGGCGTGCAGCAGGACCGGAGTCAGGAAACGCCACAGTTCCATGGTGTCCAGGGAATTGGCATGGTTGCACAGGATCGACCAGATCAGGGTGGGCAGTGGTTGGGGGAGGAAGGACGAGAAATCCGGTGGGGCTAGCAGATAGACCGCGACGGTCAACACGGTCAGTCCGGTCACCGCATGGGCCAGGGGCGAATAGTTGGAGAAGCTGGCGGTATACTTCTGCTGGATTTCCTGCTGAAAACTGGCGCTGATCCGCCCCGTGCCGTTGCAAGAGGGGCATTGGGTGGGGCAGTCAATCACCTTGAGTCCGTTACAGATTCGACAGGTGGACTTTATTCCGCGTGGTGAAGTCTGGCTGCCCCGACCTTGACATCCCGGACAGGTCACCTGGCCGGTCCCCGAACAGTCGATGCAACGACCTGAACCTTCGCATCGGGGGCACGGTCTCCCGGGAGTGCAAGGCGCCCCTGCCG
>DCTU01000050.1:0-2977 GCA_002329445.1 bacterium UBP9_UBA1432
TCGGCCACCAGGATGCAGGGGCGGGGAGGCTGGCCCGGAGCTGTTGACGGAGCGGGACCGGCCGGTGTCAGTTCTTGTGGTTCCTGGGGCTCGCGAGCGGCAGGAAAGAGGACCTGGAAGTTCGTGCCCTGGCCCCGGGCACTGTCGACCCGGACCGCGCCGCCGTGGCCGCGGACCACGCCCAGGGTGGACGCCAGGCCCAGTCCCCGGCCGGCGAACTTGGTGCTGAAGAACGGGTCGAAGATGCGCTGACGCAATTCCTCGCTCATCCCCGTTCCGCTGTCGCGCACGGTCAGCAGGACCCCCGGCACGTCCGTCAGGCCTTCGGCAAACTCGAATCCCTGCGCGCTTTCGGGGGTCAACTGGCATGGACCCGTCGACAGGTGGACCTGGCCGACCGCCTCCCCGATGGCCTCGAGGGCGTTGGTGACCAGGTTCAGGACCACCTGGCGCAACTGGATCGGGTCGGCCTGGATGCAGGGCTGCTCGGGGGCGTGTTGCTGCAGGATCGTGATCTGGGGAGGGAAGACCGGCTCCATCAGGTGGACGGTCTCGGAGACCAATTCGTCCAGGCGGACCAGTCGGGTCTGGCGCGGGTTCTGGCCCGAGCAGGTGAGCATCTGCTGGGTCAACTCCGAGGCCTGGCGCACGGCCGCCGTGATTCTCTCCAGTTCCAGGCTGGTCGGGTTCTCGGGGTCCGATTTCTCCAGAGCGATCTCGGCGCTGCCCATGATCGTCATCAGAAGGTTGTTGAAATCATGGGCCAGTCCGCCCGCCAGGACTCCCAGACTCTCCAGGCGGCGGGCTCTCTCGAAGCGCTCTTCCAGGGTCCGGCGCTCGGTGATGTCCCGGGTGATCGAGAAGTGCAGGCCGGGCAGGATGTTGGCCCGGGATCGGAACTCCAGGGTTCGGGTGGAGCCGTCCCGGCGTCGGAAGGTCATCTCCCCTTCAGCCACCCCCTCCGCCAACAGGGTGCGGAAGAGTTCTGCGCCGTCCCCGCCCGTCGACTGACCCACCTCGCGCATCATCCGCCCGAGGGCCTCGTCCCGGGAGACCCCCAGGAGCTGGCTGGCCGCTGGGTTCAGGTCGACGATCCGGGACTGGTCGTCGAAGAGGAAGAGTCCGTCCAGCGAGTTTTCGAACAAGGACTGGAACTTGATCAGGCTGGCCACCTGGTCGCGTTCGGTCTGGAGGCGGTCCGTGATGTCGATTCCCAGCGCCATGACCCGCTCCACCGAGCCGGACGGGAGGCGGAGGGGTTCATACCAGACCTGGAAGATGCGGTCGCGGACCTTGCGGATCGTCGAGAAGGCGGACCCCTGGAAGACCCTTCTCAGGTCGTGGTCGCGGTCGGCATCCTCGCCGAAGAGCTCGGCCGGGGTCTTGCCGGTGGCCTGCTCGGGCTGGATGCCCAGGGTCTCCAGCGCCTTGCCTTCGTGCAGACTGTAGCGTCGGTCTTCTTCCAGGACCCCGAGCATGACCGGGAGATTGCGGACGACCGAGCGCAGGTGGCCCTCCGCCTGGCGGCGGGCGTCCTCGGCCTGACGGAGCGCCGAGATGGCCCCCATGAAGGCCCGGATCAGCAGGACCATGGCCAGCGGCAGCAGCACCAGTGTGACGGCGAAGCCGACCAGCCAGGGGCGCAGGGCTTCGAGGAGCTCGGAGCGGGCGGCGCGCATCGGGATCTGCACCACGACCAGGCCTTTGAGGGTGGGGTTGAAGTTGAAGGAGGCGACGGCCTCTTCCCCCGAGGGGCTGTGGAACCGGCCCACCCACTCGGATTCCCGGGTCAACAGGCTGCCGATGGTGTCGACGCGCGGCAGGTCGGTCTTCAAGGGCCAGTCGGAGAGGTCGTGCCCGGTCAGGCGGAGCGTGTTGGAGCAGGCCTCGACCCGGCCGTCCGGGCCCACGATGAAGAAGGAGGCCTCGGCATAAGGGCGATTGGATTTCCGCCAGTGGTCCCGGATTCGATTCAGCAGGTCCTGGCGATTCGAGGTGTCGACCAGGCTGGTCTCCAGCGAGCGGGCCATCGACACGGCCTGCGTCGAGATGTGCTGCATCTGCATGTCCTGGCTCTGGAAGAAGGCCACAACGCCCACCATGACTGCGATGGCGGCGGCCAGAGCCCCCAGAAGCAGGGCATCCCGGACCAGGGAACGTCCCTCCCGGGGCAGGTCGTTGACCAGGTGATGCTCGTGGGTCTGGACCAGGAAGAGTGCCATCAGGGCCAGCAGCAGGGTGGCCACGCCAATGGCCTGGAGGATCTGGCTCTCGGGGCGCCAGACCAGACCGGGCAGGTGGGATTGCTGGATCGAGAGGCCCAGCAGCGCCATCGGCAGGAGCAGCAGGAAGGGCGTCCAGCGATGCCCGGCGCGCCATGAGAGCCAGGCCGCCAGGGCGAAGGAAGCCAGCCCGGTGGCGGCGAGGATCGGCGTGGCCAGATCCCAGGCGGCGCTCACCTCCGGCTCGTCTCGGGGGGGTGGGGTTCAGGAGCCAAATCGACGATGTCCTGGAACTTCGCCACGACGCCGGTCTCCCCCTGTGGGGCGACGGCGGGGGTGGCCGGCACGCGTGCGAAGGTTCTTCTTGTGGCTCAGGCGGGGGAGGGTTCCAGGCGACGGACCCGGTCGTCCGCGTCGTCCGACCAGGGCGAGCCCTGCTGGAAGGCTTCGAAGAAGAGAGGCTGCACCGGCCCGAGCACCTGGCGTCCAGGCGCGTCGTGGAAGACCTTCTTCTTCGACATGGTCTCGTTCATGACGACCGTATACTCCCGGTCCATGTCCAGGGGAGACCCATCCGGCAGCGTGCAGCCCACCACCCGGCTGCCCTCGGGGCGGGAGGGATCATACTCGTAGCGCAGCCCTGTCGGAACGGCCAGTTCGGTGGCGGAGTCGCGCAGGTCGTCCTCGATCTCGGCCAGGACCTCGCGACCGGTGGCCCGCAGCACGACGCAGTTCTCTTCGGTGAAGGGCAGGGC
>DCTU01000050.1:3076-4776 GCA_002329445.1 bacterium UBP9_UBA1432
CCCATGGGACGCGAGCCGACCTGGTCGGCCTCGGCCACGTAGGGCGCCAGGATCCGCTCCACCTCGGGGTCGGGGGAGAGCTCGTCGACCAGCACGGGAACGACGCGGGCTTCGCTGTGGACGATCCGGCGCGTGGAGGGATCGATGTGCAGGGTGGCGCGCCCCATGAACTTGGACAGCGAGCCGGCCTGGACGATCAGGGTGTCGCCTTCGCGGTGCCCCTCGGGAAGCTTGGTGTGGCTGTGTCCCCCGACGATCACGTCGATCCCGGGCAGGTCCCGGGCCAGCTTGCGATCCTCCTCGAAGCCCATATGGGAGAGCACGACCACCACGTCGGCCCCCTTGGCCCGGACCTCGGGCAGGTAGCGGGCGACGGTCTCGGCTCCGCCTTTGAAGTCCAGACCCTCCAGCTTCTCGTCGGCCACGTAGTGGCGGATGTTCGGGGTGTCCAGGCCGATCACGGCCACATTGACGCCTTGGACCTGCTTCATCACGTAGGGGGCGGCTCCGTCCATGACCGTGCCGTCGGAGGTCTTCACGACGTTGGCGGCCACGATGGGAGCGCCCAGGGCGCCGATCATCCCCGAGAGGGCTGCCTGGCCCCAAGCGAAGTCGTGGTTGCCCAGGGCCACGGCGTCGAACCTGAAGGGCTTCATGGCCTCGGCCACCGAGCGCCCGCGGGTCAGGTAGGCGATCATCGACCCCTCGGCCAGGTCGCCGGCGTTCAGCACCAGTGTGCCTTGGGGGTTCTCGGCCCGGGTGCGATCGACGGCCGTCTTGAGGCGGGAGAGGCCTCCGACCAGCGAGTCTCCACCGACCGCCCCGTCCAGCATCGGGTCCACGGCCCCGTGCAGATCGTTCACATGCACCAGGTCGATCTGGATCGCCTCCTGGGTGACGGGCGTCGGCTGAGGTCGGGCACGGTCCGGAACGGCAGGAAGGTGGCCCTGTCCCAAGAGGCGGAGGCTGTGCATGAGGTTTCGGAACATCCTTTCCCCGGGGGAATTGAGGAGCCCCCACTGTTTGAAGTGTAACCGACCGGGACTCNNGCTCGCGGGATTCCCCCGGCGTGGGGGCGAACGTCCTGCGGCCTTGAATCCGCTGGACGCCTTCTCCCCCCTGGCGCGGGCCTGGTTCACCCAGAGCTTCGCAACCCCCACCGAGGCACAGACCCTGGCGTGGCCGGCCATCCATGCCGGTCGGGACGTGCTGGTGGTGGCGCCCACCGGTTCCGGAAAGACCCTGGCCGCCTTCCTCTGGGGCTTGGACCGCCTGGCCACCTCGGCCGTACCGCCCCCCGCAGAGCGCCTGCGCATCCTCTACGTCTCACCTTTGAAGGCCCTGGCCGCCGACGTGGAGCGGAACCTGCGCTCCCCCCTGGCGGGTCTGCGCCTGGTGGCGCACAGGGACGGGGTGCCCGAACCGCAGATCCGCACGGGGGTGCGCACCGGAGACACGCCGGCGGACGAGCGGCGTCGATTCGCGAAGTCCCCACCGGACATCCTGATCACCACCCCCGAGTCGCTGTACCTGCTCTTGACCTGTTCGGCTCGGGAGGCCCTGCGCCACGTGGACACGGTGATTGTCGACGAGGTTCACGCGCTGGTTCCCAGCCGTCGAGGAGCCCACCTGGCCCTCTCGCTGGCGCGCCTGGATGCCCTGCTCTCCAGGCCGGCCCGGCGCATCGGCCTGTCGGCCAC
>DCTU01000050.1:4803-6793 GCA_002329445.1 bacterium UBP9_UBA1432
ACCAGGCGTCCCCTGGACCTGCGGGTGGTGGTCCCTGTGGACGACCTGTCCGAAGTGGGCTCGCCCGGTCCCCAGGAACCCGCCGAGGGACCGGAGGGCGACCCGGATCGCCGCAGCATCTGGCCTCACCTGGCCGAGCGCCTGCTGGCCGAGATCCAGGCATGGCGGAGCACCCTGGTCTTCGTCAACTCCAGGCGGGTGGCCGAGCGTCTGTGTGCACGCCTGAACGATCAGGCCGGCCAGGAGGTGGCCCGGGCGCACCATGGCAGCGTCAGCCGCGAGCAGCGCCAGGAGATCGAGGAGGCATTGAAGCAGGGACGCCTGCCGGCCGTGGTGGCCACCTCGTCCCTGGAGCTGGGCATCGACATGGGGGCCGTCGACCTGGTGGCCCAGGTGGAGGCTCCGCCCTCCATCGGCTCGGGCCTGCAGCGGGTGGGCCGCGCCGGGCACGCGGTCGGCCAGACCTCCCGTGGCGTCCTCTTCCCCAAATGGCGAGGGGATCTGCTGAGCTGCGCCGTGGCCGTCGAGGGCATGCGCGCGGGGGTTCCCGAAACCCAGCGCATCCTGCGCAACCCGCTGGACGTGCTGGCCCAGCAGGTGGTGGCGATGGTGGCCTTGGAGGACTGGGACGTCGAGGAGCTCGGTCGGCTGGTCCGTCGGGCCGCGCCGTTCGCCGACCTTCCCCAGGAGGCTTTGGAAGGCGTGCTGGATATGCTGGCCGGGCGCTATCCCTCCGACGAGTTCGCCGAACTCCGCCCGCGCCTGAACTGGGATCGCCTGGAGGGGAGGCTCAGCGCCAGGCCGGGGGCAGGTCGGCTGGCCCTGACCAGCGGAGGCACCATCCCCGACCGGGGGATGTATGGCGTCTTCCTGGCCGGCGAAGGTGGTTCGCGCGTGGGCGAACTGGACGAGGAGATGGTGCACGAGTCCCGCCGCGGCGATGTGTTCGCCCTGGGGGCCTCCACCTGGCGCATCGAGGAGATCACCGCGGATCGCGTCCTGGTGACCCCCGCTCCCGGCCTTCCGGCGCGCATGCCCTTCTGGCGGGGGGACACCCCGGGCCGTCCTGCCGAGCTGGGACGGGCCCACGGGCGATTCGTCCGCGAGGTCCAGGCGCTGCCCCGCGCGCAGGCGGTGGCCCGTCTGGAGCGCACCGGCCTGGACCAGCGGGCCTCCGAGAACCTGCTGCGATACCTGGACGAGCAGCGCGAAGCGACACGAGCCCTGCCGGACGACCGCACCCTGGTGGTGGAGCGCTTCCGCGACGTCCTGGGGGACTGGAGGTTGTGTCTGCATTCTTTCCTGGGGGGGCGGGTGCATGCGGCCTGGGCCCTGGCCCTGGCGGAGCGCATCCGCGAGGAGACGGGCCAGGATGCCCAGGTCATGGCCACCGACGACGGGATCGTCCTGCACCTTCCCGAGGCCTTGGAGGCCCCTTCGTTGGACCTGCTCGTCTTCGACCCCGAGGAGATCCAGGGGCGCGTCCAGGCCGCTTTGGGGGGCTCTGCGCTCTTCGCCAGTCGGTTCCGCGAGTGCGCCGCCCGGNNCGGCGGAATCCCCTGTGGCTGCAGAGGCAGCGCAGCGCCATGCTGCTGGCGGTGGCCAGCCGCTACCCGGACTTCCCCATCGTCCTGGAGGCCATGCGCGAGTGCTTGCAGGATGTGTTCGACCTGCCGGCCCTGCAGGCCACGATGGCGGATCTCGGTTCGGGACGGATGCGCGTGCACGTCGTGGAGACCGACGCACCTTCCCCCTTCGCCGCCGCGCTGTTGTTCAACTATCTGGGAGCGCACCTGTACGACGGGGACGCGCCCCTGGCCGAGCGCCGGGCCGGGGTCCTGGCCCTGGACTCGAGCCTGCTGGCGCGCTTGCTGGGACAGGCCGGGCTGCGTGAGCTTCTGGACGCAGAAGTCGTCGAAGATTTCGAGCTGGAGCTGCAGCGCCTGACCCCTGAGAGGGCCGTGCGTGGCCCCGACGACCTGCACGATGC
>DCTU01000050.1:6832-15193 GCA_002329445.1 bacterium UBP9_UBA1432
CGCTGGATCGCCCTGGAGGATGCCTGGCGATTCCAGGAGGCCCTGGGCACGCCGCTGCCGCCCGGACTTCCCCAGGCCTTCCTCCAGCCCGTGGCCGATCCGGTGGGCGACCTGGTGCATCGCTTCGCCCGCACGCACGGCCCCTTCATCCCCGAGGAGCCGGCCGCGCGCCTGGGCCTGGGGCGTTCGGTGGTCCTGGAGGCCCTGCATCGGCTGGAGCGGTCGGGCTCATTGCAGCAGGGGGAGTTCCGGCCCGGTGGGCAGGGACCGGAGTGGTGTCATTCCGAGGTCCTGCGCGGGCTTCGCCGGCGAAGCCTGGCCCGGTTGCGCCGCGAAGTGCAGGCCGTTCCCCAGGGGGCGCTGGGGCGCCTCTTGCCTCGTTGGCAGGCGCGCTCGAGGGGGGTCGACGGCCTTCTTCGCGCGATTCAGCAACTGCAGGGCGTGCGGCTTCCGGCCGGGCAGTTGGAGTCCCTGGTCCTGCCCTTCCGGGTCCCCGACTACAGCCCGGCCTTCCTGGACGAATTGTGCGCGTCGGGCGAGGTGCTGTGGGTCGGCGCGGGATCCCTGGGGGACGATGACGGCTGGGTGCGTCTGTATCTGGCTGACGACGCTTCGGTGCTGAGGCAGGCTGCGGGCGAAGAAGAGCTCTCCCCCCTGGCCCTTCAGGTCCGCGAGACCCTCTCTGGCGGGGGAGGGCTCTTCTTTCGGCAGATCTTCGACCGGGTGGCCCCTCCGGCGGACGAGGCCCTGCTGGAGGCCTTGTGGGAACTGGTCTGGGCCGGCCAGGCGACCAACGACACCCTGGCGCCCCTGCGGATCCGTCTGTGGGGGGCGCCGCGTCGCACCCGGTCGGGGGGCCTGCGCTCGCGCCGGGGGCTCCGACTGCCCACCCGCCAGGGGCCGCCGGCGGGGGCGGGGCGCTGGAGCCTGGCTCCACAAGCCGGCGAGCCGACCCGGGCCCGTCTGGCCTGGGCCGAGCAGTTGTTGGACCGGCACGGAGTCCTGACGCGGGGCGCGGTGGAGGCCGAGGGGATCCCCGGAGGCTTCGCGGCGGTCTACCCGGTCCTGAAGGCCCTGGAGGAGGCCGGTCGCTGTCGCCGGGGGTACTTCGTCGAGGGGTTGGGAGCCGCTCAGTTCGCCCTGCCCGGCGCGGTGGAGCGCCTGCGGTCCGCTCAGGAGGAGCCCAAGGCCCTGGTCCTGGCGGCCTCGGACCCGGCCAACCCCTATGGTGCCGCCCTGCCCTGGCCCGAACGCGGGGCGGAGGATCCCGGGCATCGCCCCTCGCGCCGCGCGGGCGCCGTGGTGGTGCTGGTCGGAGGGGAACCCGCGATCTTCCTGGAGCGGGGCCTGAAGTCGGCCCTCAGCCTGACAGCCGAGTCCTCCGCCCTGCAAGCTGGCGCGACGGCCCTGGTGGGAGCGGCCGGCGAGGGTCGCCTGGGCCGTTTCCTGCTGCGCCGGGTGGACGGGCAGCCCGCCGCCGGCACTCCGTTGGGAGAAAGCCTGCAGTCGGCCGGCCTCCAGGTGACCTGGCAGGGATTGCGCTGGAGAGGCTAGGAGTCTGGACCGGCCCGGCCCGTGCCGGATTTCAGGGGATCTTGTCCAGCCGAGGTCGGGAGTCTTCCACCAGCTTCTCGTAGGGGACGGCCCCCACCCAGTCCGCCACCTTCGTGCCCTTCTCGTCCAGCAGGACGGTGTAGGGGATGGCGCCTTCGGAGCCTTCTTGAAGCAGGGAGATGTATTTCTCGAAGTCGGGTGCCTCGCGCTTGTCCACGTCGATGTGAAGGGGGCGGAACTTGTCCAGGTTCTCGGCCTCGAAGCGGGCCAGGGCCGGCTTGAAGGCCTGACAAGCCGGACACCAGTCGGCCGTGAAGTGGACCAGCAGGTAGGGGCCTGTCGCCGCGCCGGGGTCCGGGAAGTGGACCTCCTCCGCGGGTTGCGAGGTGCCCGGGTTGGAGCAGGCGGTGGCCAGCCAGGCCACCAGGCACAAGGCGAGCAGGGCCAGGGCCCTGGTGGGGAACGCTCTCATCGGTCCTTCCTTCCTCTCGTCGGTCTTCGCCGCCGGCGTCGGGCCGCGGCCTCAGGTGTGCCTGGGTCCGAGGATCCTTCGAGGCCTCTGGCCCGGCTCCCGCGCGCAGGATGTTCACGGCGGGTTCATCTTCCGGCAAGAGGGTGCCTTCCGATCCCAGGTTCTGCCCAGAAGGCCAGCCTACCCTGAGGATACACCACTTCCAGGGAGGAACCGACGATGAAGATTCAGACCGGCCTGCAAAAGGTGTTCTACCCCGTCTCGCCCCGTTCGATGCCTGGCCACCCCGGGCACGCCGATTCCCGGGCCTGGAGTCGCCTGGTCCGATCCTCTCGTCAGCGCGAGTGTCACCGGGCCCTGCTGCAGGCCTGGGGGGTCTTCCTGGGGCGTCCCGCCTCCCGGCTGGCTGGGGTCCACGAGCTGCGACCCGGTCAGGCCCTGGGACCCGCCGCGGTGGACGGCGCGGGCGCTCTGTCGGCGTCGTGTCGGGGCTCGGCCCAGGCCCTGGCGGTCGTCGCCGTCTCGGGTTCGCAGAGCGCCGTCGTGGGCGCAGCCTTCTCGCAGGAGGTTTCCGGGGGCCTGCGGATCGCCGAGGGGCGCCTCCACCTGCCGGATGGAAGCTCGGTCCCCTTCGGAAATCGGGGGGTGATCGTGCGCCTTCCCGACGGCACCCAGGTGGCCGTCGGGCGCAGCGGGGACGGGCCCCAGGCTCGGGCGTGCCGCTGGGTCGTGGCTGGACCCGGGGAGCAGATCCCCACCAGTCCGCCCGGAGCCACGGCCGTCTACGGGTGGGACGGGGCCGGGGGCCTCCAGGCCTTGGGCTCGGTCTAGGCCAGGAACGCTGTCAGGTCTGGTCCTCAGCCCGCCTTGGGCGGTCCTCTGGCGGCGGCAGCTTGGCAGCCAGGGTCGCCAGGCGATCCTCGGCCTCGCCGTCGTCGGCGCTGTCCATGAGGATCTCCGCCACTTGGAGGTGGGTGGAGGCGTCAGGGCAGGCCAGGACCTGCTCGAGGGGGTCCTCGGTGGCGATCGGATCCAGCCGGGTCTGCAGGAGCGGGTGTTCGCGCGAGCGCTCCAGCCACTCTTCGGCGGGCAGCGGTCGATAGCGGTGGAAGAAGGCGAAGTGCCAGCCCAGGAAGTCCACCGACCGCTGGCGGCCGTGTTCGTCCTCGCCGAAGTGCTCGCGGAAGTATCCGGCCAACCGGCGGTAGACGGCCACCCGCTCAGGGGCGGACAGGGCCAGTTCGCGGCCTTCGTGGATCTCCTGGAAGAGCCAGGGTTTGATCAGGGCTCCCCGACCCAGCATCAGGCCGGCCGCGCCACTGTGGGCCAGGCGGTCCCGGGCTTCGTACCAGGTCAGGATGTCGCCGTTGCCGGCCACGGGGATCCCTCGGGCCCTCACCACCTGGGCCACCAGGTCCCAGTCGGCGGCCCGGGTATAGCGCTGTTCGCGGGTCCGGCCGTGGACCACGATCCCCGCCACCCCCGCCTCTTCGGCCAGTCGGGAGGTCTCCAAGACGTTGATGCGCGAGTCTTTGAAGCCCGAGCGCAGTTTGACGGTGACCGGAGCCTCCAGGGCGCGGGTCATCTCACGGAGGATCCGTTCCAGGTTGCGGGGGCGATCCAGAAGGCAGGCCCCCATCCCCTTGTGCACGGCCTCGGGGATCGGGCATCCCGCGTTCAGGTCGACGAAGGCGGCGCCTCGCTCCAGGGCGGCCCGGGCCGCCTGGATGGCCATCTCGGGCTTGGAGGCCGCCAGTTGAACGCCGAAGCAGGGCTCGGTCGGACCCTTGCGCAGCAGGGCCAGTTCTTTGCGGATTCCCCGCACGATGGGTCCGGCGAAGGCCATCTCGGACATGGTCACCACCGCGCCGAAGTCGACGCACAGGCGGCGGAAGGGGAGGTTCCCCCCCTTGGTCAGGGGGGCCAGGATCAGGGGGTCAGGCCAGGGAGAGGGCATGGGGCACCCCGATTCCGCGCCCCGCGCCCTGGTCCCTTCCCGCAGGGTTCGCCGTCCCGGCGGTGAACGGGCCAGCCTCGCCCGGATCCTGCTTGGAGGTTCCGAGCCCATCTTCCGCACAGGAGTTCCGCCATGGTCCGCGTCCGCTTTGCCCCCAGCCCCACCGGGTATCTGCACGTGGGAGGCCTCCGCACCGCCTTCTACAACTGGCTGCTGGCCCGACGGGAGGGTGGAACCTTCCTGCTGCGCATCGAGGACACCGACCGGACGCGACTGGTGGAAGGAGCCGTCGAGGCCTTGCTGGAGGCCCTGAACTGGGCCGGGGTCACCCCGGACGAGGGAGCCGTGGTGGGTGGCCCCCTGGGCCCCTACGTGCAGAGCGAACGCCTGGAGATCTACCGCGAGATGGCAGCCCGGCTGGTCGAGTCGGGGCACGCGTATCACTGCTTCTGCACCCCCGAACGGCTGGCCGAGATGCGCGAGCAGCAGATGGCCCGGGGCGAGTCGGCCATGTATGACCGCCACTGCCGGAATCTGGACCCCGCCGAGAGGGAGCGCCGACTGGCCGCAGGCGAGCCCCATGTGATCCGCATGAAGATCCCCGATGGGCGGACGCTGACCGTGGAAGACCAGATCCGCGGCCCGGTCAGCTTCGACTCTTCGCTGGTGGATGAGCAGGTCCTGATGAAGTCCGACGGCTTCCCCACCTATCACCTGGCGGCGGTGGTGGACGATCACCTGATGGAGATCACCCACGTGGTCCGAGGCGAGGAGTGGCTGTCTTCGACCCCCAAGCACCTCCTTCTGTACGAGTATTTCGGCTGGAAGCCCCCCGTCTTCGCCCACGTGCCCCTGATCCTCAACGCCAGCGGCAAGAAGCTGTCCAAGCGGGATGGAGACGTCGCGGTCGAGGCCTATCGCGAGAAGGGCTATCTGCCCGAGGGCCTGCTGAACTTCCTGGCCCTGTTGGGCTGGAGCCCCGGCGACGAGCGGGAGTTCTTCACGCCCCAGGAATTGTCCGGCGTCTTCAGCCTGGATCGCGTGCGCAAGTCGGGGGCGGTCTTCGACTTCGACAAGCTGCTGCACATCAACGGCCTGCACATGCGCGCGCAGAGCACCTCCAGGCTGGTCGAGCTGGTCCTGCCCTTCTTCGATCGGGCCGGTTGGCCTCGACCCGAGTCCGGGTACCTGGCCCAGGTGATCGAGGTGATGGGAGAGCGGGCCAACCTGCTGACCGACTACGTCGAACCCATTCCCTATTTCTACGCCGACCCCGCGGAATACGAGCCGGCGACGGTCAAGAAACGCTGGAAGGCCGCCTCCCCAGAGCTGATGGAGGCCTGGGTGGCCCGGCTTGAGGCCCTGGAGGTCTTCGGCCACGACGCACTGGACGAGGCCCTGCGGACGCTGGCCGAGAGCCGGGGGGTGGGGGCCGGACAACTGATCCACCCGACCCGCCTGGCCCTGACCGGCGTGGGCAACGGTCCGGGCCTCTTCGAGATGATGGAGGTGCTGGGACGCGAGGTCTGCCTGCGCCGTCTGCGCACGGCGCTGGACCGGCTCCCGCGTCCGTGACGAAGGACTTCATCCTGGCCCTGGATTTCGACGGTGTCCTCTGGGACAGCGCCGGGGAGTGCTTCTTCATCGCCCGGGAGGCATGGGAGGCCCTGGAGGGGCCCCTCCCCCGGATCTCCGAAGCCGCCTTCCGCCGGGGGCGTTGGCTGGTGCGCACGGGCGGCGAGTTCGGCCTGATCCTGTGGCTGTTGCGGGAGGATCCCGAGCGGGACCTGGAGGCGTACAGCACGGCCGCTTTCGAGTCCCTGGCCCAGGCGCAGGGAGCTTTCCTGCGCCGCTTCGAGGTCGAGTTCTATGCCCGGCGCGAGCGATTCCGCAACCAGGACCCCCAGGCCTGGCAGGCCCTGCAGTCGCCTCATCCGGCCATGTCGGCGGAGTGGGCGGCGGTGGCGGAGTCCTTTCGCGAGGTGGTGGTCTGCACCACCAAGAACGAGGCGGCCATCCGCGCCCTGCTGGGAAGCGCGGGGCTTCAACTTCCCGTGCTGGCCCGCGAATTCAGCGTCGACAAGCGGGATCAGATGGCCTTCCTGGCGGCGACCCGGGATGTGCCGGCCAGTCAGATCCTGTTCGTCGACGACCTGCTGCGGAACCTCGAGCCCGTGGGCGAGATGGGAGTCCGGGTGGCCCTGGCCGGATGGGGATACAACACCGCGGCCGAGCAGGCCCGGGCTCGGGAGCTTGGAATCCCGGTCCTTCGGGCGGGGCGGATCCTGGAAGGCCTGCGCGAGCTGGCCCGGGACTGAACCTCGGTCCAGCCTTTTTTTCAGACCGGGACCGGGATCCGCTCCAGGACCCCTCGCAGCACGTCGGTGGCCGCTGCCCCCCCGACTCCGTCGGTTCGGGAAATCATGCGGTGGGACAGCGCGGGAACGGTCAGGGTCTTGATGTCGTCGGGCAGGACGTAGTCGCGGCCCTCCATCGCAGCCAGGGCCTGCGAGGCCCGGAAGAGCGCCTGCGAGCCCCGAGGGCTGGCGCCCAGGAAGAGCCGGTCCGCTTCACGGGTGGCCTGGACCAGGCGGACGATGTAGTGGCGCAGGGACTCTTCCACGCGCACGGTGTGGACCTGGGCCTGCATGCGGAGCAGCTCTTCGCTGGTGACCACCTGCTCGAGGTCTTCGATGGGGTGGCGGAGCTGCTGGGCCGCCAGCATCTCGGCCTCGGCCTCAAAGGACGGGTAGCCCAGGCGGACCCTCAACAGGAAGCGGTCCAGTTGAGCTTCGGGCAGGGGAAAAGTCCCCTCGTACTCGATGGGGTTCTGGGTGGCCATCACCAGGAAGGGGCGCGGCAGGGCCCGGGCTGCGCCATCGGTGGTGACCTGGCGCTCGTCCATGCACTCCAGCAGGGCGGACTGGGTCTTGGGGGTGGCGCGGTTGATCTCGTCGGCCAGCAGGACCTGGTGGAAGACCGGTCCGGGGCGGAACTCGAAGTCCATCGTCTTCTGGTTGTAGATGGTCACGCCCAGCAGGTCCGCCGGCAGGAGGTCGGGCGTGCACTGCAACCGGGCGTAGGAACAGCCCAACGAACGGGCCACGGCCCGGCTGAGCATGGTCTTGCCCACGCCCGGCACGTCCTCCAGCAGCAGATGGCCTTCGGAAAGCAGGGCGACCAGGACCAGGCGGACCTCCTCGCGCTTCCCCAGGATGACCTTCTGGACGTTGGCGAGAACCCGTTGGCTCAGCGTCTGGATTTCCTTCAACGTGGCATCCTCAACTCGGGGGACGAAGCGGGGCACGCAGGCCATGCTCGGAGGGGACGTACTCCTCGATCAGGGCATAGGACCCCGGGGTTCCGTGGACGTCCAGGTTCACGATGCGTCCACCATAGGCGACCACGGGGTCGGGCCCCCGCGAGAGGGGGGTGTGTCCGACGACGGCCCCGCGCACCATCATGCGGCTCAGCAATTCCTCCATCTCCTTTTCGGAGAAAGGGCTGGTCCGCATTCCGGTATAGTAGTCGAAGCCCCAGATCTTGCGGCTCCACAGGAAGGATTCACGGGCTGCCCGGAATTCAGCGTCGGGCAGGGCCACGATTTCTTCGATGGGTCTCCAGAACTTGCGCTGGTCCGGGATGGTGTGCGCGAAGAGCCGGTGGTCCACCACCACGCCCAGGCGCAGACGGGCTCGCAGGAAGCGGCCCAGCTCTCCTTCCATCGCTTCCTTCCAGGCCGGCAGGCCGCCAAACCCGTTGGCCGTGGCCTCGCCGCCCTGGACGTACCAGTTCAGGAAGCGCATGACGCGTTCGATCTGTTCGGAGTTCAGGCCGTGGTCGGCCAGGTGGCGTTTGATGGCGGCGAAGTTCCGGGCCCGGGCCAGCAGGTCCTGAAGCTGCTCGACGGGCAGGAAGTCGAAGACCCCCACGGCCTCCAGCATCATCTCGTCGTGGTTGCCCAGGAGTGCGTACAGCGAGCTGTCAAAACCCTCCTCGGCCGCGCGCAGGTCGACCAGCTCCTTTTCGAGGTGCATGATCAGCTCCAGGATGCGGCGCGGCCCCGCCTCGGGGTCGCCTGGAGACTGGTCCAGGGGGTCTTCCAGGGGTTCACCACGCCAATCGACGTAGTCCCCCATCAGCACCAGGTCGACCCGGTCGGCCTCGGGGTTCCAGGCCAGGGTGTCGGGGAGCAGGAGGTCGTTCTCGCGCAGGTGGCGCAGCAGGCGGAAGTAGTCGCCGTGCAGGTCCCCGATGGCCAGGAGCTTCCTCGTGGCGGTCTGGGAGGCCGGAGGCGTGCTCTCGGTCGGTTCGGGGCTTCGGCTGGAGGGGCTCTGGGGGTCCATGGGGTCTCCCGATCGCATTCCGTCACCGGTCA
>DCTU01000418.1 GCA_002329445.1 bacterium UBP9_UBA1432
CAGGGCCTCGGTCTCGAAGTCGCGCAGCAGGACCTTGGCCCAGGCCTCTGCCACCGAGCCTTCGACGTGGTAGGGGTGCAGGAACCCCTCGCGGCCGCTGGTGGTCTCGGGGGACAGGGTCCTCTGGGGCAGGCGGGAGAGGAAGTCCGAGAGGATTCGGATGGCGTTGACCATCCGACCCTTGCCGGCGCAGGGATGGGTGTTGACGCCGGTGACCTTGACCGTGACCATGTCCGCCGAGAAGGTCTCCGAGTCCACCGAGCCCAGGCCCTCGCCATCCAGGGTGTAGGCGACCTGCGCTCCGATGCGCTCCAGGCTCAGGTGGCGGGTCCCCGCTCCGATCTCCTCATCACAGGTGAAGACCAGGCGGATGGTTCCCCGGGGCAGGGAGTCGTCCCGCAGCAGGCGTTCGGCCGCCTCGACCAGGGCGGTCACCCCGCACTTGTCGTCGGCGCCCAGCAGGGTGGTGCCGTCGGTGGTGATCAGGGTGTGTCCGACGACCTCCTTCAAGGCCGGGAACTCGGTCGGCCGCAGGACCTTGGTGGGGTCTCCGGGCAGGACCACGTCGCCCCCGTCGTAGTTCGGATGCACCTGAGGCTTCACGCCCGCGCCGGAGGTCTCCGGCGACGTGTCGACATGGGCGACCCAGGCCATGACCGGGACATCCTTGCGGTTTCCCGGGACCGTGGCGGTCAGGATGCCGTGCTCGTCGAGGTGGACGTCCTGGCATCCGATTCCTTTGAGCTCCTCGGCCAGCAAGCGGTTGAACTCGATCTGGCCGGGACTGGACGGGTAGGTCGGGGAATCCTCGACAGCCTGGGTGTCGAGAGCGACATAGCGGCAGAAGCGTTCGAGAGTGGACATGGTCGGGCGGTTCGCGGGCAGGACCGCGAGCCCTTCCTCGGTTCAGCGCGAGTTCATGCAGCGCTCCAGATAGCTGCGGAGGGCCTTGTCCTGTTCGGGGGTGAGGTCCTGGAACTGCAGCTTCACCTGGTGGCGCGAGCCGGGCAGCTCCTGGCACCGGGTCACCCGGGCGGGCAGGTGCAGCGAGGGCATGCCGAACTCCAGGGCCAGGCGGACCTGCAAAAAGAGCCCCTCGTCCAGGGGGCGCTCCAGCCGGAGCTCGACGGCCTCCAGGGTCAGGTTGGAGGCGTAGCGCTCGCCCATCCACGGGCCCTCGGGCTTCTCACGCAGGGCCACCGGAAGCATCCGGTTGAAGCGGTAGCGTTTCAAGCGGCCGTCCTTCGAGAACCGGTCCAGGATTTCTTCCACCGTGAGCCGGTGCTCCTCCTCCAGGGTGGTGAACTCCAGGCCGTGGTTCCAGGTGCCGCCCAGGAGGTACTTGCGCCAGGCCACCCGACAGCGGAAGTCCAGGACCTCGGCCTGGGTCCCGAAACCTTCCAGGGGCAGTTTCAGGCGGAATTCGGTCTCGGGGGGCAGGTCGCGGTGGCAGTTGACGCCCACGCCCCCGCGCGAGAGGTCGACCACATGCAGGTAGAGGATTTCCGGGTCGCCGGGTTGCAGGTACAGCTCGCACTGGAGGGTCTTGTTGATGGGCCAGGGGGCGCGGAAGTGCTCGCGACGCTCGGCTCCGGATCCGGTGGCGCTTGGCTGGTTCACTCTGGCTTGACCTCTGGGGTGCCGGGCTTGTCGCCCGGGGGATGCGTTCTCGGGTCCATTCCCCACGCGAGCCGGGAAGCCCTGGCCCGAGACAAGCCATCCCCTGCCCTCGGCGGGAGCTCGCACCTCGAGCGCGAACCGACCCTCCCATCCACACCAGCGAGGAACCGCCATGAGCCAGAACCCGGGCGATGCCTGGACCATCGAGGACAGCGAGGAGCTGTACCGCATCCGCGATTGGGGAGACCCGTATTTCTCGATCAACTCGGCGGGGCACGTGGTGGTCTCGCCGCAGGGCGAGCGGGGAGGCTCCCTGGACCTCCATGAACTGGTGGGGGCCCTGCAGGCTCGAAACCTGGGCTTGCCTCTGCTGATCCGCTTCCCGGACATCCTTCAGGATCGCATCGACCGCCTGAACTCGGCGTTCGCCCGCGCCATCGCCCGCTACGGCTATCAGGGGAGCTATCGAGGGGTCTTCCCCGTGAAGTGCAATCAGCAGCGCCACCTGGTGGAGAGCCTGGTCCGCTTCGGGCAGCGTCACCAGTTCGGCCTGGAGGCGGGTTCCAAGCCGGAGCTGCTGATCGCCCTGGCCAACCTGAACACCCCGGGTGCGCTCTTGGTCTGCAATGGCTACAAGGACCGCGAGTACCTGGAGACCGCCGTGCTGGCCCAGCGTCTGGGCAAGACGGTCCTGCTGGTCCTCGAGCAGCTCGATGAGGTGCGGCAGGTCATCCAGGTCGTCAAGGATCTCGGGGTCATGCCACGCCTGGGGATCCGCGCCAAGCTGGCCACCCGGGGCGAGGGCCGATGGGGGAGTTCGGTGGGCGAGCGCGCCAAGTTCGGCCTCTCTGTCCCTGAGATCGTGCAGGCCGTCGAGATGCTGCGCCAGGCGGGGCTGCTGGACTGCCTGCAGTTGCTGCACTTCCATATCGGCTCGCAGGTCTCGTCGATCGGGGTGATCAAGAGCGCGCTGCGGGAGGCCAGCCGGATCTACGTCGAGCTGGC
>DCTU01000176.1:0-2575 GCA_002329445.1 bacterium UBP9_UBA1432
CAGGCGAGAAGCGTTGTCTTGCAGGCCGGGGTTGGCCTGCAGGACCTGGTCCGCCTTCAGGCCGTGCCGGGCGGCGATCGAGTCCAGGGTGTCCCCGGTCCGCACCGAGTACAGGATGTCGGCGCGCGCGGGGGAACTCCCCGCCAGGATCAACGCCAGGGCGGCCGCCGCCGCGATCTTTCCGAATCGCACAGAGCACCTCCAGGTGGGGCCAGCTCAGGGTTTCCCAGGCGCTGGCCTGACGCGGGGGGAACCGTCGTCCCGCGACCCCGCTCGAGGGGATGCCAGAGTCGCCGTCCCGGCGCGTGCATCGACCGCTCGCTTGATGAATCTTATGAAAGGTTCGCCGGAGGTTCGCTCCTGGGCTGGGGGATTCCTTCTCGAGCAGGCCTGCCGGGGAGGAACGGGGCCGGCACCCGGGGAATCGCCTGATCGTGTTTTGCCCTGAATGCCGCCAACTGTCTGCTTCCGGTCCGAACTGCCAGTCCTGCGGGGCCCCCCTGCCGGAGCGCAAGCCTCCGCCCCCCATGAACGCGCCGCTGGAGGATCTGCGCCGCTGGGTCCTGGAGCTGCGCTCCCAGGACATCGACGGAGCCGAGTTCCTCTCGCGGATCGAGGCGCGCCGGGCTCACTACAACCGGGTCCTGGAGGCTGTGGGAAGCCTGGAGATCCCCCAGGACATGGAGGCGGAGGTCCAGGAGGAGCTCCTGGCTGGCCGCCGTGGGATCCAGGGATTCCTCGAGGCCTTGGGGGCCTTGTCGGAGTGGGAGCGCAGCCGGGCCTCTGAGGATCTGGACCGGGCCCTGGCCCTGGCCACCCAGGCCAACAGCCTGCTCAACCAGGCGGTCTCGATGAACTGGAAGACCTTCCAGACCTATCAGGAGGCGGCCGAGGAGTTCCTGGCCCAGGTCGGCTACGAGGGGCCCTCCCGATAATCGGAAGCCCCCGCTGCGTGAACGCCAGCGGGGGCTTTGGGGTCCTTCAGGTGAGTCCGGCGGTCAGCGCATCAGGCCGCTCATCGGCTGAAAGAGCGAGTCCTGGAGTCCGACGTTGACCTTGACGCCCGAGTAGACCCGCACCTTCTGCAGGCGGTCGTTTTCGTAGATCTCCAGCATGAAGGGCATGTATCGTCCGTCGTCCAAGCGGCGGATGTCCTTGTAGTCCACCCTCTTCTTGATCGGGGCTCCGCCCTTGTCACCGGGGATCTGCATCTCCAGCCGCAGGGGGACGTTGCGCTGGACGTCGATGTGGACGATCCGGACATCTTGGGGGTCATGAGGGTTGGTGATCTTCACCGAGCGGGTGGCCACGCCGTCAATGGTCTGGCTTCCCGCCAGCTCGTACTTCCGGGCGTTGTCCTCGGGATAGCGCTGGAGGTTGTAGGGGAGGTTCAGGGTGGGACTGGGGGGATCGGGCGCCTTCTTGACCGGGTACTGGCCCGTGCTGACGAAGTGCCAGGCATTGGTGCCGTCCCGGATCGTGATGACCTGTCGGCCATCCATGGGCCCACCGGGGTCTCGGATGACCGAGTCGATCCGCAGCTTGTTGGGGAACTTGTAGTAGGTCTTGTCCTTGCCGGTCGAGACCAGGTTCCCGGTATCGGGACTGGCGTCGCTGCATTCCATCTCGACGATCATGTCCCGGATGGGCATCTGCCCGGCCACGGTGTACAGTCGGTCGACCAGGGCCCGGGGATCCTGGGGCTGGTTGGCGGATCCGGGTGCTCCGGCCGCCTCGCGGTGCCAGACCAGACCCAGGCAGATCAACAGGCTGGCCGTCACGGCCACGGTTCGCAGCTTCATCTGAACTCCTCATGGCACCCTCTGGTGGTGCGCCTCGTGAGAATTGGCCACCCGGCGGAAAGACCCCTGCCCCAGGCTTGTCGGGTCTGGAGTGCAGGAGTCGCACGAAACCTGGACGAAGCCCGTCTGGAACGTGTGGAATCCCAGTCGGGAGGTCTTCCTTGCTCTGCGTCAAGTGCGGCTTCCAGAACTCTGACGGAGCCAACTACTGCTCGAAATGCAACGCCCAGTTGCCGCGGGTCCTCCAAAGCCCGCAGGAGGAGGTCGAGCCCGAGACCCCTCGGATCCACGACCGGCTCCAACAGATCGAGGCTGCCGCCGCCCGGGCAGCCTCTGGTGAATGGAACCCTGAAGAGTTCGGTCGGTTTCTCGAAGAGACGGCGGCCATCCTGGCCGAGAAGGAACGGGCCATCCGGGAGATCCCCATCCCCGACGAGGCTGCCGAAGACTTCCGCGAGGAACTCGAGGTGGGGTACACGGGGATCGACCTCTACAACCAGGGGGTCCAGCGGATGTTCGACTTCGTGGCGGAGGCGGACCCGCTCTTCCTGGAGGAGGGGCTGGAACTGGTTCGGCAGGGGAACGAGTTCGTCAACCAGGCCATGCGGATCAACCGCGAGAACCGCCGCAAGCTGGAAGAGATGTCCACCGATGCCTCCAGCTTGATGTAGTGCGCTGAGGGCGGCGCCCGGGCGGAATCAGAAAAGCCCGGTCCTTTCGGACCGGGCTTTCAGCCTTGCAGAGGCGGAGGGGTCAGGCCTCGCGCATGGTCT
>DCTU01000176.1:2608-4095 GCA_002329445.1 bacterium UBP9_UBA1432
GTGTCCTGCATGATCTTCCACATCTCCATCATCCACTTCTGGCGGTCAGCCATCATCTGGGCGAAGATCTTCTGGACCTCTTCCTGCTCTTGCTGATGCTGCTGATAGCTTCGGGCGGCATCCGCCTGGCTGGGACCGCCGTAGGGCCCACCCGGCCCACCCGGTCCACCGGGGCCGTCCGGACCACCAGGCTTCCCTGGGCCGTAGGGCCCACCCGGTCCGCCGGGGCCGCCCGGACCGCCGGGCATGTAGGGGCTCAGACCCTGCTCGGGGGTGCCAGGATAGGCCGGTTCCCATTCCGCGTCCACGATCTCGCCGGTCAGCGGCTCGTCCTTGACGGGAACCAGGGCCCGGCTCTTGTCCTCGATCACGGCCGGAAGGTTGGTGGCCTCCTCTTCAGGAGCCGGCAGCATGAGCGGTTCGGAATCCTCATCCCGAAGCACGCCGACGTGGGCGGCGTTCTCGGAGGCATCCTGAGCCAGGCTCACGTGGTCCTGGGTGAGGTGGACGTGCTCTTCGTTCTCGGCCGGAGTCTGGACGGCCCGCCGGTTGACGAGCTGACGCTGACCGCCCACCTGCTGGAGGTTGGCTTCGTAGGATCTCTGGGGAACCGAGGCGGAGTTGATTCTCTGAGGGCCGGCCATAGGGCCTCCTTGGCTGGGCCACCGGTGGGTGCAGACAAGCCTCCACCAGTGAGCGACTGTGCCCTCATTATAGCCGGCGACCGCTTGGGGAGAAAGGTGGAAATGTTGCGGGGGTGTTACAGGTCACCCGGGAGCCGGTCTCGGAGCTGCAGCCCCTCGACCGGCCCCCCGGGATCCTGGCTCAACCGATCAGGACTTTGTGCCAGTTGGCCAGGATCGCGTCGTGGACCTTGCGCCGACGGATCAGGACTTCCTGGAAGATCCTCTGGATTTCGGTCTGCAGGTCTTGAACCAGGGCGGCCAGGCGAGCCTGGACCAGGGCTCGTTCGGCGCGCATCCGGGCGTAGATCTGTTCGGCCGCCAGCCGGTCCTGCTGCTCCTTCTCCTTGTCCAGGGCCTTTCGCTCTCGGGGCCCTGGCGGTGGTGGGGGCGCAGCCTGCAGGCGGGTGTCGGTCTCGGCTCCGAAGAGCGGTCGGTACTCGTCGAGTGGGAGTGCAGCCGGGTTCGGTGCCGCCGGTTCGGCCTGAAGTCGGGCCCTTGGGGTGAGGACTCCGACGGGATCCATGCGCATGGGCTGGGACCTCCAGCCGGGGAATCGGGGAAGGCGGTCCGGAGCGCTCCAGCGTCCGGCCTGGTCGGAGCGGATCTTCTCAGGATTTGATGTAGTCGTCCCACTTGTTGAACATCTTGTCCTGGGTCTTGGCCCGGTTCACCGTGACCTCTTGTTGGATCTCGAAGATCTTGGTCTGCGTGTCCTGCATGATCTTCCAGCGTTCCATCTGCTGCTTCTGGGCTTCCATGGCGGTGGTGGCCTGGATGGTCTGGGCTTGCTGGTAGTCGGAC
>DCTU01000393.1 GCA_002329445.1 bacterium UBP9_UBA1432
GCCGGGTGGCCATCTACGAACTGCTGGAGATCTCCCCCGAGATGCGCCGCCTCCCCGAGGCCGAGCTGACCTCGGAGCGGCTGCTGGAACTGGCGGCTCTGCGAGGCTTCATCTCGTTGCGCCAGAGCGCGGTGACCCGCTGGCTGGAGGGCCTGACCAGCTTCGAGGAGGTCATGAAGATCACGGTGGAATAGCGATCTCGCTGGCTGCAGGAGAGGTTTCCGAGGATCGACCCCAAGAGTCTCGATTCCCCGACAAGAGGAGATCATGACAAGACGGATCTACGTGGCCGACGACGACCCCCGGATCTCGGACCTGATCCGAGCCAGCCTGGCGCGGATGGAGGACCTGGAGGCAACCTTCTTCGACAACGGCCTGGAACTGCTGCAGGCCGTGCAGGAGTCCCCGCCCGACGCCATCCTCTCCGACATCATCCTGCCCCGGCTGGACGGGCTGGCCGTCGCGCGTCTGCTGAAGTTCGATGAGCAGTACCAGGGCATCCCACTGATGGTGGTCTCGTCGGTCATCGACGCCGACATCGAGGAACAGGTCCGCCAGGCCGGGGCTGACGGATTCCTCCGGAAGCCCTTCCGCCCCCAGGAACTCCGCGACCGGGTCCGCGAGCTGGTGGGGCTGCCCGCGAGCGCACCCGGCTAGACCAGGACATCCAGGAGGCCCCCTTGAGCACCGACCCCCACTTCACCGAGTTCGCGCCCCCGGAACGTTCCTCGGGCGAGGAGATCTCCTTGGATGCCCGGCTCGTGGCCGAGTCCCCCGGGCTGACCCAGACGCTGGACATGACTCCCGGGCAAGCCGTGATCCTCAACGAGAACCGCCAGATCGTGCATGCCAACCGGGCCTTCCAGGAAATGGCCGGGAACGGCCCGGTCCAGAACCTCCTGGGCCAAAGACCCGGCGAGGTCCTGGGCTGCGCCTACGCCGATCACAACGCAGCGGGCTGCGGCACCACCCGCTTCTGCAGCGAATGCGGCGCGCTGAAGGCCACGCTGGCCAGCCAGAAGGGCGAGGCCGCCCGGCAAGAGTGCGAAATCCTGAAGAAGAACGGGGACGCCCTGGACCTGAAGGTCTGGGCCAGCCCTCTGGAGCTTCAGGGCCGCCGCTTCACCCTCTTCACCCTGGCCGACCAGGGGGGGGAGAAGAGGCGCCGGGCGCTGGAGAGGCTCTTCTATCACGACGTCCTGAACACCGCCGGCGGGCTGTACGGCTATGCCGACCTGCTGAGCGAGCTGATCCCCGCCGAGGAGGAATCGGGTCGCTACGCCCGCTCGATCTTCCAGCTCTCGGAGGCGATCATCGAAGAGATCCAGGCCCAGAAGGAGCTCTCGGCGGCTGAGAACCAGGAACTGGTCCCCAGATTCGTCCCGGTGCAGGCGCGAGCCCTGCTCGAGGAGGTCACCCGCAGCTACCAGGCCCATCAGGTCTCCAAGGGGCGGACGGTCCAGGTCGCCCCCGACTCGGTGGAGGTCACCCTGACCACCGACCGCACCCTGCTCAAGAGGGTGCTGGGCAACATGACCAAGAACGCCCTGGAAGCCTCCGCCCCCGGCCAGGCCGTAACCCTGCGCTGCCAGGACCAGGACGGCGGGCTGGCCTTCTCGGTGCACAACCCCAAGGCCATGCCCGAGAAGGTCCAACTCCAGGTCTTCAAACGCTCCTTCTCGACCAAGGGCAGCGGGCGGGGCCTGGGCACCTACAGCATCAAGCTCTTCACCGAGCGCTACCTGGGCGGCCGGGTCTGGTTCACCAGTTCGCCGGAGGAGGGGACNNGCCCCCAGAGCCTCCCTCCCCCGAGGGCCTCGGGGAGACCCCCTGAGACCCGACCCGAAAGGCGGAATTCCGTGCGCATGACCCGCTGCGTGCCTCGAGGGATGACCCTGGTCGAGGTCCTGGTCACCCTGGCCCTCCTGGCCATCCTGACCAGCCTGGTGGTGGTCATGCTCGTGCGGACCAAGACCACCTGGCAGGCCTCGACGACCCGCGCCGCCGCCCGACAGGAACTGCAGGAGGTCTCCTGGCGGATCGCCCGAGAGGTCCAGGGATCCAGCCGGGGCTTCCTGACCGACGGGGGCCCCTCGGGACTGCAGGCCTNNGGCCAGCAGCCTGGCCTTCCTGGCCGACGGGGGGTCCTCGGGCCTGCAGGCCTTCAGCTTCGTCTCAGCGGTGGATCCTGAGGGCCGCTTCCTGACCGACGACCAGGGAAGCCCGGCCTGGAACCAGCAGGTGATCTACTACCTGGTCCCGGGAACGACGCGCCTCCTTCGCAAGGAAATGCCCCGGGACTTCACCGCCAACCCGGGGCAGCTTCGCGCCCTGACCCCGGCCGAACTGGCCGCGGCCTGCGACGGGCAGGGTCGGCTCCTCTCCACCGGGGTGAGCCTCTTGCGGCTGACGCCCCAGTCCAACAACCTCACCGCGGTCCTGGATGTGCAATTCCAGGGAACCAGCGCCCACGGCGGACAGGAACGCCTGGCCCGCCGCCAGACGATCCTGTTGTACAACGAGTAGGAGAGGAGAGCCTGATGTTTCTGGACCGATCCCGCGCCGGCTTCGCCCTGATCCTGACGCTCCTGATCCTGGCCGCCCTCTTCTTCTTCGCCTTCGCCCTGGTCCGCCTGCAGGTGGCCGAGAAGACCCTGGCCCAAACCCGTCAGCACAGCCTCATCGCCGAACAGGCGGCCAAGGCGGGCATGGAGGAGGCCCTCCTGCAACTGTCCCAGGATGCCTCCTGGAATACCGGACTGATGGAGGTCCGGCTCCCCCGCTCCGGGGCTACCTGGACGGTCACCTTCAACAAATCCTAGAGCGCCCTCCCCTTCTCGACCAACAACCACGAGGGCTCCTCCCCGACCACCGGCTGGGAC
>DCTU01000194.1 GCA_002329445.1 bacterium UBP9_UBA1432
GCCGGTGCCCCCCGATCTTCTCGAGAGGATGACCGAGGCGCTGAACCGGCGTCTCCGGGGGGTTCCCCTGACCGACATCTCCCGGGAGCTGCTGGGCGAGATGCGCCCGGACATCGATGAGCAGATCCTTCAGGAGCTGACCCTGGCCGCCCGGGACGACTCGTTGGAATCCGGCACCCGCCTGGTCCTGGGAGGGACCAGTCGCCTGCTGGATCAGCCCGAATTCCGAGACCTCGAACGCCTGCGCACGATCCTCAAGGTCCTGGAAGAAGAGAAGATCCTGGCCGAGGTCCTGACCAAGACCCTGGATACCCCCGGATTCCGCATCTGGATCGGACAGGAGAATGAACTGGCCGAGATGTCGGGGTGCAGCCTTCTGGCGGTCTCCTACTCGTTGCAGGGGGAGCCGGTCGGAACCCTGGGCCTGTTGGGCCCCACGCGCATGCCCTATGATCGGATGCTGGCGATCCTGAACTGCGTAGCCCAGTCGATGAGCCAGCGCCTGGAGAGGATGGGCCCGCTGGCCTGAGTCCCGGGCCTCCCCGCAGGCGGTTCGTGAGCGGACGTGTCGGGAATGCTCTTGTACCTGCATCTCCAGTCGAAGGCTTCCTGCCGCAGGGGCCTTGTCTTCTTGTCCCGAAGGATCCCGCCGGGTGGGCAGAATCTCGCGCAAGGATGCCAGGAAGGGCGATGTGATGGCAGAGAAGAAGCGGATGGAGGGCACGGCTGCCGGGCGGCCCAAGCCCCGCCCTCCCTCGTGGTTCAAACCTGAGAAGTCCGGTGAGGTTCCCGTGCCGAGCGATCCCCAGGTTTCTTCCGATTCCTCCCCGGTGGATCGGACCTCCGCCGAGTCCGAGGAGAAGCCCGCGCTTCCGGCACCGTCCGGGGAGGTGCTGTTGGGCCCCCCTCCAACCTCTGATGCCGAATCCCTGGATTTCTTCGAGCCACCCGCGGCCACACCGGTTCCCGAACCGGCCTCGGAGTGGCCGGCCACACCCGGACCGGGCAAGTTCGCCGGACCTGCCGCGCCCCTCCTGAAGGGTTCTGCCAGCGGGCATCCCACCGAGAAGCCCGTTCCCGAAGAGCCTGCCACCTCCGAGGAGCGCATGGGCGCCGAGCTGGACCAGCTCGACGCCATCGTCTCCCAGGTCGAGTGCCTGGCCTATCTCAAGCCACGACTGGCCCGGATCCGCAAAGACGGCTGTTCGCCGACCGACCTCACGGGGATCTACCGGATCGTGTCCCAGGCCATGCTGGAGCTGATGTTCAAGCAGGTCGAGTCGGTCGAGGCCATGCGCGCGGAGTACCAGCGGAAACTCCGTGAAGAGCAGGAGGCCTTGCTCTTCCAGGCTTCTTCAGACCTGGTGGCCTCGGCGCTGGGCAAGAAGACTCGCGAGGCTCCCGCGGCACCGCCTCCGCCGACGCCCACCGCCCAGGAGCAGGCGCAGATGGCGGTCCTGCGCAAGCAGATGGAGATCAAGGACGAGCTTCTCCTGGAGGCCCAGGAACGCTATGACAAGCTGGTCCGGGACGTGCAGAACATCCGCTTGCGCCAGGAGAAGGACCTGGAGCTCCAACTCCAGAGGTCTCGAGAGTCCTTGTTCCGCAAGCTGCTTCCCGTGTTGGACAGCTTCGACGGTGCCCTGGAGGCGGAGGACCGCTTCTCGGACGTTCATGGCGTGATCCAGGGCCTCCAGGGGATCCATCGTCAACTGCTGGATGCCTGCGAGTCCGAAGGCCTGCAGTCCATCGAGGCGGTGGGCGAAGCCTTCGACCCGAACTTCCATGAGGCCATGGGCCACGTTGAGACCGGGGAGATCCCCGACGACTGCGTCTTCGACCAGATTCGACGCGGCTACCTGTTGGGAGACAAGCTCCTGCGCGCCTCCATGGTTCGTCTGGCGCGCAATCCCGCAGGCACCGTTGCGTCGGTCCCGGGGGCGCCGCAGGGGCTCCCCTCCGACCCCGCGGCATCTTCAGCCGCCGACGCCGATCCGGCAAGTCCCGTGGAGGAGGCCGGTCCGGAACCGGAAGACCAGGAGGCCGAGGTGTTGACGCTCGAGTTTTCCGAGAGCCCGCTTCGATTGGATGGGGGTGCCGGGCCTCCACGCGAACCGGCCGCTGCAGATGGGGACGCTCCGCCCGTCGAGGTGGTCCAGCCGGACGGACCGGCGGGAGATTGATCGCACATTCCTCTCCGCAAGACGCGAGGAACCCGAGTCGACCAGGGCGAACCAGAAAGCCGTTGCAACCGGAGATGGGTGTGGCCTGCCTCGCCCCGGCAGCGGGTTTCCCTGAGGGCAGCTTGAATCTGGAGGATACAGCACGATATGACAGGCAAGATTGTCGGGATCGACCTCGGAACCACCAACTCGGTCGTCTCGATCGTCGAGGGCGGTGCGCCCATCGTGATTCCCAGCGCCGAGGGGGACTATCTCTTCCCCTCGGTGGTCGGTTTCTCCAAGTCTGGAGAGCGCCTGGTCGGTTCGGTGGCCAAGCGTCAGGCCATCTCCAACCCGGAGCGGACCGTCATCTCCATCAAGCGGAACATGGGGACCGACCAGCGCACCCAGATCGATGATCGGCAGTACACGCCCCAGGAAATCTCGGCGATGATCCTGCAGAAGATCAAGGCCGATGCCGAGGCCTACCTGGGCTTCCCCATCGAGAAGGC
>DCTU01000292.1 GCA_002329445.1 bacterium UBP9_UBA1432
GGATCTGGACGATCGACTCCAAGGGTGCCCTCGCATGGCCCGCGCCGCGGGTCGCCGGCCTGCCTTCAGGATAACACAGCACCAGGAGCCTGTGCGAATGCCATGTCGGTCGCCTCGCCGAGTCCGGAGACTGGCACAGACTCCCAGACTACTTGCGCGAAGCCTCCAGGACCAGGAAGAAGCCCACCAGACCGAAGAGGATGTTGGGAAGCCAGGCGGCCGCCCAGGGTTGCAGGGTGCCCGTCTCGCCCAGAATCATGCCGACGGTCATCAGCACGTAGTACAGCAGGATGAACAGCAGCGAGAGACCCAGGCCGATGGAGGTGCTGGTCCGATGCGGCCGGATCCCCAGCGGGATCGCGAAGGTCCCGAAGACCATGCAGGTCAGGGGAAGCGAGATCTTCTGGTGGTACATCACCAGGTAGCGGTTCCTCTTGCGGAGCATGTCGTCCTCACCCTCCCGGGGAACGGGCATGCTGGCCAGGCTCTCGGCCAGTTCAGCGCGACTCATCTCCTCGGGGCGCAGCTTCCGGCGCCTCAAGACCTCCGGGTCGGGTGGAGACTCTCCAGGAGACAGGGCCGTCCAGCCCCGCTTGCCAGCCAGCTCGTACCTCACGTCCCCGTCCCGGGTGAACTCGACGGTCCTGATGTCGCGCATCTCCCAGACGGTTCCGTTCCAACGCGCCTCGTGGGCGTAGATCTCGCGGAGCCTCATGCTCTCCCAGAAGAAGTGGATGAAGACGCCCCTCATGGTCTTCTCCTTGACGTTCAGGGAGTGGGCGTAGATCATCTGCTCCTGTCCATTGGCCAGGACCTTGGGGGTGGTGATCAGCGCTCGCTCCAGTTCATCTCCGCGCTGATGCTCGATCAGGATGTCGTAGGCCCGCTTCATCGAGGGCGGGACCCAGGCGTCGTTCATCCACAGCGAGATGCCGGCCACCAGGGTGCAGAAGGCCAGGCCCGGGACGAAAATCCGGAAGAAGCCGATGCCCCCGGCCTTCAAGGCCACCAGCTCACTGTCGCCGGAGAGCCTTCCATAGGCCATCAGGGCCGAGAGGAGAATCGACATGGGGAAAGTCAGGACCAGCACGTAGGGCAATCGGCAGTAGAGGTACTCGATCACGACGGAAAAACCGGCCTCGGACTCGACGACCATCCGGGCCACGCCCATGAGGGTCTCCGCCGAGAAGAAGAGCAGGGTGAAGGTGCACAGCCCGAAGAGGAAGGGCCAGGCCATCTCCGTCATCAGGTAGCGGTCCAGGATCTTCACGCTGGAGCCTCCTCCTCCAGGCCGGTCCGGAAACTTTTTCCCAGGTAATACTTGCGGGCGTCGGGATTGTTGGCCACCTCTTTGGCGCTTCCCGACACCAGGATCCGGCCTTCCCGGATGATGTAGGCCCGGTCGGTGATGGCCAGTGTCTCTCGGACATTGTGGTCGGTCACCAGAATCCCCAGACCCTGATCCCGCAGGGTTCGGATGATCTCCTGGATGGTCGCCACCGCGATGGGGTCCACTCCGCTGAAGGGCTCGTCCAGCAACAGGAAAGCCGGATGGGTTGCCAGGGCCCGGCCGATCTCCAGGCGCCGCCGTTCACCCCCCGAAAGCTCCAGGGCCCGGCTGCGGCGCACCCGCCCCAGGTCGTACTCCTCCAGGAGGCCTTCCAGGCGAGACTTCTGTTCCTTGGCGGGAAGCCCGTGCACCTGCCAGATCAGGCGCAGGTTGTCCTCCACCGACAAGCGGCGGAAGGCGGAGGGTTCCTGGGGCAGGTAGCCGATTCCCTGTCGGGCCCGACGGTGCATGGGCATCCCAGTGACCTCGCGGCCCTGAAGGAAGATCTTCCCACCATCGGGCCGGACCAGCCCGACCACCATGTAGAACGTGGTCGTCTTGCCGGCCCCGTTGGCGCCCAACAGGCCCACGACCTCACCCGGCGAGACCTCCAGGCTGACTTTGTCGACAACCCGGCGCTTCCGGTAGATCTTGACCAGATCCTGGACGACGATGGTCACCGGGGCACCTCCCCAGCCGGCACTCCCTGCGGCAACAGCACCCGGACATCCCCCTCCACCTCCAGCCGGCGCAAATCTGGAGAAGCGATGAGTCTCTTCCCGGTCAGGACCGTGCCGTCCCGCAGCATCCGAACCCCCTGGCTTCCCAGGAACTGACGGGCCTTCCCGTCCCAGATCAGGTTCTGGACGTTGAGGACCTCCCCGCGCGCGCCCCGGGCCACGACCGGCCCCTGGAAGGAGACCTTCATGGTCTCCATGTCGACCAGGGCCCCGTTGCCCTCCACCGTCACAAGTTCGGCTCCTTGGGAGTCCATCAATGTCCAGGTCAACACACCGACGCGAGCCGTCTGGCCCACCTCCTCGTACTCGATCCGCTCGGCGTCGAGCTTCCAGGGATTCTCGCCTCGGGAGCGGAGGGTCGAGCTCTCCAGGATCCGGCGGTCCGGTGCGCTGGCCTCGGGCGAGGGCGCAGGGGAGGGCGAAACCGATGAAGCCTCTTGAGACGAGGGGACCACCACGGGAGAAGCGGGGTCATGGGGGGGCGACCCCGGGGCGGAACAGCCCAGGGCCCACAACAGAGCCAGGGCCACCAGGCCCCGCGCAATGTCCGCAGCGCGCACCATCCGACTCAAAACCTCGATGAAGTCCACAAAACCGTCCACACAGTATACACGACGGAGAATCGGGGTAAAGGATCCCCTGCTCTTCTTCTTCGGGTCTGCCAGACCCGCCCGGGTCCCCGCTCCGGACGAGGGCTTCAGGAAGGAGGAGTCGATCCTGCGAGGGAAGGCGGCCAAACATGCTGCACCGAAGACTGGCCCCCCGCCTCACACCCGTCCTCCTGCTCCTGATCCTGGCCCTGCTGGGGCCCGCTTCCGGCCCGGCAGCCCCGGACGGAGCCCCGACCATGCCCAGCTCAGAGCTCAGACCAGGGATGCGCGGGTATGGGCTGACCGTCTTCAAGGGGACCCAGGTGACCCGATTTCCGATCACCGTCCTGGGGGTGGCCCGCGGCCATCTCAGCGGATCGGATCTGGTGCTGATTCGAGTGGACGGAGGCCACCTGGTCGAGCAGGGGATCGGGATCGTCGCCGGGATGAGCGGCTCGCCGGTCTACGTCCAGGAACGCCTCATCGGAGCGATCTCCTACGGATGGGGCTTCTCGAAGGTGCCCATTGGCGGGGTGACCCCGATCCACGACATGATGGCAGAATTGCCCGGTCCGCTCGCGCCTGGGGCCCAGACCGCCCCCTGGGGCGCGGTCGGCCGCCTGGACACGCCCCTGACCCTGGAGGGCCGCACCTATCGGGAGGTCCGAATCTCCCTGAGGCCTGCAGGGATCCCCGGACAGGCCTTGGAGCTGTCGCCCGTCGGAACCCTGCTTCAGACCTCGGGACTGGACCAGGGCTCGATCCAACGCCTGAACCTCTCCCTGAAGGACCTTCCCTTGCAGGCCGTCCAGGGATTCCGAGGCCACCGGCCGCAAGCAGGGATCCCGCCGATGGTGCCCGGATCCGCGGTGGGAGTCCCCTTGCTGACGGGCGACATCGAGGTGGCCGCAACCGGGACGCTGACCTGGAGGAAGGGCAACTCCATCCTGGCCTTCGGCCACCCCCTGGCCCAGTTGGGGGAGGTCCATCTTCCCCTGTCCGCGGCCCATATCCACACGGTCCTGCCCAGCTACCAGATGTCCTTCAAGATGGCCTCCCAACTGGGCCTCATCGGCGAGATGAGCCGGGACCGGCTGTGGGCCATCGGAGGGCGCCTCCACGCGCCGGTGTCGATGGTTCCGGTGCGCCTGGTCGTCCACGACGCCGCGCGGGGCAAGAGTCAGACCTGGAACCTGCGGGCAGCCCAGCACCGCTACCTGACCCCGGCCGTGCTCAGCACCGCCACCAGTTACACCGTCGGCCATATGAGCGCCGCCATGCAGGCCTCCACGGCCAGGCTGCACATGAGGATTCAACCTCAGGGTCAGGCCCCGCTGGACCTGGAGGACCTGGTGGCCGGCCCGGGACTGGCCGACCAGGTGGCCGGGCGCGTCGAATCGGTCCTGCGGCGTCTGGTGGACAACCCCTTCGAGCCCCTGCGCTTGGAGTCCGTCCAGATCGAGGCCAGGATCGTGCCTCGCCCCCTGCGGGCCTCCATCGAGAGGATCTACTCGAACCGGACCGAGTACCACCCCGGCGAGACCGTGCGCCTGGGTCTGGTGCTGAAGCCCTACGACCAGGCCGCCCAGGTGCGCGAGATCACGCTGACGCTGCCCCGCGACGCCCGCCCCGGGAAGATCCGGATTGGGGTTGCCGCCCGGGACTCCCTTGCCGATCTGGCCAAGTCGCTCAACATCGAAGAGCCGGTTCCCACCGACCTGCCCGGCCTGCTGAACCAGTTGCAGCAGGAAGCACGAGGGGGAGACCTGGCCGTCCGGACCGTGCTTCCCGGACAAGGACTGAAGGTTGGGCCACAAAGCCTGCCCCTGCTTCCGGCCTCCTGGCGCCAGGCCCTGGGATCGTCCAACCAGAGCCATCTGACTGCGACCCCCGAGGTCGTGCGCAGCGGTCTTTCCACCCCTTGGGCCCTGCGGGGGAAGGCCGTCCTGGAAGTGGAGCTCAAACCGGTTGAAGCCCCCGTCGTGGTCCAACCCAAAGCTTCCGAGCCGGTTCCCTCGGTGGCGGACCTCCCGACCGTGGGCCACTGCTGGACCCTGAAGGGCAGCACGCCGGGCGGCGAATTCCTGGGCGCCGCGCTGGATGCCACGGGCGCCCTGACGGCCGGACCTCCGCTGGAGTCCCTCTGGAAATCCAGTGATGAGCTTCTCCTGAGTCTGGCTGCCGGACCCGGGGAGGCCCTGCTGGCCGGCCTGGCCGGCAGCGGAGAGGTCCTGCGCCTGCTCCCCGGCCAGAAGGCAACCGTCTTTGGCCGGACCGGAAGCGCCGCGGTCTTGAGCCTGGTCCGCTCCGGAGAGGGGGTCTGGGCCGGGACGGCTCCGGAGGGGACCCTGGTCCGCTGGGACCTGGAGGGCCGGCCGACCTTGCGGGTCCGCCTTCCCGGAGCCTACGTGTGGGCCCTGGCGCCCGCCCCCGAGGGAGGTGTCTATGCCGCCACGGGCCTGCCTGGGTCCGTCCACCTGGTGGAGGCCTCGGGTCGGATTCGCACCCTGTGGGAGGGGGCGGCCCAGCATGTCCGGGGACTGGCCCGGCTGAGCGACGGCCGGTTGCTGGTCGCCACCAGCCAGGCCGGCCGGCTGCTGCGACTGGACCCGGCCTCCGGGGAGGTCGAGACCCTCTTCCACAGTCCCTCTCCAGACCTCGAGGCGCTGGCGGTCTCGGGCCCCCACGCCTGGGTCGCCACCGAAAAGGCCCTCTTCCGGGTGCCGCTGGAGGCGGGGGGGGTGCAGCGATTCGACCCCGGGCCTGGTCCGACCCTCTGCCTGACGGGAGACGGTGCCGGGGGGGTCTGGGCTGGACAGGCCGACGGTTCGGTTGCCCACGTCCCGGCTTCCGGCGAGATCCTGCGGGTGCCCGCCTCGTCGAATCGCCCCGTCCTGGTCTTGCTGGCCGAAAAGCAGGGAGTCCTGGCTGCCCGGAGCTTCCCCGCGGAACTCCTGCGCCTGGGCCAAGGCCTGGGCCGAAGCGAGTACCTCAGCCCCGTCCTGGACGCCGGAAGTCCCTCCCGGTGGGGGCAGATCCGCTGGCTGGGGGTTCCGGGGGCCAGGAGTCTGGCGGGCCTTCGCACCCGCAGCGGCCCGACCGGCGTCCCCGACGAGCACTGGAGCCCCTGGTCGGAGGCCCTGGGCAGGTCCACGGGAGCACCTGTCCACTCTCCTCCAGACCGGTTCCTTCAAGTCGGACTGGTTCTCGAGCCTGATCGACCGACCCCCCTGCGGATTCAGAGTCTCCAGGTGGGCTTCGCCGCCCTGCCCGGTCCATTGGCCGTGCACTGGGTCGAGCCTCAGGGTTCCGAACGCTGGTCCGGCGCGCGAACCCTCAAGTGGCGCCTGGCCCAGGGAGATCCTTCCCGATCCTCCTGCGACGTGGAAATCAGTCCTGACGGCGGCGCCACCTGGACCTCCCTGGCCAGCAAACGCCCCTTCACGGGCCGGGACGAGACCCTGAACCTGGACAGTTCCCGCTTTGGCGATGGCGCCTACAGGTTGCGCCTGGTTGCCTGGGATCGCCAGGATCCCTCAGGGACCCAAGTCGAGGTCCTCTCCGGAGCGTTCCTCCTGGCCAACGCCAAAGCCCGCATCGCCTGGCTTTCCGAGGCCGGCACCGGCCCGCTTCGCGGTCGCGTCCACCTTCCGGTGGCGGCCGTCAGGGAGGTCCATTTCCGCCGTTCCGCCTCGGCAGGATGGCTGCCCGCCACCCCGATGGACGGACTCTTCGACTCCAACCGCGAAGACTTCGAGGTGCCCACCGGGGAATTGACCCGGCTGGAGATTCGCGTGAAGGATGAAGCGGGGAACGAGACCACCGTGGCCGGGCCACCCCGACGGGGAAGCCCGGCCCGAGGAGAGGCCCGTTGAACCAGTCGGATCCAAACGACAGGCCTGTGCGCCGCCTTCCGGGGCCGCCCCCGCCTCCTCCCACCGAAGAGGAGGAACCCGCGCGCCGCTTTCCCGGCCTGCCCCCACCCCCAGACACCGAAGAGGAGGAAACCGCGTCCCGGCTTCCCGGCCTGCCCCCGCTGT
>DCTU01000056.1:0-11639 GCA_002329445.1 bacterium UBP9_UBA1432
GCGACCCGACACTACCTGGGCCGGTGCTTTGCCACGGTGGTTTCGCTGGCCTTGCGCCTGCCAGTGTACGACACCCAGTGCGGGGCCAAGATGCTCCGGCGCACCGAGGCCCTGGAGCAGGCCCTGCAGAAGCCCTTCGGCTCGCGCTGGATCTTCGACGTGGAGTTGCTGGGCCGACTGCTGGCCTGGTACCGCCGCCACGACCCGAGGGCCGAAGCCCGAGCCCTCTACGAATTTCCCCTGCCCCGATGGCGCGAGGTGGCCGGCTCCCGGATCGGCCCCCGGGACTTCCTGCGTGGAGCCGGAGAGATGCTCCACCTGTATCTGCGGGACCTCCGCCGCCTGCCTCCACCTGAGCCGGGGACCTGCTCGGACTGAAGACGCCTCCGAGGCGATGACATCTCCTGTCAGGGGTGAGATGCCATGCTGAAGGTGTCCCTGGAGCACCCAGGAGACCCGCTGGAGGAAACATGGACGACCTGCTGGCACAGTTGCAGGGCCTGGCCCAGACCTGTCGGGACGGCGAGGAGTTCCGCAAGCGGGCACTGGAAGGATTCGGGCTTGAAGCCCTGGCGGGCTTGCTGGGCTCCGAGTTGCGAGAGGCGCAGGCCTTCTTCCAACGGGTTCGGGAGAATCCGACCGATGAAGGCGGACTGGCGCTGCATCCCCAGGCGGTCCGGCTGCGTGAGGAGTGCCGCGACCTGGCCGCGGAGCTGGCCAACCTGGTCTTCCAGCACGACTCTCTGGTCACCGAGCTGATCCCGGCCTTGGAGGCCGAGTACCTGGCGAAGCTCGGTCCCGGGCGCACCCGAGTTCTGGAGCTGCAACTGGAGAACCGACGCCTGCAGCGCCGCATCGAGGCCATCCAGGCCTGCCTGAACCGCGGCCGCGTCCCGGATCTGGAGCGGATCGACCAGGCCCTGGAAGAGGAATTGAGCGCCTGGACCGAGGAGGTGGCCCGGCAGCGCCGCCAGGTGGAAAAGGCCCGCCAGGCGCTGGTCGAACCGATGCCCGTCGCCGAGCTCCGCCAGATCCGCTCGCTGTATCGCGAGCTGGTCAAGCTCCTCCACCCGGACCTGAACCCGGTGACCCCCGAGCGGGCCCGACTCTGGCTGCAGGTCCAGCATGCCTGGCAGCAAGGAGATGCCCAGGGGCTGGAACTCCTGGCCGACCTGGCCCGACGCCTGGAGGGCCGGGCCACCTGGGAGGAGACCAGCGCCCTGGACCGACTCACCGCCGAGCGGGATCGCCTGAAGGTCCACGTCCAGCGCGTGGCGGCCCGGCTGCAAGAACTGAAGGATTCCTTCCCGTGCGACCACCAGGAGCGCCTTGCGGACCCCGGCTGGGTCGAGGAGCAGGACCGCGAGAACCGAAAGGTCCTGGAGTTGGAGTTGCGGAGCCGGGAGGCCCTGCAGGGTCGGCTCCGCCTCCTCCTGGAGGAGAGCTGTGTCTGAATCCCTGGTCCCCCTGGATCCCAAGTCCCTGGCCATCCTGGGTGGCGCTTCCGGTTCTGGCCTGGCCTTGCCCTTCGCCCGCGAGATCTTCCTGATGGAATGCCGCGTGGCCGGAACCTCGCATCTGGACCTGCAGGACCTGGAAGCCGAACTCGAGCCCGGCAACCGACTGGAATGCCGGCGCGAGCCCGAGAACCCCCACGACCCCCTGGCCGTCCTGCTGCAGGATTCAAGAGGGCGCAAACTCGGCTACGTGCCCCGGGAGCGCAACGAGGTCCTGGCCCGCCTGCTGGATGCCGGCAAGGTGGTCTTCGGGCGCCTGGAAGCCAAGAAATGGGTGGGAAACTGGCTGAAGCTGGAGATCCGGGTCTTCCTGCAGGACTGAGAATCCGCCGCCCCGCACGCCTTCCAGCCCCGGGCAGAACTGTTCACAAGCCCGTGGGGAAGAATCGTCGTCGTCGGATCAAAGCCCATGGAATGCTCCAATGAACCCAAACCGGCGGACGACCTCGGCCTCTTCGGCCAGGACGACTGGCTCTCCAGAAAGGGGTCGATGGGGTGCAATTGTAGTAATTCTTGACACACGTTATACTGAAGGCGAGGTGACCGACATGGAACATCTGGTAGGACAAAAGGGCCAAGTCGTCATCGCCAAGGAAATCCGCGACCGTCTGGGCATCGGGCCAGGCTGGCGGGCGATCCAGCGGATCGTGGGGGACCACGTCGAGCTTTCCTTCGTGCCGCCCCGGCACAGTCGGTCGCTGCGGGGAGTCCTGGCGTCCAAGCTCCGGCGGCGTCCCGTGGACCTGGAGGCGGAGGAGGAGACAGCCATGGAGGGGGAAGTGAGCCGCGAGTGGCGGGTGGGGGAAGGCGATGCCTGACCTCGTCGACACGAACATCCTGGTGCGCTACCTGACAGGGGAGCCGCCAGTCCAGTCGGAGGCGGCCGCCCGAGTCCTGGACGGCGAGGCGCCCATCGCCATCGCCCCCCTGATCCTGGCGGAGACGGCCTACGTCCTGAGGTCGGTCTACGGCGTGTCCCGCGAGGACGTGGCAGCCGCCCTGGTGGACCTGGTGCAGCGGGTCAACGTCCAGGTCCTGGGTGTGGAGACCAGCCTGGTGGTCCAGGCCCTGGGGTTGTGCCNNCCTTTGCCGACGCCCTGCTGTGGGCCCAGGCGCGGGAACTGGACCAGCCGATCTGGACCTTCGACAAAGACTTCCCCATGGACGGCGTACAAATCCGGAGGCCCTGAGGGGCGTCACGCCCAGGCCCTGACACCGAGCACAAAGACCCCCCCCAGCCCAAGGACGTGACGATGCCTGCCACTGAAGTCGCCAGCATGGAGCCGATCGCCGACCTGGCGCAGGATCCCTTCCCCTCCCGCCCCCCTCAGAACGCGTCTTCCAGGTGTTCGAGAGTGAAGGCTCCGGGGCGGCCCAGGACCTCTACCACGTCGAAGCGCACCTGGCGAGCCGGGGGGTTGCGCTCGGCCAGGTAGTGGGCGGCCAGGCGGCGCAGGCGGGCCTGCTTGGTCGGGGTGACGGCCTCGGCGGGGCGGCCGAAGGCGGTGCCGGAGCGGGTCTTGACCTCGACGATCACCAGCGTGCGGCCGACCACGGCCACCAGGTCGATCTCGCCGACCGGGCAACGGTAGTTGCGCTCCAGGATCCTCAGGCCCCTCGCCTGGAGGAAGCTCGCGGCGGCCTCCTCCCCGGCGCGGGCCAGCCGACCTCTCCAGTCCGACATCTTCCTGCCCCCGAACCCAGGGCGTGACGTCAGGTGCAACAACCCCGGACACAAGGTTTCCCCCTCGCGCCAAGGCGTTCCTCCGGGGCAGCCTTCAGCCGCGCCGGAACAGCTCGACCACGCGGCCGAACGCGTTGGCCACCTGGTCCCACGAGCGCATCCGGCCCAGGGCCCCGGCCAGCACCCTCGGGCGCAGGTAGAACTCGCGCATGGCCCGCCGCTGCAAGGCTCGAAGCCGGTCCGCCGGCAGCTCCGAGAGGCCCTCCACCGCGCGATAGAAGAAGAAGTCTTCCCAGGGGATGGCCTCGCCCCGGCGGGCCCGATACTCCTCCCACAGGGCCGAACCGGGGAGCGGCATGCAGCAGGTGAAGGTCACGTGGTCCAGGGGCAGCTCCTTGGCGAAGCGGATGCTCTGGAGGATCTCCTCCTCGGTCTCGGTCGGGTACCCCAGCATGAAGAAGCCGGTCACCGACATCGAGGTGGTCTTCTTGATCAGGCGGACCTTCTGGGCGATCAGGTCCCGGGAGAGGGACTTCTCGATCAACTTCAGGATCCGGTCGCTTCCCGACTCGATGCCGACGGCCAGCGAGTGGAAGCCGACCCGCTCCATGGCCTGGAGGACCTCGGCATCCAGGGTGTCCAGCCGGACCCCGTTGGGCAACGCCAGGGCCATGCCGAGGCGAGCCTGGTGCAGGCGCTTGCAGAACTCCAGGACGTAGCCGCGGCGAAGCGTGAAATTGTCGTCCTCGATGTGGATCTCGCGGACTCCGTGGGTCTCGGCCAGCATCCGGATCTCGGCCAGGACGTCCCCGACGCTGCGTTGGCGGAACTGCCGCGTGCCCACCGCCTGGGTGGCGCAGAACGTGCACGCGAAGGGGCACCCGCGCGAGGTGACCAGAGGAGCCGACGGGGCCTGACGGCAGACCAGGCCGTGGGGGGCCACCGGATAGGAGGCTGGGGGCATGAGCTCCCAGGCGGGGAATCCGAGGCCGTCGAGGTCTCGGACCGGAGGGTTGGGGTTGACCCGCACCTCACCCCCGTGGCGCCACACCAGACCCGGAACCTGGGCCAGGAGCGCGGGGTCCTGGCGCTGCAGCGCGGAGAGGCGAGCCAGGTCCGCCAGGCCCCTCTCGGCCTCGCCCGCGAAGCCGAAGTCGGCCTGCGGGAAACCCTCCATCGTGCCCACCGGGTCGCCGCTGACATGGGCTCCCCCCACGACCAGCACGGTGTCGGGCGAGATCTGCCGCCACAAATCCAGATGCCGCCGGACCGCCGCCAGTTCGGGGGTGAACATCTGCACCCCGGCCAGATCGAAGCAGTCCTCCCCGACCACGCGGGCGAAACCGTTCCAATCCAGGCGGTCTCGGCCCGGGTCGCAGATCGTCACCCGGTGCCCTTCCTCCTGCAGAGCCCGCGCCAGGTACCCCAGCCCCAGAGGGGGAAGGACCGCGTGGCGGACCAGCACGATGGGCTTGTACAGCAGGATGTTCAGGGGCTGCGTGGGGCCCGAAGCCTCGCCTTCCAAGACAGATCCTCCCTTCCGCAGAATCCTGGAACCTCTCCAGACCTGGGTCCGACCTTCAAAGCGCTCCGAGAATCTCCCGAACCCGCCCGGGTGTCGCCGCCACTCAGCGAGAGCGGGCGGAGGGTGCCAGGTCCGCCTCCCCAGGCCCGTCACCTCGGACCTCCACGAAGCGGACCAGACGCTCCAACCGGGGATCCCGACCTCCCAGGCGCAGAAACCGGGCATACGCCTGGACGGCTTCGGGGCCCTGATTCGAGGCCAGCAGGGCGTGGCCCAGGTTCCTCCACAACACCGCGCGCCGAGGCTCCTCCTGACAAGCTCTGCGATACCAGGCGACGGCCTGCTCGGCCTTCCTCTCGCTGAAGGCCAGATGACCGCGGGCCACCTGACCCTCCAGGGTCGTCTCCGGGGGCATGCGGCGTCGGAACTGCGCGTGCGTCCAGGGGAAGCGCTCGGACTTCCAGTCGGGCGCTGGGGTGAGCAGGTTCTGAGGGGTGGGAGGCAGGACGCTGTCCTCGTCCAGCAGATCCACCCTCTCCAGATCGGCCGGATCGCCAACCGGAGGGGCCAGGCCGCGTGCCGCCGGCGGGAGCAGTCCCTCATGGTCCAGGAAGGCCTCCAACAATCCAGCAAAGGCCCGGTTCCCCGGAGGCGAGAGATGGCAGTTGTCGTAGAAGAGGTTCTCGTCCGCCAGACCGCTGGGGCTCGCCCGGCGCAGCGCCTCCATCCCCTCCATGACCGGCACCCCGGCCTCCTGGCCAAACTCACGGATCAACGCGGCGATCGAGGGCAAGGTCCGAAAAGGCCGAGGATCCAGCTCGACGGCCTGCTGAAGGCTGGCCAGGGCCCGGTCCCGACGTCCTTCCTGAAGAAGCCGGACGCCGGACTCGTAGGCTTCCCAGGCCCTCAGCCAGGGCGAGCCCTCGTTCCAGTCGGGGGCGACGAAGGGCGGCCACATCTCGTTGCTGGGGTCGAGGACCAGGACCAGGGGAATCCCGGCCTGGCGACAGAGGCGGACCAGTTCCCCCAGGTTCCGCTTCAGGACGGGCCGGACCAGGTCGATGTGTTCGGGGCCCAGAGGCTTGACGCGGGATTCGGGGACGGGGGGGGCAGAATCCAGCCGGGGAGTCGCCGCGACCTGGGCGGTCAGGAACCGATAGAGAGCGAAGCGCTCGAAGGCCTGCCGCCAGGACTCCACCCTCGGGCTCCAGTTCGGGTTCTCGGAGGAGTACATGCGAAGGCGCAGCGTCTCGTTGATCCCCAGGGCACAGACCACCAGGCCCGGGCGCATCTCGGGCAGGGCCTGGCGCAGGACCTCGAGGCTGTCCAGCAGATCCATGGCCGCGAAGGCCCCGTTGACCACCTCCACGGGACGCCCGGCGTCGTCCAGGCGGGCCTGCAGGAGCCCGGGATAGGAACCGAACCGGGTCGTCCCATAGCCGAAGGGTGACGAGCCTCCCAGGACCAGCACCCGCAGCACCCCCTCTTGCGGCTCAGGCACCACCGGCTGCCCCGACCTGGTCAGGAGGACCCCGGGAATCCCGACACCAGGGCCCAGGGCATGAGGCATCCCCCGGCGCAGGGGCATCGGAAGCGGATCCCGCCGGGGTGCCCGGGGCTCCATGAGGAGGCTGGCCAGGCTCAGGAGGGCCAGCGCCAGGAGGAGGGCCTTCAGGATGCGACAGGACGCCCGCTTCACCCCGACCTCCTTCGCATGCCTCTCAGGGTCTCCTTGGAGGCGCTGCCGGAGGTCTGCCCGGGGAAGGCGCAACCCGGGAGGCCTGTCGAGCCTTCAGGATCTCGACCAGGTGGGGGTCCTGCCCCCCCCGGCGCAGGAACTCTTCCCAGCAGTCCAGCGCCTCACCCAGTTGACCGGCCTGGGCCAGCGCGTGCCCCAGGTTGCGCCACAGGACCGCGCGTTCCGGAGCTGCTGCCAGGGCCTTGCGGTAATGCTCGACGGCCAGTTCCGGCTTCAATCCCAGATAGGCCAGGTGTCCTTGCAGGACCTCCTGGCGCAGGGCGTCGCCAGACGGCTTCGAGCGGAGCTCGGCAACGTGGCCCGCGGGATGCTGGAAGGCTCTCTGTTCCCATCCCATCTTCACGATCAGCTCTCGGGGCAGGAAATCCCAGTTCCGGGGAGCCTGCCCGGCATCGGGACGGAAGTCGTCGTGTCCCTGGAAGGCCTCCAGATCCAGAGGGTCGCTTCGGGGGGACAAAAGCGGCTGCGACGGCGCAGGCAGGACCCCCTGGCTCTTCAGCAGGCCCACCAGTTCCCGAGCCACCGCCCGATTGGCCTCGGGCAGGTAGTGGCAGTGATCCAGGAAGAGCTGGTCTCCGAGGATCGGGCCGTGGCTTCGGCGCAGGCTGGCCGGGACGTCCAGGAAGAGCGCGCCCGAGGCCCGGGCCGCCCTCTCCGCCCTCCCGCCCTGGGAGGGCAGGGTCCTGACAGGGGCGGGGTCCAGCTCCACCGCCGCCGAGAGGTGGACCGCCGCCTCGTCGTCTCTTCCCTCGCGGACCAGGAGCTGCCCCAGGGCAAAGCGGGCCCAGGCCTGGTCGGGATGCCGGCGGACATGGTCCTCGAGGAACTCGACCAGACGCCCCTCCTCGAAGGCCTTCTCCAGATCGGCCTGCAGGACGGTCGAGTCCTGGGGGAAGGGATCCCTCGGGGGGAACATCTCGTTGACGGCCAGCGAGCTCAGGACCACCGGCACCCCGCGAGCCCGACCCGCCCTCCCCATCGCAGCCAGGTTCCGCTCATAGCGGTCCTCGACCAGGGGCACATCCTCCCGATCCACCCTCGAGGTGAGCTGGAAGATCGCCATCCCGGCCGCGCCGAGGGGCGGAGAGGGCCTCTGGAAGCGCGGTGCCAGCCAGCGGTACAGGGCCAGGTGGTCGAGGGCCAGGCGGACCTTCTCGGCCCCGGCGCTCCAATGGGGGTTGAGCTGCTTGTGGATCAGGAGCCTGAAGAACTCGTTGTTCCCGCCGTGATGGACCACCAGATCGGGTTGCAGCGTCTCGAAGGATTCCAGGAGATACTGCAACTGCTGGCCCGAGTCGGAGCCGGGCACGCCGCCGTTGATGGTCTCGACGGCGATCCCCTCCTCGTGCAGCAGGCGTTGCAGGTGGCCCGGGATGCTCTGGAAGGGGACCACCCCTCCCCCGCGCAGGGCCGAACTGCCCAAGAGGAGGATCCGGAAGGGGCCACCAGGACGTGGAGGCGGGATGGGGTCGCCCATGGCGGTCAGGGCCAGACCGGACTCATCGGGCCGCAGCATCGCCAGGGGCCACTCTTTGCGGTAGGGCATCAGCTCGGGATTCCGAGGAGGAGCCCGGCGTTCGGCGAGCTGATTGAGCAGGAGCAGGAGCCCCAGGGCTACAAGAGCCGCCCGGAGAGACCCGAGCCAGGGGCGCCGCTGCATCAAAGCCATCCGGCCCGTTTTCGGATGCCCCTCAGCGAAGTCCTTTACCAGGCCCCCGGGGAACGCCCCCGGACCGAGGGTCCCGGTGGAGAGCCCTCAAGCGACGGGAGGGTCTTGCGCGAAGCCGGATCCCCCCCAAGAATCGCGAGGGGCCCGGTTCGTCCCGGGCCCCTCGCGCACGGGGAGGTCCCCCATCAGGAGCGGATGTACTCGTCCCACTTGTTGAACATCTTGTCCTGGGTCTTGGCCTTGTTGACCGTGACGTCCTGTTGGATCTCGAAGATCTTGGTCTGGGTGTCCTGCAGGATCTTCCAACGCTCCATCTGCTGCTTCTGGGCGTCGGCGCCAATCTGGGTCTGGATGGTCTGGGCCTGCTGATAGTCCGACATGTACATCTGGAATTGAGCGACAGAATTGGCCTGTCCGATCATTTTCAAATTCTCCTTCCTGGCTGTTCTATCAATCCATCACTTCCAAAGGCGGAAATATCTAGAACACCAAGATAAGGATGACCTCAAGAACAGGTATCGGAATCCCATTGCAAGAACAGAGATTCAACCCGCTTCGCAGGCCTCTTCAAAGCGCAGGGGCAGGACCAGTCGGGCCCGGGTCCCCTGACCCGGTTGACTCTCCATCTCCAGGCGTCCCCCGTGGCGCTCGGCCACGGCCCGGACGATGGCCAGCCCCAGACCGGTCCCCCCGCTGGAACGGGCGCGACCTGCGTCGGCCCGGTAGAACCGTCGGCCCAGGTTCTCCAGGTGGCGGGAGGGGATCCCGCATCCCTCGTCCTCCACCTCCAGGCGGACTTCGCTTGCGGTGCGATGCACGCCAACGCGCACAGCACGGTGCGGGGGCGTATAGCGCAGGGCGTTGTCCAGGAGGTTCCGCAGGGCCCGAACCAGCCCGGCCTGGTCTCCCAGAATCCAGATCTCCGGAATCTCCGGAACCTCCACGCTTCGACTCGGAGCGCCAGCCAAGGCCGAATCCAGGGCTTCCTGCACCACGACGCGCAGATCCACCGGGTCGCTGGGAGGCTGCAACGAGGCCTCGGTGGCTTTGGACAAAGCCAGCAGGTCCACCACCAGCCCCTCCATCCGAGCCAGTTCCCGATCCATGGTATCCAGCGTCTGTTGCCTGCGCGGGTCGGCGGCGTCTCCACCCAGCACCCGAAGGACGTGGGCGCCCCCCACCAGGGCGGTCAAGGGAGACTTCAGCTCGTGGGAGGCGTCGGCCACGAAGCGCCTCTGTTCGGCGAACGACGCCTCCACCTGGTCGGCCATCCGGTCGAAGGCCCAACCCACCTGGTAGATCTCGTTGGTGCCTTCCGGCAGGCCGGTCCGGGCGGCAAGGTCCCCCCGGGCCACCCGGCGAGCCGTGGCGGCGACCCGTTCCAACGGGCGCGCCAGAACCCGGGCCAGCCAGATTCCGGTCCCGCACACCAGCAAGGCCAAGACCGCGCCGGCCAGCAAGAGGCTGGCCGAGAGACTGCGCAGCATGTGGTCGGCGAAACGCCAGGAGGAGGTCATCTGGGCGAAGCCGATCAGCCTGCCCTCCCGGGCCAGGGGAACGACCAGGACCTGGCGATCCGGGGTGGCCAGGTAGACCACGCGCAGGGGCCCTCGGGGCGGAGGTCCGGGTGGTCGACGGAACAGGAGCGGAAGGAGCGATGGAGGCCAGGGAGGCCTGCCTGGGCCCCCGGGGCGTGAAGGGAACGGCCCGGAACCTCCCGGGCCCGACCTCTCCCAGCGGCGTTTGAGCGAAGCCAGGACCTGGGCCGAGGGCAAGGCCGTGGACTCCCGCCCCTCAGGTGCCCGGGCCAGGACCCTGCCCTCGGCGTCCAACAGGGCCACCAGGAAGGAGTCCCCGCTCAACTCGGTGGCCAGGCGGCCAAGTCGGGCCTCGTAGTCTGCGGGGACCTCGACCGGTCGCTCGATCCTCGTCATCATCGCTCGGGGGTCCGCATCCAGGCCGTTGTTCGGGTCGACATCCCCCAGGACATAGCGGAGATGGCTATCCATGCGGATCGAGCCACTGCCCCACAGGACACCCTCCATGGCCGAGTAGACGTAGCCCCCGGCCGCTGCCAGAGCCAACAGGAAGACGGCCAGGAACAAGGTGGCCATCAACCAGCGGAGGGGAATCCGCCTCATCCCAGCGCGTAGCCCACGCCGCGCACCGTCCGGATCAGGGTGCGCGAGGTGTCCTGGAACTTGGCGCGCAACGCGCTGATGTGGACCTCGACGACGTTGGTCTCGATGTCGTCGCTCCAACCCCAGAGCTGCCGGAGGATCTGCTGACGGGTGAAGACCTGCCTGGGACGCCGCAGCAAGAGCTCGAGCACCTCATACTCCCGCAGGGTCAGGTGGACCGGCCGGCCCTGGTACATCACCATCCGGGTATCCGGGTCCAGGATCAGTTCGCCGCAGGAAAGGACCCGATTGCTGTGACCCGAGCGGCGCAGCAGGGCACGGACGCGGGCCAGGAACTCTCGAAACTTGAAGGGTTTGGGCAGGTAGTCGTCCCCGCCCATGTCCAGGCCGGTCACCCGGTCGTCGAGCTGGTCGCGGGCGGTCAGGAAGAGAATCGGCGTGTCGCCCAGGACCCGGATGTCGCGGCAGACTTCAAAACCCGACCGGTCCGGAAGCATCACGTCGAGGACCACCAGTTGGGGCTTGACCTCCTGATACCGGCGCAGGGCCTCGTCCCCCGTGAGGGCCACGGCGGTCCGGTACCCTTCGTGCTCCAGCGAGAAGGTGACGGCCTCCAGGATGGACTCTTCGTCGTCGACCACCAGGATCATGCTGGGGGTTGCGCTCATTCCCGGCCTCCAGGTTCCGGTCGCTCCCCGATCGACCCGGGCTCCGGATCCATTCTAGGGCATTCGGAAGAGCCGAAGGTTGCCTGGATTCAAGTAATGATAAAGAAATCCTCAGGATCTTCTCTGCGACGCCGAGACGGACCCGACCCCGCGCAGTCCACCTGCCCCTTCCGATCCAGGAACCGGTGTCAAGACCGCGTCGGTCGCCCCGCCGCCCATCGCTCGGGCCGGGGCTTCCTCCAGGCCCCGCCCCGGCCGTCGCTCAGGTCATGGTCAGGAAGTCCAGCCCGCCGCCCTGGCGGACCACCCGGACCCGATCCCCCTGGCGGACCCTCCCCTGCAGCACGGCCATCGCCAGGGCGTCCTGCACGTGCTTCTGCACGGCCCGCTTCAGGGGGCGAGCGCCGAAGACCGGATCGTAGCCGGCCTCGGCCAGATAGATTCGGGCCTCCGGGTCGAGCTCGATCTCGATCCCACGGTCGGCCAGGCGTCGCTGCAAGAGATCGATCTGGATCTCGATGATCCTCTCCAGGGCCGCCCGGTCCAGGCTGTGGAAGTGGACGACCTCGTCGATCCGGTTGAGGAACTCGGGCCGGAACTTCTCGTGCAGGGCCCGCTCCACCAGGGCCTCCCTTTCCTCCTCCCCCAACCCGGACTCCAGCAGCCACTGCGAGCC
>DCTU01000056.1:11644-20476 GCA_002329445.1 bacterium UBP9_UBA1432
TCGGTCAGCCGGCCGTCATCCATCACCTGCAGCAGCACGTTGAAGACATCCGAATGCGCCTTCTCGATCTCGTCCAGGAGGACCACCGAGTAGGGGCGCCGCCGCACCGCCTCGGTCAACTGCCCTCCTTCGTCGAAGCCCACGTAGCCGGGCGGCGCCCCGATCATCCGAGCCACGGTGTGCTTCTCCTGGTACTCGGACATGTCCAGCCGGATCATGGCCCGCTCGTCGTCGAAGAGGAACTCGGCCAGGGCACGCCCGAGCTCGGTCTTGCCCACCCCCGTCGGCCCCAGGAAGAGGAAGACTCCGACGGGACGGTTGGGGTCTGCAATCCCCGCCCGCGAGCGGCGCACGGCGTGGGAGACGGCGCGAACCGCCTCGTCCTGGCCCACCAGTCGCTCGTGCAGGCGATCCTCCATGTGGATCAGCTTCTCGACCTCGCCCTCCAACAGGCGCGAGACCGGAATTCCCGTCCAGCGCGCCACCACCTCGGCCACGTCCTCCTCCTCCACCTCCTCCTTGAGGAACTTGCCGTTCTTCTGCAGCTCGGCCAGGCGCGCGGTGGCCTCCTGGAGCTGGCGCTCGATCTGAAGCAGCGTCCCATAACGGATCTCCGCCACCCGGGCCAGGTCGCCCCGGCGCTCGGCCTCCTCGGCGGACAGGGCGGACTGTTCCTGGCTCTCCTTGAGTTGACGGATCTGCTGGATCTGCTCCTTCTCCAGGTTCCAGCGGGCCTTCATCTCGGTGGACTTCTCGCGCAGCTCGGCCAGTTCGGCCTCGATGCGGGCCAGGCGCTCGCGCGAGGCCTCGTCCTTCTCGCGCTGCATGGCCTGGCGCTCGATCTCGAGCTGCATGATGCGGCGCTCAACCTCGTCGATCTCCATGGGCATCGAGTCGATCTCGATGCGCAGCCGCGAGGCCGCCTCGTCCACCAGGTCCACCGCCTTGTCCGGCAGGAAGCGATCCGAGATGTAGCGGGTGGAGAGCGTGGCCGCCGCCACCAGGGCCGAGTCGGTGATCCGGACCCCGTGATGGACCTCGTACCTCTCCTTGAGGCCTCTCAAGATGGCGATGGTGTCCTGAAGAGAGGGCTCGGCCACGAAGACGGGCTGGAAGCGGCGTTCCAGGGCAGCATCCTTCTCGATGTGCTTGCGGTACTCGTCCAGGGTCGTGGCCCCGATGGTGCGCAGCTCGCCCCGAGCCAGGGCCGGCTTGAGCATGTTGGCGGCATCGACGGCGCCTTCGGCGGCCCCGGCTCCCACCAGGGTGTGCAGTTCGTCGATGAAGAGGATGATCTGCCCTTCCGAGGCGATGATCTCCTTGAGGACGGCCTTGAGACGATCTTCGAACTCGCCGCGGTACTTGGCCCCGGCGATGAGGGAACCCAGATCCAGCGCGAAGAGCTGGCGGCCCTTGAGACCCTCNNGGGACGTCGCCGGCCACGATGCGCCGGGCCATGCCCTCGACGATGGCGGTCTTGCCCACCCCGGGCTCGCCGATCAGGACCGGGTTGTTCTTGGTGCGGCGGGACAAGACCTGAATGCAGCGGCGGATCTCCTCGTCGCGTCCGATCACGGGGTCCAGCTTGCCCTTCCGGGCCAGCTCCGTCAGGTCCCGGCCGTAGCGGGCCAGGGCCTGGTACTTGGCCTCGGGATCCTGGTCGGTGACCCGGTGGGTGCCCCGCACCTCGACCAGGACCTTGTAGATCCGGTCCGGAGTGACGCCGGCTTCCTTGAGCAGACGCCCGGCCGGCTCGTCGGCGCGAGCCGCCAGCGCCAGCAGGACGTGCTCGCTGGAGAGGTAGTCGTCCTTCAGCCGTTCAGCCTCGCTCCAGGCCTTCTCCAGGACCTGCTGGAGACGCCCTCCCAGGTGCGAGCCGGCATCCGCTCCATAGACCTTGGGCATCCGCTCCAGCTCCGAACGCACCCGGCCCGAGAGGGTCTGAGGGGAGACCCCCAGCTTCTGCAGGACCGGATCCACCACGCCGTCCTCCTGGTCCAGCAGGGCAGCCAGCAGGTGCAACGGCTCCAGGGCCTGGTGGCTGTGCTCCCGGGCCAGGGCCTGGGCTGCCTGCAGGGCCTCCTGAACCTTCAGGGTGAAACGATCCATGCGCATCGGAGGGACTCCTTCCTCGCCGCGTCTGCGGCCCATCACCGCGTCCGCGGCCCCTTCATCATGAAGCAGGCCGCATCGGAGAGGCGTTGGGGTTGTGTGAGAATTGCGTTGGAGAAGGGGGCGTCTCTGGAAAATTAATATCCTGGCCCTAGATTTCGCGGCGTCTCGCCGCAATACTTGAAGACACCAGACATGAACATCCAGCCGACCTCCTCCCGCCTGTCCGTCTTCTCGGCCCCTCCCGGAGCCCCGACCTCTCCAGCCGCAGCCCCTGGAGAACCCTCGGAGGAATCCGCCCTCCAGGACACCTTCCAGGCCCGCACCGCCGAGGCACCCGAGACTCGACCTTCCTCCGGCTGGAAGCGCAAGGTCCTCTCCACCGCCCTGGCCGGGCTGGCCCTGGCCGGAGTGGCCGGCGGGGTGGCGGGGACGGTGATGGTCCAGGCCCCGATCTGTCCAGGACAGACCTCCCCCCTGTCGATCTCGCGCGAGGGCGTCTGCGTCTCACCTCGGGCCGCCAACGATGCGGCCACCGCCTGGCGCCAGATTCGGGGAACCGCCCACACCACGCAGACCGTGCAGGACCTGGCCTCCGACCAGAGCCGGGTGCTCCAGCCCGACGGGACCTTCAAGCCCGCGGAGTTGCCCGCAGAGGGCGGGTTGCGGGTGGTCTCATGGAACCTCCACCACGCCCAGAGCCCCAACCAGGATGGTTCGCGGGACCAGTCTGCCCTCATGCTCCGGGAGATCAACGACCAGCAGGCCCCGGTGGTCCTGCTGCAGGAGGTCCCTCCCTGGCATGCCCAGAGCCTGGTGGACGGAACCGGGATGGTGGGCTACTACGCCCAGACCACCTCCACCCAGGGCAACCTGGTCCTGGTGCATCCGGACCTGCAGGTAGCCGGCCAGGCCAAGAGCATCCTGAACTCAGAAATCGACGGACTGGCCGACGCGGTGGGCCACCTGGGCCGTTACGGAGGCCAGGAACCCCGGCAGGTCCAGGCCGTGCACCTGGTCCTGCCCGACGGACGCCAGGTGATGGTCTGGAACACCCATCTGTCGACGGATGCCGCAACGTCCTCCGACCGTGCCGCCGAGCAGGTCCGCCTGGTCGACTTCCTGGACGCCCAGGCCCGTCCAGGCGAAGCCATCCTGGGCGGAGGGGACCTCAACAACCGCCTCCAGGACCCGGCGCCGCAGCGACTTCTCGAGCGCGGCTTCGACGTGCAGGGCGCCAGCATCGACTTCCTGGCCAGCCGGGGCGTGGAGGGTCTCCAGACGGGGCACGCCACCCTTCGAAACCAGGCCGGCCAGCGGATCTCGGACCATCCGATGGTCTGGGGCGAAATCCCCTGATCCTGACCCGGCCTCGCGATCGCTCGGTCCTGGTCGGGAGGCGCCAGGCGCAGATCCTCGCGCTCCAATTCCCGCCCGCAAGCCACCACGAAGAGCACCAGGGCCGTCCTCGGACCGCTGAAGACCTTCAGAGTCCTGCAGCCACTGCCCGCGACCCGAATCCGACAGAACGGGAGTGAAACCGACATGTCCCAGATTCCCCAGGAGTTCATGGACCTCTTTGAACGGCCGGTCTTCGCCCATCTGGCCACGATCACTCCGAAAGGCGAAGTGCAGGTCAACCCGGTCTGGGTCGACCTGCACGACGGCCTGGTCCGCTTCAACTCGGCCAGGGGCCGGCAGAAGGACCGCAACATCCGGAACAACCCCCAGGTGGCCCTGTCCCTGCTGGATCCCGACCAACCCTACCGCTACCTGGAGGTGCGCGGCCGGGTGGTGGAGATCACCGAAGAAGGCGCCGACGCCGTGATCGACGGCCTGGCCAGGAAGTATCTGGGGGTGGATCGATTCCCCTACCACGCGCCGGGCGAGACCCGGGTGACCTACCTGCTGCAGCCTGAACACTGCACCAAGATGGCCTGAAGACGCCGATCCTCCTGCCTGGCGGGGCTCAAGGGGCAGAGTTGGGCATCCACTCCATGTTCTTGCGGATCGAGGACTGCAGGGCGGGCCTTTGCTCCACCCGGGTCAACCAGGCCTCGATTTCCGGGACCTCCGGGAGGATGCTCATCGTCCTGGCCCAGCGCAGTTGGGCGGACACCAACAGGTCCGCGGCGGTGAACCGGTCCCCCAGCAGGTTGGGGCCTCCAGAGTCACGCAGTTGGCGGGCGATGGCCCCCAGAACGGCGTCCAGGCTGCCATACCCCAGGGCTCCGGACGGGCCCTCGGGCCGCTGCAGCAGGCGGTCTACGAAGGCCGGTTCGAGGCATCCGGCGGCAAAGAACAGCCACCGGAGGTAGGGCCCGCGCTGGGGGTCGCCCGGCGGGACCGCCAGGCCGGCCTGGGGGAAGAGATCTGCCAGATAGCAGCAGATGGCCGCCGACTCGGTGATCACCGCACCGTCGTGTTCCACGACGGGCACCTTGCCCATGGGATTGATGGCCAGGAACTCGGGGGTCTTATGTTCCTGCTTGTGCAGGTCCAAGAGGACCACCTCGTAGGGCACCCCCAGCTCCTCCAGCATCCAGTGGACCATGGCGGCCCGCGACATCGGCCAGTGATAGAACTTCAGGCTCATGGATCCCCTCCTGCTCTGCCGTGGCGGGCCATCCCTGCGATCTGCGTGGTTTGCTACCAGATCCCCTGCTCCTGGCCAGGTCTGGCGGTCGCTCAGGCCTGGTCGGGGGTTGCCAGCCGGACCCCCTCGCCGTCCAGGTCTCGACCGAAGACCGTCACGAACAGTACCAGGGCGACCCCGTTGACCAGGATGGTCCACTCGTTCATCACCCAGTTCATGTTCAAGGCCAGGTAGAAGAAGAGCAGGACCCCCAGCCACCAGCGCTGGGCCTCGGACTGGAAGTTGTCGAAGAGGAGAGCCGCCACGCCCAGGACCAGCGGGGCCATCATCACGTAGACCCGCTCGACGTCGCTGGCAAAGAGCCTTCCGAAGGCGCAGGCGACCAGCAGGTAGATCCCCAGCAGGAAGACCTCGCTGCGCGCCCCCGCCTGGCGGAAGAGCCGGTACAGGCCGTAGGCGAAGAACGCCCACATGAAGTGGAAGGTCTGGTAGATCAGGACCTGCTCGGCCCCCTTGCGCATGTTGACGGCGAAGCGGATGTTCTCCAAGACGCTCTGCCCCCCCACGCCGGTCAGCATGGCGTATCCCGACTCCACTCCCAACCGACTCTGGAGCCAGAGGCGAAAGAGGAGATAGAGGATTGAGACGCCCAGCACACCCAGAAAGCTGCCCCACACCTTCGAGTCCCGCAGCGAACCCGCCCGCACCCAGGCCAGGAGCGGCGCCAGCGGCAGCAGGAGCAGCACCGTCTCCTTGTTGACGAAGCCCAAGGTCACCACCACCAGGAACCAGCCGGTCCGGCGCGCCAACAGGCAGGACAGAGCCACCACCATGAAGAGGTTGTTCAACGGATCCACCTGCCAGAAGAAGCGGTAGTTGAACAAGGTATAGAAGTGCGTGAAGGCCAGGGCCAGGGTGAAGGCCACGCTGGTGAACCAGCGCAGTCGGAACCCGTCCAGCAGCAGCAGGAAGAAGGTGTAGAGTGCCAGGGTCGTGGCCCCGAAGGTCACCAGGATCCATGAGGTGTTCAGGCCCACACCCACGCCGGCGATCTGCTGCACCAGCCAGGGGGTCAAGAGGCGGAAGGCAAAGGGATTGGGAACCGCCTCGAAGGTGCGCAGCGACATCCGCAGGTAGTGGTAGGAGTCTCCGCTGACCCGCACGTCGGCATCCGGGGCGAAGTCGGTGCAGGAGATCAGGTTGATCCCCCCGACCAGGACCAGGAACAGACCCACCAGCCATCGGGGGTGACGCAGCCAACCAAGCATTCGGGCCTCCCGTTCGGCACCTGTCCGGGCCTCGACACCAGAGCCCGGAACGACGGATTCAGCTCTGCCCTGCCGCCGGGGCGGGTTCAAAGAACTCGATCTCCTCCAAGGTCCGGTCCAGGATGGGGAGCAGGCTGGAGTAGCGATCCAGGGGCCCGGTCAAGGTCACCACGTACAGCCGACCGTCCCGAACCCAGAAGACCTGGGTGGCCTGGAACTCGTGCCCGGCCAGGCCCGCCCGGTAACCCAGCCGGTGTGCGGGCAGACCCTGGACCTGGGTGGACCGACTTCCCAGCAGCTTGAAGCCCTCCAGTCGGGCGGCCAGGGCACGGACCACCTCCAGCGCCAGCGAGCGGTCCAGCTCGGTCTGAGTCTCGCGGGCGTGCACCCACAAACTGGGACGCGGACCCGGCCCCGGGGGGCCGTGGTAGCGGACCAGGACTCGGGGACTGGGGCCTTCCCGGACCTCCCAACCGGGCGGGTCGGGGACCCGGACACCCAGGTCGGCATCCTCCCACGCCCCCGCCGGGAGGGCCCAGAAGACCAGGCAGAGCATCAGGACCAGTCGGCGCATCCCGATCACATGGTCCCGAAGATGCGGTCGCCAGCATCCCCCAGGCCCGGCAGGATGTACCCGCGCGAGTTCAGGGCCTCGTCCACCGCCGCCGTGAAGATCTCCACCTCGGGGTAGGCTTGCTGCAGAGCCTGGACACCCTGCGGACAGCTCACCAGACACAGGAACTTGATGCTCTCGGGACGGGCGCCCCGGCGGATCAGGAAGTGGATGGCCGCCACCGCCGAGCCTCCGGTCGCCAGCATGGGGTCCAACAGCAGGATGTCGCGCTCGGCCAGGTCCACCGGCAGTTTGCAGAAGTATTCCACGGGACGCAAGGTCGTCTCGTCGCGGTAGATCCCGATGTGGCCGACCCGCGCAGCCGGGATCAGCCTCTCGATGCCCTGGACCATCCCCAGGCCGGCCCTCAGGATCGGCACGATGGCCAGCTTCTTGCCGACGATGGCCCGCCCGGTCGTCTTCTGCAGCGGGGTCGAGACCTCCTGATCCTCCAGGGGCAGGTCGCGTGTGGCCTCATAGGCCATCAGGGTGGCCACTTCCTGGACCAGCTCGCGGAAGTCCTTCGAGCCGGTCGCAGAGTCGCGCAACAGCGTCAGCTTGTGCTGAATCAGGGGGTGTTCCAGGATGTGAACGGCCATGATGGCCTCCGTGTGCGTCAGGATGGGTACCCGGTCCCGGTCCCGAAGACGCCGCCAGGAACCCAGCCGGAAACCCCTCGGTCGCCTCGCCGGGTTTCCAACCGGGTTCCTGGACCCCTCCGAGACGGCCTGGACCTTTCCCCTGTGAAGCCGGATCCCTGCTTTGCACGTTTCAGGAAGGAGAGCAGGCCCTCGAGCGCCAATTCGCCTCCCCTGTGCCCGGGTTCTCCGGGCCTGGCCGGGAAGGTTCCGGGGCGCCCCGAAGCCCCCCCGGCCCAGTCAAGTGGAGGAGACCCGCGATGAACAGCCATCTGGAGATCCAGGTCAACACTCGCCCGGCCGGCAAGGCCCAGGTCGTGGACGTGAACGGCGAGATCGACCTGTACACCAGCCAGGTGGTCCAGAAATGCCTCCTCAACCTGATGGAACAGGGACAGAGATACCTGGTCGTGGACCTGGAGGATGTCGGCTATCTGGACTCGACCGGCCTGGGCATCCTCATGAACGCCTCGGGACAGTTGCAGGACCAGGGCGGAAGCCTGGCCATCGTGTGCACCAACGAGCGGGTCCTGCGCATCTTCGAGCTGATCGGGATGTTGGACAGCTTCCGGGTGTGTTCCAGCGAAGCAGAAGCGCTGGCCTCTTTCGACTGAAGCGGCCTCAGGAAGCCAGCATCACGTCCAGGGTCCCCGCGCGTTCCAGGGCGTAGAGTTCCGAACATCCGCCCACGTGCCGGCCGTCGATGAAGATCTGTGGCAGGCTGCGCCGCCCCCCGGTCCGTCGGCTCATGGCCTCGCGGGCCTCTTCATCCCCGTCGATGGCATACTCGGTGTAGGCCAGCTTCTTGTGGTCCAGCAGGGCTTTGGCTCGAACGCAATAGGGGCAGAAGGTCCATGTGTAGATTTCGATCTGTGGCATCTTCGTCGGGCCTCAGGGAGCCCTTTCGTCCAGGATGATGTCCTCCTCGCCGGGGTCCACGGTCGCGGGGCTCTCCGACTCGGCGGAAGGTTCAGTCAGATTGGAACCCGGTCCCGGGAGCCACCCTGGCTCTCCGTCGGGAACGACCGGTTCAGAGTCTTCGACTTCACCTGGGGGAGATGTTTCCCCTGGAAGAGGAGACTCAAACGCCTCGCTGGCCCCAGGAAGGCCGGCCCGGGGAGTTCCGGGCCGATCCGTCTCGATGGGGGGAGGCGGGCCCTCGGGTTCCATCCAGGCGTCGGCCGCTTCCGACCCGGGATCTCGCGGCACCTGCAACCCGGATCCGGACTCTTCCCCCAAATCCGTCAGGTCGACCCGGATGCGGACCCGGGGCTGAACGTAGCGCAGCGGATCCTCGCGAAACCTGTCCAGGGTCTCGCGGCTGGCGAAGTAGAACGTCGTTCCGTACAGGTCCACCTGATAGACGGCACGGGCCGGGTCCAAGGCCTGGCGCGTGACCGGGTCCATGACCGTGCCTGCTCCGGAGGCCGGGCTGGGACCAGGAGACGGAACCGCGGAAATCGGCTCCAGGCTGGGCGGGAAGAAGCGTTCCGCCAGCAACAATCCTCCCACTCCCAACATGAGCAGCAGCCCTCCCAGGGCCAAGCCGATCAAGACCAGCCGATGCCGCTTCCGAGAGGAGGGCTCCGGCGGTTCAGGGTCCAG
>DCTU01000306.1 GCA_002329445.1 bacterium UBP9_UBA1432
TTCGCAGGAGATTCCTGGGAAGGAAGCTGGATTTCGTGCGCCGGCGAGCGGCCACGCGGGCGTGCCACGGCGCGGGCGCGAGGTGCGGCGACGTCGTGCCCAGGCGTGGCACCCGACCTCGCGCGCCAGCGTCACCTCCCCGCTCTCCATCATCTTTCGCAGGAGATTCCTGCGAAGGGTGCTGGATAGCAGGCGCTTGCGGGCGCCTGCGCGGGCGTGCCACGGCGCGGGCCCGAGGACCGCCTGCTTCGCCCGCCCCTCCGCTCCCGGCGCCATCCGACAGGGCCCCTCCCGCTGATCACGAAGGTCAACCGCGCGGAGGAAGGATGACCCACCGGCCAGATGAGACCCCCCTGGGTTCCAGGATCCTGGAATACCTGGTTGCCCGTGGGCCCAGCAAGGCAATCGAGATCGCCAAGGCCCTGGGCGTCGACAAGACGGCGGTCAATCAGGTCCTGTATGGTCAGATGAAGGGCCAGGTCGTGCAGGATTCCAGTTATCGTTGGAGCCCCGTCAGCCGACCCTCCAGCAATCCTCCTGCCACGAAGGCCCCGCCCGACAGGGATGGCGCGCCCCCAGCAGGACCGGTCCACCTGCCCTCGCCCGGACCGCGCGCCACCGCACCCCCGGCGCTCGCCCCGGCGCTGGCCGAGCCGATGCAGCAGCTGGGCCGCTATTACCTGGACTGTCTCAGCCAGGAGGGCGGAGACGGGGTCAGCGTCTTCGCCGACAGCGCCTTCGACAAGCGCGATTACTTCGAGCTTCCCGCACTTCCCTTGGAAGAGCACGCCCCCGATGATGCCGACCTGGACATCCGGCAGTTCACGTCCCGGGGGCGGGCTCGCAGTCAGCCATTGACCTTCCTTCTGGGAATGCCCGTCCTGGTGGTGGAGCGCCAGGCGAAGTCCGGACGACCCTGTCGCAAGGTGGAGCCCCTCCTGCTCTGGTCGCTTCCCGACGATGGGCGGTGGAGGGGCGAACCTGAGGGACTCCCCAGCCTGAACCCGGCGGCGGTGAATTCCCTGGCCGAGGGCTCGGGTCCGGAAGAACTGCACGAACTCACGGTCGAATTGGGGTTGGACGACCTGGACGGGGAGGGGCCAGACCTGGAAGGCCTCCTCTTGCGGTTGCACTCGCTGCGCCCCGAGTGGCCCTGGCTTGAAGAACCAGATGTTGCCCGGAAAGGCCCGGGCCCTCTCCTGAAGGATTTTCGAGGGCAGGGAATCCTCAACCGCGCCGTCCTGGTGGCCGTGGAGGCGGGAGGTAGCCGCTACACGGCGGGCCTGAGGGAGGAGTTGGGGCGCCTGGTCGGCCAACCCCCCGGGCCAGGCTGCTGTCTGGGGCACTGGATGGCGCAGGCCCTGGGACATGAATGGGAAGCCGTCGAGCAGTCGGCGAAGGACGAGCCGCTCCTGGAGGTCCTCCCCCTGAACCTCGAGCAACGGGAGGCCGTCCGCCGGGGACTGAGCCAGCCTCTGACCGTGATCACCGGCCCGCCTGGGACGGGGAAGTCCCAGGTGGTGACGGCGCTCCTGATCCATGCCGCCCACCAGGGGCAACGGGTGCTTTTTGCCAGCAAGAACCATCAGGCTGTCGACGTGGTCGAAGCGCGGGTCAACGCCCTGAGCGACGCGCCCGTCCTGTTGCGGCTGGGTGGCTCGGGGGCAGACCGCCACCAGCAGCTTCGGGAATACCTGGGGCGACTGCTCTCAGCCTCGCCCGGGCCTTCCGAGCGGCACCGCTACGAGCAGACCCGCCGCAGCCTGGAAGAGGTGCAGGGCCAACTCAGCGACCTGGCGCGCGAGGCCGAACACCTGGTCCAGGCCCGCAATCAGGTGGACTCCTTGGAACAGAAGGCCGAGGAGGCTCGAGCGGTCTTTGGTGAGACGCGCTTTCGCCGCTTTGCCGAGGTGGACATTGAAGGGCTGGCCGCTTGCCTGATGCGTCTCCGGCAGGTGGCCGAGGCTGCCGACCGCTCGCGGCGACGCGGGCTGCTGCGATGGTTCTGGCCCCTCCTCCGCGGCCGTCGCCTGGAGGCTTTGAACGCGGAGATCCGATACCTTTCCCCGATGGCGGACCTGGGGGGCCTGCTGGACCTGCCCCTCCCCGAAGGCGTGACGGACGACAGGGCCGTCGCCGACCTGGTGGAGGCCCTGGCTCCCCTGGAGGAGCGCCTGGAGTTGGCTCGCCAGGCGCGCGCCTATCTGCTGGCGCTGGCAGAATTGGGCCAGGCCCGCCCTCTGGAGGAACTGGCTCGCCAGGAGTCACTTCTTCGTCTGAGCCTGCAATGTGCCTCTTCGGCCTTCTGGGATGCCTTCATGGCGATCCGCCCCGGCCTCTTGGATCGGGAACAGCGCAGGATCCTGTCGGACTACGCCGCGGTGCTGGCCATGATGGCCGACCTGCAGGCTGGCTCGTCGGGAGACCGCAAGCTCTGGGCTCAGTACTACCAACTCTCCCAAAAGGCGGTGGGCGTGCTGTCCTGCTGGGCGGTGACCTCGCTGTCGGCGCGCGGGCGGATCCCGCTCACCGAGGGAATGTTCGACCTGCTGGTGATCGACGAGGCCAGCCAGTGCGACATCGCCTCGGCCCTGCCTCTGCTGTATCGGGCCCGACGGGCCGTGATCATCGGCGACCCCCAGCAGCTCAGGCACATCAGCACGTTGCCCCGGGCTCGAGACAGAAGGTTGCAGTTGCAGGCTGGCCTGCAGGAGGACTGGATCTCCTGGTCCTATTCCGTACGCTCTCTCTATGACCTGGCCCAGTCCCTGACCGGGCCGGGCGACATCGTGATGCTGCGCGACCACCATCGCTCGCATCCCGATATCATCGATTTCTCGAACAAGGAGTTCTACGAGGGGCGTCTGCGCGTGGCCACCCGCCTGGATCGTCTGGAACTTCTGGATCCGCAGGGCCCCCGTGTGCGCTGGAACCACGTCTCGGGCAGGGCCATACGCCCGCCGGAGGGCGGTCTCTTCAACCGGGAAGAGGCTGAGGCGGTCGTGCGCGAGTTGCGCCGTCTGGTCGGGGAGCGGGCCTACCCGGGGAGCCTGGGCGTGGTCACCCCGTTCCGCGCCCAGGCCAACCTGATCCGTGAGCTGGTGGTCCGCGACGCTCCGTTGGAGCGCGAGTTGATCCGCCGAGGGTTCGCCTGCGACACGGCGCACCGTTTTCAGGGCGACGAGCGGGATTTGATGCTCTTCTCGCCGGTGCTCTCGGAGGGTGGGATCGACAGGGCCCTGAGCTTCCTGGCCAACCAGCCCCACCTCTTCAACGTGGCGATCACTCGGGCGCGGGCCGGCCTGCTGGTCATCGGAGACCGCCACGCGGCCGAGCGCGCCATCGACCGGGTGAAGTACCTGGGTCGCTTCGCCCGGCACATCGAAAGACGCAATCCTCCGCCCCCAGATCCGTTCCTTCGGGAGCCCGGCCCCGAGTACCCGCCGGTCTCCAATCCCCACGAGGTCTCGGACTGGGAGCGTGTGCTCTATCGGGCCCTGTACCAGGCCGGGCTCCCGACCATGCCCCAATACCAGGTCGAGAAGTATCGGGTCGACCTGGCCCTGGTTCGGGGGGAGCGTCGCCTGGCCATCGAGGTGGACGGCGAGGCCTATCACCGCGCCTGGGACGGGGAGTTGCTGCGCCAGGACCAGTTGCGCAACGCCCGTTTGCAGGAACTAGGCTGGGAGGTCATGCGCTTCTGGGTCTACCAGGTCCGGGACGACCTGGAGGGCTGCGTCGCGCGGGTGAGCCAGTGGGCGGCGAAGGGCTGACCAGTCAAATCCGGTCTGCGCCCCCTGCCCCTGCCCGCCTGCTCTCCATCATGTTTTGCAGGAGATTCCTTGGAAGGGTGCTGGATTGCGGGTGGCGCGCCCGTTCTCCATCATGTTTCGCAGGAGATTCCTGGGAAGGGTGCTGGATTTCGTGCGCCGGCGAGGCGCTGCGCCGGCCTGCCAGGGCGTGCCACAGCACGGGGCGAGGTCGTGCCACAGCGCGCCGGCCCAACATCGTACGCCGGGCTCCCCCTGCCCGCTCTCCACCATGTTTCGCAGGAGATTCCTGGGAAGGGTGCTGGATTTCGGGCTGGCGCGCGGCATGACGCAGCGTCGGGCCCGGGCTTGCTGGCGCAGGCGCGCCAAAGCGCGCGAACATCCGGGTCCTCGGCATGGGAACCTGTGTTTGGCAGGAGGCTGGCGCTCGGCCCCTGAACCCGCGTCCCATTCTTTCCGCAGGCTTTCGGATGACGCCGGCTCGCTTGCGCTGCCGGCCCGGGCTAGCGGGTTTTCGAGGCTCGCCGTGACCCTTCAGCCCCAACTTACCTCGCCCGAGAGCCTTCTGGAA
>DCTU01000431.1:0-3117 GCA_002329445.1 bacterium UBP9_UBA1432
GCCGAGCTTCCCCACCTCCAACCCCCGATCATGGTCCCGATCCTGGAGCAGGCCCACGCCCGGGCTCAAGGGCAGTTCCTGCTCTGGGTCCTGAGCGCCGAAGGAGATGTCGTCCACCCCTCATGGTTTGAGGTCTTTGCCCGCTATCGGGGCATCCCGGCCCGCATCCCCCTGGACCAGGGCGAGCTGCGGAACTGGAGGATCCCCACGTCGGAAATCGGCAACTCGCTGCCCGCCTTCCTGGTGGTGAGCCGGAAGCTGCACGCCCAGGGGTCCGCGGCGGCCCTGGTGGCATGGCGCCGAGCATTCCCGGGAGGGCCCGAGCTTCAGGCCGAGCCGCTGGGGACCTGGCTCTTCGAACCGGGTCTCGGGGCGGAGCTGTTCCGCCTGCGACCGGCCCCCGGCGCCCGGCCGCCCGAACCCGCTGCCGGCTCTCCTTGACAAAGCGGTTCAAGCCCCTAAACTTGAGTTTCGAAGTTCGGGCCCGCGGCCAGGATGGAGGTCACGCCTTGTCGATTCGACAGCTCGCGCAGGTGCTCTGGCGTCTCGTGGGCTACATCCGGCCCTACTGGAAGATCGTCCTGGGGGCCCTGCTGCTGACGGTCGTCGTGACCGCCGCGCGCCTGTCCCAGGCCAAGTTCGTCGGCCTGATCATGGGCATGATGTCCCAAGAGTCGTTCAGCTACTCGGACGGCCAGGACCCCTTCATGCGCCTGAACCTGATCTGCCTGGCCTTCCTGGCCGTGATGGCGGTGATGGGGGCCTCGACCTACTTCCAGCGCTACACCATCGATCTGGGCGGCCAGCAGGCGGTCCGGGACTTCCGAGACCAGGTCTTCGCCCACCTGCAGCGCCTGCCGATGGCCTTCTTCGACCGGATGCGCCTGGGCGAGATCCACTCGCGGGCCTCCAACGACATCCTGCTGTCCACCAGCGTCTACATGGCCCTCTCGGACTTCATCAAGAACCTGCTGGTGGTGGTGGCCTGCCTGAGTTGGATGTTCTACCGCGACTGGCAGATGACCCTGGTGGTCCTGCTGATCAGCCCCCTGGTGGGCACGGCCGTGGCCAACTTCGGCAAGCGCATGGGTCAGCGCTCCGAGAAGCTCCAGGCCCGCCTGGCGGATCTCTCGGCCCTGCTGTACGAGAACATCTCCACCATCAAGGTGGTGAAGGCCTACACCCGCGAGGACTTCGAGGTCCGCCGCTTCGCCTGCCGCAACGAAGACAACTTCGCCGCCCAGATGAAGCTGGTGCAGGTCTCGGCCATCCAATCGCCGGTGGTCGAGCTCCTGGGGGCCTTCGGCATCGTGGCCATCGTGTGGTTCGGGGCCACCCGGGTCATGCAGGGTCAGGTGACCTTCGCCCAGATGACCGAGTACTGGACCCTGATGGTGATGACCTCCCACCCCATCAGCGCCCTGTCCGGCTTCTACGGGACCGCCAACAGCGCCGCGGCGGCCGGGCGCCGGGTCTTCGAGCTGATGGACATGACCCCCGAGGTGGCCGAACCCGAGGGAGCCCTGGAGCTGCCCCGCCTGCAGGGGGCCATCGACTTCGAGTCGGTGCACTTCCACTACGACTCCGAGAAGCCGGTCCTGAGGGGCATCGACCTGTCGATCCGGCCGGGCGAGGTGGTGGCCGTGGTGGGCGCCAACGGCGCCGGCAAGACCACGCTGGTCAACATGGTCCCGCGCTTCTATGACCCGGTCTCGGGATCGATCAAGGTGGACGGGCATGACCTGAAGCAGGTCAAGCTGCGCTCCTTGCGCACCCAGATCGGGACCGTGATCCAGGAGTCGGTCCTCTTCGGGGGCACCATCGACGACAACATCCGCTGCGGCAACCCCACGGCCACCGACGAGGAGGTGCTGCGCGCGTCGAAGCTGGCCAACGCCCACGAGTTCATCGAGCGGATGCCGGACGGCTACCAGACCGAGGTCGGTGAAAGGGGTCTGCGCCTCTCGGGCGGCCAGCGCCAGCGCATCGCCATCGCCCGGGCCCTGCTGCGGGATCCCCGGATCCTGATCCTCGACGAGTACACCTCGGGGATCGACGCCGAGTCCGAGAACCTGATCGCCGACGCCATCGCCCGGGCCATGGAGGGGCGGACCTGTCTGGTGATCGCCCACCGGCTGAACACCATCCGCCACGCCGACCGGATCCTGGTCCTGGACGCCGGGCAGATCGTCGAGGAGGGTCGGCACGACCAGTTGATGGCCCGGAACGGCATCTACAGCCGGCTCTATGAGGCCCAGTTGCGCGAGCCCCTGCGCACATCGACGGAAACCGAGGTTCCGGAATGAGACGCCTGACGCTGGTGGTCGGAGCCCGACCCCAGTTCGTAAAGCTGGCCCCGTTGGCCCGCCTCCTGCCGCGCTTCTGCCGGCCCTGCGTGATCCACACCGGCCAGCACTACGACCAGGACATGTCGGAGGTCTTCTTCCAGGAGCTGCAGTTGCCGACCCCGGACCACCACCTGGGCGTGGGCAGCGCCAGCCACGGGGCCATGACCGGCCGGATGCTGGAGAAGATCGAAGAGGTCCTGATGGCCGAGCCCCCCGACCTGGTCGTGGTCTTCGGGGACACCAACTCCACCCTGGCCGCCGCCCTGGCAGCCGCCAAGCTGCACCTCCCCGTGGCCCACGTCGAGGCCGGACTGCGCAGCTTCGCGCCGATGCCCGAGGAGATCAACCGGGTCCTGACCGACCGCCTCTCGACGCTGCTCTTCGCCCCCAGCCAGGTGGCCGTCGAGCATCTGGCCCGCGAGGGGATCACCCGAGGCGTCCACGAGGTGGGGGACCTGATGCTGGACGCCACCCGGGCCGCCCTGGAGCGAGGCAGCACCCTCCCCAGGCCCCAGGAGCCCTACCTGGTGATGACCTTGCACCGGGAGGAGAGCACGCGCTCGTGGGATCGCCTGGAACCGCTCCTGCGGGCCCTGGAGGCCCACCGGGAGACGATCCTCTTCCCCTGCCATCCTCGGACCCGAAAGATGATCCGGCAGCAGGGGTGGGAAGACCGTCTGACAAATGGTGCGCTCCGTCTGATGGATCCGGTGGGGCACCAGGACATGCTCGGCCTGGCCCGACATGCCCGGCTGGTCCTGACCGACAG
>DCTU01000431.1:3253-4263 GCA_002329445.1 bacterium UBP9_UBA1432
CCCTGTACGGGGATGGGCACGCTGCGGAGCGAATTGCCGAAGTGCTAGAGGGGTATCGACATGATTGACCTGGAGCAGAACCTGGCGGGGGCCCTGCGACGCAAGATCCAGGAGGGGACCGCCCGGGTGGCCGTGATCGGCCTGGGATACGTGGGGCTTCCCCTGGCGATGGGCTTCGCCCGCCGGGGATTCACAGTCGAGGGGCTGGAGGACAACGCCGAGAAGGTCCGCCTTCTGTCGGAGGGCTTCGACTACATCGACGGCCACCACGACGAGCTCAAGCCCCTGGTGGCCGAGCGCCTGCACGCCGGTCGGGACTTCTCGGTCCTGGAGACCTGCGACGCCATCATCATCTGCGTGCCCACGCCCCTGACCCGGAACCGCGAGCCGGACATCAGCTACGTCCAGGACGTCAGCCAGCGCATCGGTCAGCATATCCGCCCGGGCACCCTGGTGGTCCTGGAGAGCACCACCTACCCGGGAACCACCGAGGAGGTGGTCCGCCCCGCCCTGGAGGCGGCAGGACGCGTCCGGCAGGCCGGCGAGGACTACTTCCTGGCCTTCTCGCCCGAGCGGGTGGACCCCGGAAACCCGAACTACAACACCTACAACACCATCAAGGTGGTGGGCGGGCTGACCCCCACCTGCGGGGATCTGACGGCGCTCCTCTACTCGCGGATGCTGGACCGGCCGGACCTGGTCAAGCGGGCCACCTCGACCCGGGCCGCCGAGATGGAGAAGCTCTTCGAGAACATCTTCCGCAGCGTGAACATCGCCCTGGTCAACGAGCTGGCCATCCTGTGCCGCGAGATGGGCCTGGATGTCTGGGAGATCATCGAGCTGGCCTCCACCAAGCCCTACGGCTTCATGCCCTTCCATCCCGGCCCCGGGATCGGCGGGCACTGCATCCCCCTGGACCCCTTCTACCTGACCTGGAAGGCCCGCGAGTTCGACCATCAGACCCGTTTCATCGAGCTGGCCGGAGAGATCAACACCCGCATGCCCTACCA
>DCTU01000431.1:4399-4673 GCA_002329445.1 bacterium UBP9_UBA1432
GACCCCTTGATCCCGAGCTTCCGCTGCCATTCGGGCGCCGAGATGCACTCGGTCGACCTCGCGAACCTGGAGGACTACGACTGCGTGGTCCTGGCCACCGACCACTCGAGCTACGATCTGGCGGAGATCGCCGCGCGCAGCCGACGCCTGGTGGACACCCGCGGCGTGACCCGGGGCCTGGAGGATCGGAAGGGGATCACCCGTCTGGGAGCTCCGAACCAGGACGAGGAGGCCCGATGAGGGAACCCGGTGCGGGAGTCCTGGTCCTGGGTGC
>DCTU01000367.1:0-2278 GCA_002329445.1 bacterium UBP9_UBA1432
CCGCTGGGCCGAGCGGGTGGCGTCCGAGGCCCCCGAGCGCAGGGCGGAGGGGCCTGTCCGTGACTGGAGGGGCGAGCGGCTCGCTCGCCAGGGTCGTTCTCCGCGCCGCGACGAGCGCGCGGGGGAGGAGAAGCGCGGGGGGCAGCGGAGGGAGGGTGCCCCCGGCCAGGGTCGTTCTCCGCGCCGCGACGAGCGTGCGGGGGAGGAGAAGCGCGGGGGGCAGCGGAGGGAGGGTGCCCCCGGCCAGGGGCGTTCTCCGCGTCGCGACGAGCGTGCGGGGGAGGAGAAGCGCGGGGGACAGCGGAGGGAAGGTGCCCCCGGTCAGGGTCGTTCTCCGCGCCGCGACGAGCGCGCGGGGAGCCGGAAGCCCGCCTCCGGTGGCGCGAGGCCCGGCGGACGACCGGGCCAGGCCACCGGAAGGAAGAGGGGCACCCCGGCCGCCCCGAACCCTCGCAAGCCTGCTCGGGGAACCCGCAAGAAGGGCCGATGATCCTGGCAGACCAGGATCTTCCTACTTCTGCAGGCTGCGCAGCAGCAGCCACAGCAGGGCGGAGGCCCCCACCCCCGCCAGGATCGTCAGGCTCTCCCCTTGCGAGAGCCCTCCTGCCAGCATCTGCGGGATGCTGAGGATGGCCAGGACGAAGGCCACGGCAATGGCCATGGCCAGGGCACAGCCCAGGGCATCCTTCTGGGCCACCAGGTCGTGGACCCGGTGCATCTCCTGTTTGCGCCTCTGACCGAGAAGATCGTTGTCCTGCAGCGCCTCGGCCAGGAGGTTCTCCATCCGGGCCTGCCGGGCCTGCGCGTGGTGCTCCTGTTCCATGTCAACCGGTTCCTTCCCCGCCCCGGTTGATTCCAGACTTTCTGGTTCAAACAATGATTCCTGCCTGATGACCTCCGTCAGGGCGCCGGGGACGGTGCCGGCGAGGGGGCCGATGCAAAGACCTGGTCGGCGGCCGCTCGAAGCCAGCGCAAGGCCAGGTCCATCCGACCCTTCTGCTCGAACATCCAGCCCAGCCTCATCTGCCCCTCCGGCGAGGTGGGCTGGCCGGCCCGGGCGATGTCGGCCCAGGTGGCGGCGGGGGCTCCGCTCAGGGCCCCTCGAAGCCTCTCAGACCGCAGAAGCGCCATCTTGTAGGCCGTCACCGCCTGGGCGCGGCGTCCCGCCTGTTCGTGAAGGACGCCCAGGTGCAGATAAGCATCCGGACGGTCGGGGAAGCGTCGGGCGCAGGCCCGGAAGGACGCGACCGCCTTCTCATCCAGCCCCTGGCGCATCTGCACCCAGCCCAGCCAGCCCCAGGCCTCTCCCTGGCTGGGACTCTCCTGGGCCGCTCGTTCCAGCAGCTCCATCGCCTCCTGGTCGCTGTGGGCTCGGGCCGCCTCGATTCCCTGGCGAAGCAGCAAACCGGTCGAGGGCTCCAATCGGATGTCCAGCCGCTGCACCAGACCCGGCTGGACCCGGACCGTCGCCAGATAGGGACGGTAGTCCTCTCCGCCCGCCAGCCGGAGCTGGTAGTCTCCAGGTGGGAGGGGTGCCACTCGCAACGGGGTGTGTCCCAGAAGCTGGTGGTTGAGGGCCACGGTGGCCCCGGGAGGATCCGAGTAGATGTCCAGGGCGGCGCTTGGCCCCTGGGCCTGGGCGGGCCCCGTGGCCAGCAGGATTAGAAGGATCAGGAACCTGCGCATGCCGCAGGGTTCGACGCCTCCAGGCGGGGCTCCCCCACCGTGCCCAGCCACAGGCGGCCCAGCCCGGCCGCCAGCAGGATTCCCAGGCCCATGCCCAGCAGGACCGACCGGGAGCCCAGGAGGTCCAGCAAGGGCGAAACCAGCGCGACCCCCAAGGGGACCGCCACCTGGACCAGGGCGGAGAGGCTGGCGAAGACCCTTCCCAACAGGCGTTCCGGCGTGGCCTTCTGGACCAGGGTCAGGATCACGGCGTTGGAGGGCCCGACGCCCGTGGCGGCCAGGGCGGCCAGGGCCACGGCGGGCCAGAGTTCGTTGCAGGCCGCGATGGCGGCCAGGGCGCCCCCCAGCAGGGCCATCCCGCCGTAGATCAGGTTGGCCGGGCGCAGGGCCCGCGACAGTCTTCCCGCCGCCAGCGAGCCTGCCAGCATGCCGGCTCCGAAGGCGCCCATCAACCAGCCGAAGCCGGCGGCCCCGGCGTGCAGGACGCGGTCGGAGAGGACGGGGAAGACCACGGTGAAGGGGGCGACCAGGAAGTTCACCGTGGCCGCCGTGAAGAAGACCACGCGGAGGAGGGGGTCCTTCAGGAGGCAGG
>DCTU01000367.1:2422-12278 GCA_002329445.1 bacterium UBP9_UBA1432
ACCAGGGCCGGAATGACCGACTTCTCGGCGGCGTAGAAGAGCAGCGAGAGGGCCGAGATGGCGAAGGTCACCAGGTAGATCAGCCACTCTTGAAGGCTGTGCAGGGCGAAGGAGATCGGCAGGACCAGCACCAGGACCGCTCGCATCCAGTCGCAGTGGAACATCAGCTTCCGGCGGTCGGCGCGGTCGACGGGGACTCCGGCCACCCAGCCCAGCAGGGCGGCCGGCAGCACCTGGGCCAGGTAGACGCCACCGGTCGCCATGGCCGAGCCGGTGGTCTGCAGGACCAGCCAGGCCAGGGCGATGTAGTTGAACTGGCTGCCCGTCTTGGACAGGAGCTGACCCAGCCACAAGAGCCGGAAGTCTCGGTGTCTCAGAACCATCGTCCCGAAAGGATAGCCTCGCCGTGCTCTTCCTGGCAAGTCAGGCCATGCTCCCTGAATCCGCCGGTCCCACCCCCGTATCTGAAGTTTCCGCCATGATTTGGTGGCATTTCCACAAATTCACGGAGGAAACTTGCCCTCACCAGGTTTGCAGACCAAAGACTGTCCCCGGATGCGGCACCGTCCGCAGCCCTCGCGCGTGGCCGTCTGCAGGGCCCCGGGCGTTCTCCATCCTCTTTCGCAGGAACTTCCTGCGAACCATGCCGGATCCCGGGGCCCGCTTCCATCTTTCCCTGCCCACACCGGCTCAAGTCAGCTTCTGTGCCTGCCGTGCCCCGCCACCCCACAGCCCGCCCCCATCTTTCTGCGCTCAGACCGGTTCACGTCAGCATCTTTTCAGAACAGACTGGTAGATTCGGCCCAGGACAAACGAAGCGCCTCGTGTGGAGGCGGAAGGGGGGACCCGAAGTGTTTCAGGAAACGCTCAAGGTTTGTCGCGGCTGGAACGGCCGCACCGGGGATCAGCGCTCCAGTTCGGCCGTCAACGCCGACCTGTGCAGCCGGATGGTGATGGACGCCAGCCTGAGCCGGGTCGCCCTGTGCGAAGAGCCCCCCAGCCTGGCGGAACTCCTCAGGCCCGACACCCTCTCCAGCGCGCTCTTCTGACCCCTGCCGGGGGCCTCAAAGGGGCGGGCAAGTGGCCCGCCGGGCACCCCCACACCCCCTGCCCGCCTCCTGGGAACCTTTCCCCCTTCGTGTCGAACTCGTGGCGCCTGCCGGGCACCCCCCACACCCCCAGCCCTCCTCGGGAGGAATCCTCTCTCCGCAACGCCAAACCCTGCGGTGGGGAATGGGGCGCTTCTGGCAGGCCCCTTCTGCTGGAAACGACGGGGAACGGGGCGGTGCGATGCGAGTCGGGGTGGGTCTGCCCTCTGGTGACCAGGGCTCTTCGAAGGGCCCGGGCCCCTCCTGCTCCGGCGGAGGTGCCCTGAACCTCTGCCTGCGGGGCGTTCGAAGGGGGAGTCGGCTCGGGTCGGTCCTTCTCCTGCTCACGGGTCTGTGCCTGGTCCTCCTGGCGTTGAGCGCCCCTCCCTCCAAGGCTCAGTCTTCGGGCCATTGGGAGCTGATCAAGACCGAGAGCACCGGGCAGAACATCCCGACCCCGGCGGCGCGATATCAGAATCGGGACTTCTACGAGGGAAAATCTGCCAACGGCCGGGTGGAGGGACACGCGACCTCTTATTATGATCAGAGCCGCGACACGCTGACCACCGACCTCGCCGGGTATATCTCCTGGACCCCACCGCCAGGCCGGGCTGCCCCCGGGGACTCCTGGGATGGCGCCTACGCCGGGGCGGTCACCAAGGACTACTCCATGTACCGGGCCTCGGGGCTGAACCAGACCTGGACCCTGTCGGTGGACACCGGCCATCGTTTCGTCGACACTCCCTCCGGGGTCGGCATCGGCTACTGGAATCAGCCGGTCGGCTTCTTCAAGACCAGCGACCCCCGGGCCACCGTGCCCGCCAAGACCTCGGTCTTCACCTTCCCCGACCCGAAGGGCTCCTCAGCGGGCAACGGCTTTCTGGTCGTGCAGGTGAACCTCCAGTTGTCCATGGGAGGCAGCGACAACTACAACTACTACTACAAGTGGGTCCAGGAGGGGCCCCGCGAGGTCAAGGGGCATCTGCGCTGCGTGGCCCGGAACAGCCACAACGGGGCCGTCGAGGGGCTGGTCTGCAAGTTCCGGAACCTGGAGGATGACAAGACCTTCGAGCTGATCACGGGCAAGAACGGCGAGGTCAAGACCGGGGTCCAGGCCGTCACCCGCTCGGGGAAGCTCCGAGTGCGCCTGGAGAGCGTCGAGATCCACTCCAAGACCCGCTACGTCCTCCCCCTGGAAGGCACGGTGCCCTCCTTCTTGAGGTCGGGGCAGGTTCTCTCGAGGGCGCTCAAGCGCGATTTCGAGATGACCGAGCAGAACAACTTCATGGTGGAGGTTCCGGTCCAGGTCCCCCTGGTGAAGGTCTCCGTCCTTCCGCTCCAATGGGACTCCGCCGGGGAGCGCTGGCAGCGGGTCCCCTGCAACCTGCTGGTCCGGGGCGCCGACGGCGCCAAGCTCCTCCAGTGCGGGACCGACGCCTTCAAGGGCAGCGCCGACACGCTGGCCCTGGACCTCTACCTGCCGACCTCGGAGTTCCTCAAGGACCCCCAGATCAGCTTCTTCGGGTATGAGCCCAAGCAGCGCCTGACCGATATCCAGCCCTTCAAGGTGCCCACCGCCAAGACGGCCTCGACTCTGTCGGTGATCACCTTGCAGCTCTGCGACACGGCGGCCCGGATTGCCCGCCTGAAGTTCCAGGTCTACCGGTACTTCCTGCCCCTGGTCGCCGAAGAGCGGGCTCGCCGCATCGCCGAGGTCCAGGTCAGTTTCGATCCGCGCGCGGGCAGCATCTCGTATCTGGATGGGGTCATCCGGATCCCCGGAGGCATCGACCTGACCAGTGACGAGTTCAGCGAGACCTTCATGCACGAGTGGACCCACCACCTGATGAGCATCCTGGGCCCGGACCCCGAGGTCGAGGACCTGCTGGGAGGTGCCCACGACGTCTGGACCCGGGCCGGGAATCCCGAGCTGGCCTGGGATGAGGGGCGGGCCCACTTCGTCTCGGTGCTGCTCTCGCAGGGGCTGAAGTTGCCTCGAAACCCGAAATCCTTCACCCGGGCCGGTGCCCAGGGGCGCCTGGGGGCGAACCCGGACGCGGGCGATCGCATCGAGGGGGTGGTCACGGTGGCCCTGCTGGACCTCTACTCGGCCTCGGGGTTCAAGAAGACCACCGAGGTGATGAGGAGCTTCCTGGGGGTCAACGACCACGCCATCGCAACCCTGGGGCACCCCCCACGCACCTCGGCGGAGTTCTTCCGGGTCCACACGGCCTGGCTCGAGGCCCAGCAGGCCGCCGGCAGGCTGGATCGGGCCACGGCCTCTCGGTTGCTCAGGACCGCGGACGAGGTCCGCAGGAAGTATCAGGTCGGCCCATGAGCAGGACCCCGTTGCGCCCCCTCTTCCGCTCCACCCTCCTGGTCGCCCTGGCTTCGTTGCTGCTGTGCACGGGCTGCTTCTGGGGAGGCTCCTCGCCTTTCGGCCAGGACCGCGATCAGGAGAGCCCGACGACCCGGGCCGAGCCGGACTCGGACTCCTTCGCTCTCTCCGGTGCCGGTGGGGAAGCCCTGAGTGAGGCGGCGCTGAACCCGCGCCTGCCCGGGAAGGAAGTGGGGGAGGACCCGGGCTCTCTCTACTACCTGGCGGATCCTGGAGACGACTCCTTCGCCCTGGCCGGCTTCGAGACGGAGGGGGCGGTCCGCTCTCCGGGAGAAGGCGCCCTGACGCCTCCGGCGCCCCCGATTGTCGCCCCGCCGACCAGACGGCCTCCTCCCGCCTGGACCCCTGAGGCTCCAGGGCCCGAAACCCCTGGGTTTGAGGTTCCTGGGCCCGAGTCGCCGCCCGACCGACTGGCGGAGGCCCGCCAGCGCAAGGAGAAGGCCTTCGAGCGCTACACCCGCCTGGTCACCACCGGAGGCGAGGGCGACGTCCAGGAGGCCCTGCGCGAGTACCGCGAGGCTGCGGCCCGTCTCAAGGAGCTGGAGGGGCGCTAGGAGCGCCAGGCGGCAGCGCTGGTATAGGTGCGTGTGCACCGGACTGGAGGAACAGTCGAAACCCGGGCAGGGATTGGCGGACCTGGCTTGAGGAAGCCCGAACGAGGGGGCTACCCGCCTTCCAGGCGCCGGGTCAGCGTCAGGCGGTTTCTTCCCTCCCGCTGCTCGTATTGGACCGAGTCCATCAACTCCCGCACCAGCAGCAGCCCCAGGCCTCCGACGGGTCTGTCGGCGAGCTCGGCCGTGACGTCCGGAGCCTCCACCTTCAGCGGATCGAAGCTCGGAGTGTCGTCCTCCACCACCAGTCTCAGGACCTGGCCTTCGAGGATGGCCTGCACCTCGATGCTGGACTCTTTCCCCTCCGGGCTCCCGTAGGTGACCAGGTTCGTCAGGACCTCCTCCAAGGCCACGTGGACATCGTGCAGCACGCTCTCCGGGATCCCGTGGCGGGCGGCGAATTCCCCCAGCTCGCGGTGGACTCGCGGCAGCTCCTCCAGGACCCCCCGCAGATTCAGGGTCAGCCTGGGACTGGGCCCCTCGGTTGCCCTTCCCAGGTAGCGCAGCGCCAGCAGGGTCATGTCGTCGGACTGGCCCGCTCCCTGCGAGAAGCGCTCCACTTCCTCCACCACCTGCTCCACCGCGGCGGAGGCGGGCGTCAGACCGGTCTGCTCCAGGACTGCTTCCAGCCGTTCCTCCGAGAAGAGCCGACCCTCCATGTCCATGGCCTCGGTCACCCCATCGCTGTAGATCATGAGCCCCTCGCCCGGAGCGAGGGCCATCTCGAAGGTCTGATAGGTCTCGTCGGCGCAGACCCCCAGAGCCATGCCGCTCTGCTCGGCGACCGGAGTCACCTTTCCGGCCCGGACCAGGTACGGGGGGTTGTGGCCGGCGTTGGCGTAGCGGAGCCGGCCCGTCCTGGTCTCGAGGATGCCGTAGAAGAGGGTCACGAACATCAGCCGCTCGTTCCGGGCGGTCAGCAGTCGATTGACCCGCGTCAGGCAGTCGCCGGGAGCCTCGTCGCTCGAGGCCAGGGACCTGCCCAGGGCCTGGGTGAGGGAGGCGAAGAGGGCTGCCGCCATCCCCTTGTCCGAGACGTCGGCCAGGACGAAGCCGAAGTGCTCCTGGCCCAGGGCGAAGAAGTCGTAGAAGTCCCCTCCCACCTCGCGGGCATGGGTGCACCGGGCGGCCAGGTCGACTCGGAGCTCGTCACGGAACGAAGGGATGATCCGAGGAAGGATCGAGTGCTGGAGGTCCCGAGCGATTTTGAGTTCGGTCTCCATCTTCTCCTTGGCGGCGGTGGTCCGGGTCAGCTCGTCGATGTGCCGCCGGAGGTCCTGGAGCATCCGTCCGAAGGCCTCCTCCAACTGGCCGACTTCGTCCTCCGAGCTCGGAGGGGGCAGCTCACGGTCGAGATCCCCCCCGGCCACCTGGCGGACGGTCGAGGCCAGCGCGGAGATGGGGCGCACGATCGAGCGCGAGATGCGGACCACCACCAGGCCCAGCACGAGCAGGCCTGCCAGCGTCAGGAGGCCCAGCTTCCAGGTCAGCCCCCAGGCCGGAGCCATCACTTCGTGCGCGGGATAGACCAGCGCTAGTGAGATTCGCGTGCCGGGGACCCGGTCGACCAGCATCCAGGCAGGCCTGCGGTGCACGGGGTCCTGGATCAGGGCGACACCTGCCCGGGTGGTGGCGATCGGTGGGGCCAGGTCCCAGGTCTCCGGATTCACCAGCCCCGAATCCGGCCCGACGGCGAGTCTTCCATTCGGGCCGATCAAGACGGCGTAGCCGGTCTTGCCGACCTTCAATGACTTCAGGTCGCGGGCCAGGAACGCGACGCCGAGATCCATGGAGAAGGCCCCGACAACCTTCCCCTCTCGATGGAACGGCACCGTGCAGGTGAAGACCCGGGAGCCTTCGGTCTCGTGGATCGGCCCCCAGCGGGGGTTGAAGGTGCCTCCATCCCAAGCGGTCACCTCGCTCTCCGCCAGGGGGCTCACGGAGTCCCCGGAACGACCGAAGCCGATCACGACCCTGCGCCGCCCGGGTCCTGGGGCGACGTCGAGGTGGACGGCCTCGATCTCCTGAAAGTGCAGCAGGATGGCCTGAAGGACGCTGCCGGCCTGAGGCAGGGAGGGGTCGGGCATGATCTCCAGCCCTCGGGCCACCGCGCCGGCGAGGTGGGCAAACCTCTGGAATTCGCGACCCATGCCGTCGGTGTAGCTGTCGGCCAGGGCCTGGGATTCCTCCCTGAGGTCCGAGAGGATCTCGCTCTGGGCCTCGATGAAGACCAGGACCATCATGCCCAGGAAGCACAGCACCGTGCTGCCCAGGACCAGGACGACCATCCTCGAGAGCAGGCTCTTCCGGATCGCAGGATCTGCTGGCATGCCCACCCCTCCGTTTGCCGTCCCCGAAGGCCGCCCGAGCCTCGGTCAGGCAGGGGGAACTTCCTCCCGATCCGTTTAAGAACCTGTCCATCCTGACGGGAAGTCTCAATGGGGGGGCACCGTGATGAGCGTTTTGACGGACGTCTCGCTGAGCGTCGACGAGATCCTGGACAAGGCCACCCAGGCGGCCGCCGTGTTCAGCCAGTTGGACCAGGCCCACACCGACCGGATCGTGCGGGCCGTCGTGCGGGCCGGTCTCGAGCACCGGGTGCGCCTGGCCAGGATGGCCCAGGAAGAGACCGGAATCGGCAGGTGGCAGGACAAGGTCGTCAAGAACTTCCTGGCCACCCAGATGGTCTACGACAGCATCGCAGATCTGAAAACGGTGGGCGTCATCTCCGAGGACCACCTGACCGGGATCACCGAGATCGCCCAGCCCATGGGCCCCATCCTCGCCATCATCCCGGTGACCAACCCGACCTCGACCGTGCTCTTCAAGGTGATCATCGCCCTGAAGAGCCGCAATCCGCTGATCATCAGCCCCAACCGTCAGGCCTCGAACAGCTCCTGCGAGGCGGCGCGGATCTGCTACGAGGCGGCCCTGAGCGAGTATGCTCCGGAGGACTGCATCCAGTGGCTGACCGAGTCCTCCCGCGAGAGGACCCAGGCCCTGATGAGCCACCGCAGCATGGCCCTGGTCCTGGCCACCGGAGGCCAAGGCCTCGTCCGGCAGGCCTACAGCTCGGGCACTCCCGCCTTGGGGGTGGGGGCCGGGAACGTCCCGGTCTTCGTCGAGGCCAGTGCCGACATCCCCTTCGCCGTCGACCAGATCCTGACATCCAAGACCTTCGACCACGGGACGGTCTGCGCCAGCGAGCAGTACCTCATCCTGGAATCCTCCATCGCCCAGGAGGCGCTGGACTGCTTCCGCCAGCGCGGTGCCTACCTGGTCCGGGATGAGGAACTTCCGAAATTGGAGGAGGCGGTCTTCGATCGCGCGCGGGGGCTGATGAGGGCCGAGATCGTCGGGCGCTCTCCCCAGGTCGTCGCCCGCCGGGCGGGCTTCGAGGTGCCTCCCGAGACCTCCATCCTCCTGGCGCCCCTCGCCGGGGTCGGCGAAGCCTGGCCTCTCTCGTCTGAAATCCTGGCCCCGGTCCTGGCCTTCAAGGTCGCCTCGGATTTCCAGGAGGCCGTCAATCTCTGCATCGAGATCAACTTCTACGGCGGGATCGGCCACACGGTCAGCATCTTCTCCAACGACGAGGCGCGAATCCGCGACTTCTCGCTGGCGATGAACGCCGGTCGCATCCTGGTCAACACCCCGTCCTCCCAGGGCGGGGTCGGCGGGATCTTCAATACCCTGGAACCCTCCCTGACCCTGGGATGCGGCACCTCCGGGAAGAACATCACGACCGACAACGTCTCCGCCCGCCACCTGCTCAACATCCAACGCGTCACCCGACGGCGCGACAACCTCAAGCTGCAGCGGATGGGCACCGCCATCCTTCTGGACGAGAGCATGGACGCCGCGCAGATCGAGCGCGAATATCGCCGCAACTCCTGAGCCGGACAGGCTTCGGAATCGCATAGAGGAGGGGCCATGGTTGTCTTTTCACTGGATGAGGATCGGCTGATCTGTGCCTTCTCGGGGCAGATGGACACGGTGACGACCGCCAACCTGACTTCCGAGGTCACGGCTCGGGTTGCCGAGACTCCCGGGCCCGTGGTCTTCGACCTGGCCGAGGTGGACTACGTGTCCTCGGCCTTCCTGCGGCTCTGCCTGCAGGTGGGCAAGCAGAAGGGGCCCGGACAACTCTCGCTGGTCCACGTCAAGCCCCAGGTCCTCAAAGTGCTCAAGATCGCTGGCTTCGACAAGATCCTCTCGGTGGGACCTTCCTGACGGGAAGAGCGTCGAGGGGACACACCGAAAGCGGCAGGCCGCTCGGGAGCCTCAGGCCTGGCTCCGGAGCGGTCGCGTCGCTTGGCGTTTTGAGGCACTGTGCCCGACGAGGCGCGCGTCTGCGTGCTTGCCGGGCTCCCTGCCGCCCTCTCGGTCCAGGTCGCGGAATCCAGCATGTTTCCCAGGAAGCTCCTGCGAAGGATTGCGGATTCAGCCGATAAGGACGGGTGTGCCGGCCTGTGCCAGATACAGGGAAGTCAGCGCCGCGCCAATGGCCTGGGACAGGTCCCCCAAGGCCGCGGGGACCAGGGTGAGGCGCTGACGCTGGGCCGGCCACAGGTAGGGGTCGGCCGCCTCGCGCAGGAGGCGCAGATAGCGCTCGCGGAAGGCCGGGCTGGTCGCGTCGGGGTCCATCAGTCCGCCGCCGATCACCACGAACTCCGGGTCCAGGGCCATGGCGAGATTCGCCACGTGCAGGCCCAAAGCCCGGGCCTGGAAGTCGAAGATCTCCTGGGCCAGGGGATCGCCCTTCTGGGCCAGCCCGCGCAGGGCGAAGGCCTTCTGGCGGGGAGGGGCGGACGAGCGCGCCAGCTCGTGGTCCGGATGCTGCGGCAGGCGCCGCTCGATCAGGTAGGGGAGGCCCGCCAGCGCGGTGTACATCTCGACGCAGCCCCAGGTGCGCCCGCACCCGCAAGGATAGGCGGGCTCGTCCAGCAGGTGCAGGGGGGCCGGCATGTGGGCCGCCTCCATGCCGTTGAGGGTGTCGCCGTCCAGCGGCAGGCCGTGGCGATCGACGAAGGCGCAGCCCAGCCCCGAGCCGGGGGCCAGCATCAGGACCGTCGCCTGCCGCGAGCCGCGTACGTGCTGGGCTTCGGCCACCCCGCCCATGTTGCCGTCGTTGCCCACCACCAGCGGGACGGGTCGGCCGGCCCTGGCGGACAGGGCCTGACTGTAGGCTTCGTGGACGTTCCAGTCGACAAAGGACTCCGGCAGGTTCGGCGAGCGGCCCAGGACGCCATAGCGCGGATACGGCCCCGGGATGGCCAGCCCCACGCCCTGCACCTGCTCCCACTCCAGGCCGTGCTCGGCCAGGTAGTCGCTGGCGGAGGCCACCCAGGCCTGGACCACCGCGTCGGGCCCGCCCTCCGAGCCCGTGGGACGCTGCAGGAGCCGGGTGGAGACGGTCGTGCCATCCTGCCACACCGCGCCCACCTTGGAAGTGGTGGCCCCTCCGTCCGTGCCCAGGAATACCCCTTGCGCCACTCCAGCCACGTGTGTCGCCCTCCTCGTCGTCGGCCTGTCTTCGGGCTGATACCGCCCGGCCCGGCCTGCGAACTCCACGCTCATTCCGTGCCTGGGGGACGGGATCCTGCGGGTGGGGGAGGGGGTCCGCGTTGCGCGCCTGCGCCGTGTGTGTGCGCCCGCGTTGCGTGCCCGCCCACCCGTGCTTGCCCGCTCTCCGTCATGTTTCGCAGGAGGTTCCTGGGAAGGGTGGTGCTGATGAGGAAGATACGCGACTGAAGGGGGAG
>DCTU01000451.1:0-1942 GCA_002329445.1 bacterium UBP9_UBA1432
CGCTTCTGCGAGCGCGCGGCGGCCAACGGGATCGACGTGTTCCGGATCTTCGACGCCCTGAACGACATCCGCAACATGGAACGGGCCATCTCCGCCGTCAAGAAGGCGGGCAAGCATGCCCAGGGCACGGTGTGCTACACCGTCAGCCCGGTCCACACCGTGGAGGCCTTCGTGGATCTGGCCTTGCAGCTTCAAGAGCGCGGCTGCGACTCGATCTGCATCAAGGACATGGCGGCCCTGCTCAAGCCCCAGCCGGCCTTCGACATCGTCCGCGGAATCAAGAAGGCCTGCGGCGCGAAGATGCCGGTCCATGTCCACACCCACGCCACCACTGGGGTCACCCTGGTCTCCTTGCAGAAGGCCATCGAGGCCGGAGCGGACATCGTCGACACGGCTGTCAGCAGCCTGTGCCTGGGCTCAGGGCACAACCCCACCGAGACCCTGGTCGAGATGCTGGAGGGGCAACCCTACCACAGTCGGTTGGACCTGGATCGCATCGACAAGGCTCGGCGCCACTTCGACCAGGTCACGCCCCGCTACGAGGCTTTCATGTCGGCCTACCAGACCGTCGATACGCGGATCTTCAAGTCCCAGATTCCGGGCGGGATGATCTCCAACATGGAGAGTCAGCTTCGCGAGCAGGGGGCGGGGGACAAGCTCGAGCAGGTCCTGGAGGAGGTGCCGCGGGTGCGCCAGGCGGCGGGTTATCCGCCGCTGGTGACGCCTTCCTCGCAGATCGTCGGGACCCAGGCGGTCTTCAACGTCCTGATGGGGCCCTACAAGGCCATCACCTCGGAGTTCGCCGACCTGATGCTGGGGTATTACGGGGCCACCGCGGCCGAGAAGGATCCCGACGTGGTCCAGAAGGCCCGGGTCAGCTCCCGCAAAGAGCCCATCACCTGTCGGCCGGCAGACCTGCTCAACCCCGAGTGGGCGGTCCTTCGTTCGGAAGCCCTGGAACTGACCGGCTGCAACGGTTCGGACGAGGACGTGCTGACCTACGCGATGTTCCCCACCACCGCACCGAAGTTCTTCTCGGAGCGGGCCCAGGGGGCCAAATCGGTGGCCCGGCCTGTGGGGCAGGCTCCGGTTGCGACCCAACCGGCCACGGTGGCCCAGGCTCGAGAACACAGCGGGATCACCGAGCCGGTTCGCTACCTGGTGACCCTGGGCGATCGCTCCCACAAGATCACCGTCGAGCCGATGTAGTCCCGTCCTGTTCTTGATCCGCGAAAGGAAGAATCCGATGTTGACCATGACCGAACGCTTGAAGACCCTTGCCGAGAGGCGCCAGAAGCTCCAGCAGGGCGGCGGGGCCAAGCGGGTGGACAAGCAGCACGCAGAAGGAAAGCTCTCGGCCCGAGAGCGCCTGGAGGTCCTTTTGGACCCCGGCACTTTCAGCGAGCAGGGGCTTTTCGCCCAACACCGCTGCACCCACCTGGGGATGGCCGACAAGGAGGTCCCCGCCGATGGAGTGGTGACCGGCTTTGGCTCGATCGAGGGCCGCAAGGTCCACCTGGCCAGCCAGGACTTCACGGCCTTGGGTGGGGCCGCGGGCGAGGTTCACTGCGACAAGATCGTCGAGGCCATGCAAGGGGCCCTGAAGACGGGGACNNTACGGCAAGGTCTTCTACAGCAACGTGATGCTCTCCGGGACGGTCCCCCAGATCTCGCTGATCTGCGGGCCTTGCGCCGGAGGGGCCGCCTACAGCCCGGCCCTGACGGACTTCATCATCCAGACCCGCCAGGCCCGGATGTTCATCACCGGTCCCCAGGTCATCAAGCAGGTCACCGGAGAAGAGATCTCCCAGGAGGCCCTGGGCGGGGCGGATGCCCACATGACCCGCTCGGGCAACATCCACTTCATCGCCGAGGACGACCAGCATGCCATGCAGTTGTGCCGGCAGTTGCTGAGCTTCTTGCCTTCCAACAACCTGGAGGA
>DCTU01000451.1:2008-2936 GCA_002329445.1 bacterium UBP9_UBA1432
GACGGCTACCTGCTGGAGGTCCAGGCAGACTTCGCCCCCAATCTGGTCGTCGGCTTCGGACGGCTGGCCGGGCGCCCGGTGGGCGTGCTGGCCAACCAGCCTGCTTCCGGGGCCGGCGTGCTGGACATCGACGCCTCCTGCAAGGGGGCGAGGTTCATCCGCACCTGCAACGTCTTCAACATCCCCCTGGTCAACTTCGTGGACATCCCTGGCTTCCTGCCCGGAGTCACGCAGGAGCATGGCGGGATCATCCGCCACGGAGCCAAGATGCTCTTCGCCTACTCGGCTTCGACCGTCCCCAAGCTGACGGTCATCCTGCGCAAGGCTTATGGCGGCGCCTACCTGGCCATGTGCAGCAAGGACCTGGGAGCGGACCGGGTCTTCGCCTGGCCCCAGGCGGAGATCGCCGTGATGGGGGCCGAAGGGGCCGCAGAGATCATCTTCCGCAAGGAGATCTCGGAGGCCACCGACCCCGCCGCAAAGCGCAAGGAACTGACCGAGTCCTACCGGGAGGCCTTTGCCAACCCCTACGTGGCCGCCGGGCGGCGTCACGTCGATGACATCATCGACCCGGCCCGGACCCGGATCCACCTGGTCGAGGCGTTGGACCTGCTGCACCGCAAGAGGGAGCTGCGCCCCCAGAAGAAGCACGGCAATATTCCGCTCTGAGGCACAAGGAGGCTCCATGCGCTGGTTGGTCACACTTCTGTTGGGCGCGGTCGGGGGGTATCTGGCTTCCCGTGTCGCCACGCGCTCGGAACTCGACGAGTTCCAAAACGAATTGCGGTCGGTCGAGAAGTCCGCCCCGGATCGCCACGTCCCGTCCGCTCCCCAGGCCGATCCCACCCCCCACACCGAGGGGATCGATCCGACCCGGGTCATGCTGATCGGCGCGGCCGTGGCAGCCTACCTGGGCAAGCACGCCGTC
>DCTU01000394.1 GCA_002329445.1 bacterium UBP9_UBA1432
TTGTCGTCCCCCGAGATGGGGCGGGGCATTCTGTGGCCGGCAGGCATCTCCTCTGCCAGATCGCAGAAGGACCCGCCGGCGAGCGGGTCCCTCCGACCATGGGCCAGGTTCCTGGGGGCCGGATGGCCCTGGAGATCAGGGCATCCCAGGGCTCGAGGGCAGGATGGTGGTCCCCTGGTGCAGGACGGAGGCCACCACGATTCCGAAGGTCAGGATCACGGCAGCCATCACGATGGCCACGGCCACGTTGCCCTTCTTGAGTTCCTCCCATTCGTCCACGCGGGGGGTCATCTTGTCCCAGACGAACATCAGGATTCCCATGGACAGGCTCATGGCCACGGAGGCTACCAGGGCCCAGACCAGGGTTTTGAGGATGTCGACCCACTCACCAGTCATCAGCGTCTTCACCTTCCTCAGATGCCCGTGCTCCGGGCTTACTGGAGTCCCAGGCGCCAGGACGGCCAGACCCGCACTCCAGGGGCCTCTTTCGTGCCCGCTCCCCGGGTCCCTGGCGGCCCGAGCGAATTCGGGGGGTTACAGCGAAGAGTCGAAGGAGACTCCGCCAGCCTCGAGCACTTCCTGGGCTGCTCGGACCCCGTGGTATTGGGCCTCCTCGAAAAGCGAGATTCCCGACAGATCGGAGTGTGCGAAGTGGATCCGACCTTGGGGGAGGGCCGCCCGGCGGCGCTCGGAGCCCCAGACCAGCCCCGGAACGGGGCGAACCATCGCGTGCCCCAGGACCATCACGTCCAGTCGCCGGATCCTCTCCGGCAGGTCCGGGTGCACCGGGACCAGGTCGGCCAGGATCTCGTCCCGGAAGCTCTCCCAGGTCCGACCCAGAAGTCCCCAGCGGATCTGCGAGGGGTCCTCGACGAAGGAGCGGTACCAGGTCAGGACGGTGGGCCCGGCGGTTCGCGCTTTCAGGTCCTGATGGGTGGCCACGACGTAGCCCAGCGACCGGGAATCATAGATCACGTTGTCCCAGCTCAAGGGAAAACCGTGCCCTGGCTCGGGTGGACGGTCCAGGACCAGGTTGGCCACGACCCAGGGACAGCAGGTGAACTCTCGAAAGCCAGGACTGCCTTCCAGGAGGCGGGCGCGCTGGAAGGCCGGCAGGGCGCACACCACGCGGTCGGCCGCCAGGCGCACCGGCTCACCGCGACCCAGGTCCAGGTAGTCCACCTCCACGCCACGACCCACCTCGGCGATCCGGTAGACCAGCGCTCCGGTGGTCAGGCGGGGAGCGATGCGCTCCATCACGGTCCGGAGCAACCAGCCGTTCCCCTCCGGCCAGGTGAAGAGCGCCCCGGGTGGCCCGGCCCGATCCGGCGAGCGGCTGGCGAAGTAGTGCAGTCCGGCCCAGGCCGAGGTGGACTCCAGCGATGTCCCGTAGTCGTCGCGACAACCATACTCGATGTGCCAGCGCAGCCGCTCCGAGGTCCACCCCTGACTCGTCAGGTACTGGGACATCGAGATCATGTCCAGCTCCCGGGCCTCCGGCGAGGACAGGTCGACGGGGATGGCAAAGGCCCGGCGGCCCGACTTGTCGCGTCGGGCCTGCCAGCGCTCGACCTCGGCGTAGAAGGCCCGCGTCTGGCGCAGGTCGTCGGGGGTGGCGCCCAGGTGGGGGTAGAGCCCCTCCTCCCAACGTCCGAACTGATACAGGCGCTCGTCCGGAGCGTGGCAGAGATGGCGTTCGTCGTAGATCGGGTCTCCGGACGGGGTCCAGCCTCGCACCAGGCCCAGGTCGTCGAGCAGCTCCAGGGTCGCTCGGGCCTCCCGGGTCGGGACGGGCAGGTAGTGGGCGGCCCAGGGGGCCCTGGATTCGGGATACTCGGCGAACCGGCAGTTGCCTCCCGCCTGATCCTCCAGCTCCAGGACCCGGAAGTCTTCCAGGCCCTCCCGTCCCAGCTTCCAGGCTGCACTCAGGCCGGCGACGCCGCTTCCCAGGATGGCCACGGCGACGCGTTCACGACGAGCGGGGGGCTTGCGAGGGGGGGCGAAGAGCCCGTGCCCCCGACGCTCGGCGGTGCCCACCAGGCGACCAGGGAAGTCGCTTCGACGGCGGCAGCCTGCGGCCGCCAGCAGGGCTCCTCCGGCCCCCAAACCAGCCAGGAACTCGCGGCGTCCGATCACTCGATGACGGCCCGCCATTCGGCGTCGTAGTAGCGCACCAGGGCCTGGTTGTACAGGTGGTTGACTTCGACGGGCAGGGGTTCGAGGTCGGCGGGGAACTCGAACATGGCCGCGCAGGTCGAAGGGGTCAGGAAGCGCTCACCCCGGGCCTGGGGGACGGGAACCTCCCGGGCCGTCGCCAGGCAGAAGCCCCACTCCCCGAAGGAAGGGACGTAGGCGTGGTAGGGACGGACCTGGAAGCCCACGTCGGCCAGGGTCTGGACGATGCACCAGAAGGAGCGCCGGGCGAACATCGGAGAGGTGCACTGGATGGCGCAGGCCCCGTCCGGGGCCAGGTGGGCGCGCAGCCTGCGGTAGAAGGTCGTGGTATAGAGCTTGCCGACCGAGAAGTTGCTGGGGTCGGGGAAGTCCACCAGGATCACGTCGAAGACGCCCGGGTTCTCCTCCAGCCAGATGAAGGCGTCCTGGTTGACCACCCGCACCCGGGGGGAGGTCAGCGAACCCTCGTTGAGGCGGGTCAGCAGCGGGTGGGTTGCGAAGGTCCGGGTCATCTCGGGGTCCAGATCGACCAGGGTAATCGACTCGACGCGCGGATCGCGCAGGACCTCGCGGGCTGCCAGGCCGTCGCCTCCGCCCAGGATCAGGACCCGGCGGGGATGGGCGGCGCTGGCCAGGGCGGGTTGGACCAGTGACTCGTGATAGCGGTACTCGTCCTGGGACGAGAACTGCAGGTTGTTGTTCAGATACAGGCGCAGGTCGTCGCGATGGCGCGTCAGCACCATCCGCTGGTAGGGGCTGTCGCGGGTCAGGATGATTTCATCGGAGTACAGCGCCTCTTCAGAGAGCCGGGTGATGTGCTCGGAGGCCGCGAAGCACCCGACCAGGGCCAGCGCCGCCAGGCCGGCCTGGACGCCCAGCCAGGTCCGGGAAGCCAGTTGGGACCTCATGGCGTGCAGGAAGACCAGGGCCACGCCCACGTTGACCAGGCCGAAGAAGCAGGCCGTCCGGATCAGGCCCAGATAGGGGACCAGGACCATCGGGAAGAGGACCGAGGCCAGGAGGGCGCCGATGTAGTCCAGGGCCAGGACCTGCGAGACCAGGTCGCGGAACTCCAGGCGGTCCTTCAGGATGCGCAGGATCAGGGGGATCTCCAGGCCGACCAGCATCCCGACCAGGAAGACCACCAGGTACAGGAGCAGCCGGAAGGCTCCCGCCGAGGCATGGCTGAAGGTCAGGAAGAGCAGGGGAGCCGAGAGGCCGCCCAGCAGGCCCACCAGGACCTGGAGTTGGATGAATCGGGCCAGCAATCCCCGGACCACGAACTTCGACAGCCACGATCCCACCCCCATGGCGAAGAGGTAGGTCCCGATGATCGTCGAGAACTGCAGGACCGAGTCGCCCAACAGATAGCTGGCCAGGGTTCCCGCCAGCAATTCGTAGACCAGCCCGCATGTCGCGATGACGAAGACCGACAGCAGGATCAGTTGGGGCATGGAAGTCCTGGCCTACTTGCCGCGAAAGCCGACGGCGTAGAAGCTCCGATAGGCAGCCGGGTTGTTGCGGATGTTCTTGGGGGCATTCGGCATCTGGTCGACCGAGGTCGGCGACCAGCCCACGAACTGGATCCAGAAGACCAGGGCCAAGGCGGCGGATCCCAGGATTCCGTAGAAGAAGTTCATGCTCGTCTCCGTGCCAGGCTAATCCGAGGAGTCCCCGGGGGCGTGGTCGCTCTCCAGCCAGCGCTTCTGCTCGAAGGAACCGTAGCGGACCCAGACCAGGATGGGATAGATCGCCAGGACGACCATCACGAACCAGAGATAGCTCCAGGAGGGAACGTCCCGGGTCAGGCGGACGCCATACTTCAGGACCGGCTGACCGGCCGTGGAACCCTTGGCCGAGAGGTTGTCGGGCGTGTTCCCCGTGCCGGTCTGGGGTTCAAGCCTCAAGACGTAGGTGCCGGAAGGGACCGAGGGAACCGTCGTCTCCTCGGTCCTGCTGCCCTCCCTCCAGCTCTCGCCTCCTGACGACCCGTGATAGTAGCTGACGCTCTTCGAGAAGATCCTGGCCTGGCGCGTCTCTTCGTTGATCAGGGCCATGTCGAAGTAGGCCCAGCGGTTGTCGAGATTCGTCTGGAGGCGGACCACCAGGTTCGAGGTCCGTCCCTCCAGCTTGAAGGGGCGGGTCACCACGCTGGGCTCCTCACCCTGCACGGCCACGAAGTCCTGGGTCAGGACGGGGGCTTGGGCCGAAAGGATCGAGAAGCCGATCATCATCAGGAAGCCGACCAGGAAGAAGACCGCATACTGCATCCAGGCCGTGCGCAGCATGCCGGCCAGGGGGGAGGGCTGGTTGGCTCCGACCCCGGTGCGCGCGGGGGGATTCCCGGAAAGTCCAAAGGCGCTCCAGACCTCTTCGGGTTCCAGGTAACGGCCCAGCGACCAGGTCATCCCGTCGGAGGTGACCTCGGCCGAGAGGATCTGGGGCGGGCAGATGTAGTCATGCAGCCCGGCGGAGTCCTCCACCTTGACCCGCCAGGGGAATTCTCCCACCACGTAGGAGACCTGCCCGGTGGCGGACTGGAAGTGCTTGAACTTCTGCCCGTCCAGCATCAGGAAGTCCTGGGGAGGCCAGCCGTGCACCGGCCGTCCGTCCGAGGCCGTCGGCAGCTTGTGCATGGGAGCGACCCAGGTCCAGTGGCCCGAAGACTCCACCAGGTAGCGGTAGCCTCGTTCCCGGTTGTAGCAGACGTACTCGCTCCAGTAGTAGTCGACGCCCTCGATGCGCACGAAGCGGCGTTGGAAGCCCAGGCATTCCCAGGTCGCACCGTCCAGGTTCCCCTTGCTGCCCAGGGGGATCCCCGGCTCCTCCTTGCGGGCCTTCTGGGCCTTCCACAGGAGGCCGTAGTTGGGGTCGGTCAGGTCGATTCCGGCGTCGCAGAAGGTGCAGACCAGGGTCTGGGTGCGGGGGCCTCCGGCCAGCTCGTGGGGGGCGCCACAGTTGGGGCAGCGCAGGACCTTGGTATCGGCGGCCGAGCGCCGCTCGGCCTCCTCCTCGGGGTCGCGCAGTCCTCTGAACTGCAGCTCTTCGAAGTCCCGGAAGGCGCCCACGAAGAGGAGGGGCTGCTC
>DCTU01000191.1:0-10286 GCA_002329445.1 bacterium UBP9_UBA1432
GCGGGCTTCTCGGAGGCCTCGGCGGCCTCGACCATGGCGGCGTAGAAGGGCGAGAAGACGCGGGGGTGCCGGGTGACGGCCTGGTTGAGGGTGTCGCCCCGGGCCAGCGACTCGCCCACCCCGGCAAGCCAGGGAGAGGTCTCCCTCATGGCCTGGAGCCCCTCGGACAGCGGGTAGCCCAGTCGGGCCAGCAAGGCCAGTTGCCGGGTGGCGTCGTGCAGCTCGGTCGGGGTCGGGATCGGGGTCATCCCATCGCTCCGATCAACTGGTAGAGCGGCAGGAACCAGGCCAGGACCAGGGCCCCCAGCAAGCCTCCCACCGCCAGCAGGGCCAGGGGTTCGACCAGGGCCAGGCCGCGATTCGCGGTCAGGTCGACCTCCCGCTGCAGGGTGCGCGCCATCCGGGTCAGCACGCCGGGCGGGAACTCGCGGCTCTCGGCCTGGGTCACCAGCCAGGCTGCGGTGCCGGGGAAGACCCGCAGCGCGGTCGCCTCGGCCAGGGTCGAGCCCTGGGCCACCTCGCCAGCCAGGCACTCCAGTTCCCCGGCGAAGGCGGGTGAGGAGGCGGCCCCCGCAGAGATTCGCAGGGCCTCGTCCAGCGGGAGCCCTCGGGTCAGGAGATGGTCCAGCCACTCCAGGCAGGTCACCGTCTCCTGGCGGCGCAACCAGGCGCCCAGGACCGGAAGGCGCAACCGCCAGGAGTCCAGTCCCCAGCGCCCGGCCAGGAGGGCGTCGATCCCCAGCATCCCGGCCACCAAGAGGACCAGCACCATGGGGCTGGAGAGCCATTGCCCCAGGCCGATGCCCAGCCGGGTGGCCAGCGGCAGTTCCTGGTCCAGATGGGCGAGTCCCCCGAACAGGGTGGGCAGGACCAGGGCCAGGACCAGTCCGAGGACCAGGCCCGTCACCACCACGAAGCGGGGGTAGGCCAGCGCCGAGCGCACCCCCAGGTGCCGCCACTCGGTGGACTCCAACAGGTCGGCCGTCTGCTGCAAGGCCCGGGGCAGGTCGCCCGCCTCTTCGCCCGCCTGGACGGCCCGCTTCAACGTCTGGGGGACCGGGCAGCCCTGCAGGGCCCGGGCCAGGGAGTCTCCACCGCGCACGTGCTCCTCCAGGACCTGCAGGAGTCGGGCTTCATGGCCCCGCGCGCGCAGGCGGACCCGGCCCAGGGCCTCCAGGAGGGGGTGCCCCAGGGTCAGGAGCGCCCCCAGGTCTCGCAGCATGCGGGCCAGCATTCCCAACGACGTCATCTCAACAGGACCTCGGTGGTGAGCCGGGTGAGTGGAAGCAGCACTCCGACCAGCATCAGGAGCACCACCAGCCCCATGGCGGCCGTCAGGCCCACTTCCGCCAGGACCCGCCGCCGCCAGCGCATCTGCTCGGCCACCTCCTGCAGGTGGGCGGCGCAATGTTCCAGGGCCTGGGCCAGGTTCCCGTCGCGTTCGGCCTGGCGCACCAGCCAGCGCACCTGGGGCTCGAAGAGGTCGGGACGGGCCTCCAGCACCTCGGCCAGGGTGTCTCCGGGCCGGGCATTCAGGGCCTGGCGATACCAGGGATCCGTGGTGGATTGAGAGGCGACCCGGAGCATCTCCTCCAGGCTCATCTCCAGGCGGGTCGCGGCGGCCAGGGCCCCCAGGACCACCCCCTGGGTCTGCCGGTTTCCCGTGCCCAGCCGAGAGGCCAGGGTGGACATGACCTCGCGGACCGGGCGCCACAGACCGGCCAGGAACGCCAGCGGGAGGGAGAGCAGGAGCAAAGCCAGCAGGGGAGGCAGGAGATGACGCCCGAGCATCAGCATCCGGGTCGTGGCCGGCAACTCGGTGCCTATGGCCTCCAGGAGGCCGGTCACGCCAGGCAGGGCGTAGGCTCCCAGGAAGAAGGCCACGCCGCCCGCCAGGGGCAGGAAGATGAAGGTCCGCACCAGGGCCTCGAAGGGCAGGGGGTTCTGGACGCACTCCAGGCGGGCCAGCGAGCGCAGGGCGCCAGGCAGCCGCTCGGTGGCTTCGCCGGCGGCCACCAGCCGGCTCCATCGGTCGGGGAAGGCGCCCGTGGCGGCGAGGGCCTCCGAGAGCGTGGCCCCGCCGGCCAGGCCCCGAGCCGCCGCAACAACGGCAAACGCGGTGCGCGAGCGGCTGCATGCCGCGTTGGCGCGCATCTCGGTACCCAGGCGGGCCAACGCCTCGTCCAGGGGGAGGCCCAACTCCAGGAGGTCTGCCAGGGCCTCCGCCAGCAGGGCCCGGTCCTCGGCGGAAGAGCGGCCGCGGAACCAGTCGTACAGGAAGGGGGTCAGCACACCAGCCCAGCAGGCCAGGCCTCCCAGCCTCCAGGAGATCCCCCCGAGCAGGCCCGCGGCCTCGCCCAGCAAGCCTTCCAGCACTGCCAGCACCACCCCCAGGACGCCGAGCAGAAGTCCCGCCAGGAAGAGGAGGAGCGCAGGCAGCAGGATGGGGTATCCGACCCTCTTCATGGCAGCCTTCGCACCACGGTCACGCGGGCCGGGCCGAAGACGCCCGTGCTGCGCACCGTGGTTCCCTGGATTTCGACTGCGAAGAAGCCTCCCCGATCCAGGTCCGGCGAGGTGAAGCTGTGCGGGGAGGACCAGCGCCCGCTGGCCAGCATGGCCTGGGCGTAGTCGGCCCCCGAGACGGCCATCGAGGAGGCAGCCACCTCCGCCCGGTGGTGGGCCAGGCGGTGGCGCACCACTCCGACCAGGCCGTGGGTGGCCAGGGTGGTCGTCAGCACCAGCGCGGCAAACCACATCACGGCGATCAGCGTGAAGCCGCGCGGCGCCCTCATCGGGGCACCCCCGCAGCGGGCCAGTCGAACGAGAAGAATCGGGGTTTCACCGGACCGCCTGCCCGGGTCGGGGCCTGGAAGCAGAGGTGCACCGTCAAGACGCCGTTCCGCCGGATGGCCGCGAAGTCTTGCAGCGGGATGGCCTGCTGACCCATCCGCAGGATGCCGTCCTGGAATCGCACCTCCGAGGCGTCGGCGAAGCGGATCCCGTGGTTGTCGGGATGAATCTGGTAGGGGCCCAGGGCGGCCCGGCGGAAGAGGGCATTTGCGGTCCTCTCGGCCTCCGCCATCAGGTCGGCCTGGACCGAGAGGCTGCGCGTCTCGCGGTACACCGAGACGACCAGGTCCAGGAAGGGCGTCAGGAGGAGGGCCATCAGGCCCAGCACGATGGCCAGCTCGATCATCGTGAAACCACGGCCTGTCCTCATCGCCGGACCCTCAACAGCGTGAGGTGGGCGCCGGGTTCCCCGCCATTCCACTGCAGGTGCAACAATTTGAAGGCCGTGGGCTGGTCGGTTGGCCGCAGGTCCGCCGAGAGGAAGCTCCCCCAGGCCTCGGCCCCGGGGCCATCGCCCAGGTAGTCGGCCACCACCACCCTTCCGGCCATGCTGGCCGGCAGCACCAGGGCTTTGCGATCCTCGCTCAGCGAGGCCGAGATCGGCTGGAGGGTCTCGCCGGCGGCCAGGAAGGCTCCAAGCAGCTCACGGACCGGGGCCTGGACCAGTTCCACCCGGTGGGGAGGTTGGCTGGGCACGGTGTGGGCCTCTCCCCGCTCGGGCAGGCAGAACCGGTAGTCGGCCACCACCCGGGCTCCAGGTCGGGGCGGCTGGCCGTCCAGGGTGCGCAGTTCCAGGCTGCCGGGCACGACGTGGGGTTGGCTTGGGGAAACCGTGCCATCCGGGGCCACGGTCAGGAGCTCGGGGGGCAACCGGTCGAAGTCCCGCCGGCGCAGCTCGTCGAGGTTCATGCGCGCGTTGCGCAACGCCCGCCGGGAGTCGGCCTCCAGGGTCAGCCCCTGGACCGAGTTGCGGGCCGAGCGGGGAATGGCCAGGACGATGGCCAGGATGGCGATCCCGATCATCACCTCGATCAGCGTGAAGGCGCGCGCAGAGCGAACCGGAGAGGGCATCTCGCGGGCAGGCTTCGCCCCGGAGCGGGGGCGGGCCTGCCATGAAGGGGGGACTGGGAGGAGGCTGCTCGAGGGATCGGCGAACTGAGCTTTGGTGGATTCCGGCGCTGGACGGTTGCTCGACCCCATCAGCACCGACAGGTCCATCGGCCAGAGGCTGGCATGGCTTCAGGTCCAGTGGGAAGGGCTTCTCAGGTCCGGCCAGCTCAGGGGCGCCGGTCGTCTCCCATCAGGTAGCGGAGGCATTGCCAGGCCTCGGGGAGTCGGTCCGGGGCGAGGCGTCCGATTCGGTCCCCCAGGCGCCGGGGGGCCAGGCTTCGCACCTGCAGGGCCATGAAGACCGTGGCTTTGGGCAGCCCCGACTCCTCGGGTGTCACCAGCAGATCCGTGGCAAACCTCTCAGGCACGTGTTCGGCCCCTGTGCCCACCAGGACCATCACCGTGAGGGGCAACCGGTTGATCTCGTTGCGGCTCAAGACCAGGACGGGTCGCCTGCCCCGTTGCTCTCGGCCTCGGACGGGGTCGAGGTCGGCCCAGAAGATGTCTCCCTGCTCGATCATCTCAGTATTCCGGGGGGAGGTTCTCGGCGTCGGCCGAGGCGAAGTCCTCGGACACTTCCCGGAGCAGGTTGCGGTAGGCGGGACTCGCGGCTGCCCGCTCCATCGAGGCGTGCATTTCCTGCAGGCGCCGGCGATGGAGATAGTCCCGGATCGCCTCGTTCACCAGGTCGCCCATGCGGGAGAAGCCCAGGCGCCGGTAATCGGCTTTCAATCCCTCGTAGAGGTCCCCTGGCAGCGACAGGGTGGTCCGGACGTGGTCCATGATGGTTCCTCCTATGCTGATGATAGCGTCGCTGAACGCATCAGTCCAGATGCGGATTCAGGGCCTCCGCGGGGTTGCTCCCCCCCAGATTTCGCATTGCGGCGGGGATGGCGCTGTTCGAGGCGCGCCCGAGGGCGGCTCCGGCATGTTTCGTGGGAACTTCCTGCGAACCATGCCGGGTCTTGGATGCGGACGCTTCGCACCGGGCCTTGACGAAGCCCGTTCACGGGCTGGCAACATCCCGTCCACCTCGCGGCAACCTGCCGTTCATCCGCTGGCAACACCCCAGGTGCGCCCGGCGCCGAATCCGGCATGTTTCGTGGGAAATTCCTGCGAACCATGCCGGATCCCGACTGCGATCTCGTAGCGGAAGCCTGCGCCCACTGCGAGCGCCCAGGCCTTTCTGAAGGAGACCTCCGGAGGTTGGCCAACTCCCGGCCATGAGCGAATCCTGCCGCTTCCCACCTGATTTCGTCTGGGGGACGGCCACCGCCGCCCTGCAGATCGAGGGGGCCACCGACCTGGACGGCCGAGGGCCGTCGATCTGGGATGACTTCTGCCGGCGCTTTCCCGAACGGATCCACGAGCGCAGTCATCCCGAAGTCGCCTGCGACCATTACCACCGTTGGGCCGAGGACGTCGGCTGGATGAAGCGCCTGGGCCACTCGGGCTACCGCTTCTCGTTGTCCTGGCCCCGGTTGCTGCCCCAAGGGAAGGGCGCCGTCAACCAGGCCGGACTGGACTTCTACGACCGGCTCGTGGATGGGCTGCTCGAGCAGGGGATCGCCCCCAACGTGACGCTGTACCACTGGGATCTGCCGCTGGACCTGCAGAGCTGGGAGAACCCCGAGATCCTGCAGGCCTGGTTGGAGTATGCCGAGTTGTGCTTCCGGCACTTCGGCGATCGGGTCAAGCTGTGGTCCACCCTGAACGAGCCGGGCTGGTCCACCATGCACGGCTATTTGACGGGTCTGCATCCCCCCTGCCAGCGGGATCCCCGCCGAGCCATGCAGGTGACCCACAACCTGCTCTGGGCCCACTCCCGGGCGGTGGCGCTGTACCATCGGATCTGGGGGAGGCCGGAGCCAGGTCTTGGGATCGGCATCGCCTTGAACCTCTCGCCGGTCCATCCCGCCAGCGACTCGCCCCAGGATGCCGACGCGGCCCGCCTGGCAGACGGGCTCCTGAACCGGTGGTTCCTGGAACCCGTCCTGCTGGGGCGCTACCCCGAAGAGGTGCTGGAGTTCCTCCGGGCCTGCGGTTCCGCTCCACACGGGGACCTGGACTTCGCCGAACCCGTCTCGTCGGGGGCCTCTGAGGGAGGCTCCATCCCGACCGTCGACTGGCTGGGCGTGAACTACTACCTGCCCCACCACGCCACGGCCGACGCTCCCACCACCGACTTCCACCTGAACATCTCGGGGGACCCGCAGGAGGCCTCGCGCTTCTCGATCCAGGGGCTCTTCCGCTTCGTCCAGAATCCGCGCGGACGCTACACGGACTGGAACTGGGAGGTCGATCCCGATTCGCTGCACGAGATCCTGCTCCGGATCCGGGACCTGCGTCGCCTGCCCGTCTACGTGACCGAGAACGGGATCGGGCTGCCCGACCGATTGTGCGAGGGGCAGGTGGAGGACTCGTCGCGGATCGCCTACGTCACCGGGCACCTGCGGGCCGTGCACCGGGCCATGCAGGAGGGGGTGGACGTCCGGGGCTACTACATGTGGTCCCTGATGGACAACTTCTCGTGGCTGAACGGCTATCGCAAGCGCTACGGTCTGCTGTACGTGGACCGCCAGACCCTGCAGCGCACCCCCAAGCGCAGCGCCTCATGGTTTGCGGAATTGGCCCGAACCGGCGTGCTGCAGGTTCAGGAGCCGGCTTCCCCGTCCTGACGGTTTGACGGACCGTCCACCCAAGCGCCCCCGCGTGCCGGGTCTGCGGCTTCGTCCTCCGTCAGGTATTGCCACAGTCCTCGGAGGGGCTGCTTCGGAACCCGTGTCGGTGCGTGCGAGATGAATATCATCTTGCCGCCTCCGCTTCACGGGTGCGACAATAGTCCACGTGGAACGTAGCAGCCCTCTCCCTTCAGGTGCAGCCAGATTCCGTCGGGCCGTCCTTGTCGCTTCCCTGGCCACGGCCGCAGTGGTGGGGATCCTGCTGGTCGTCTGGAGTGAGGTCCGCCTGGCCGAAGACCTCGCTTTTCGAGACTCTGTTGAGTCCGCACTGGGACTTGAGATCGGCACGCCCTATCGACACGGGCTGGAGGTCATGGAAGTCAGCCGAACGGTTCCGGGCGGTGTTGCGGACAGAGCGGGGTTTCGCCCCGGAGACCTCCTCGAAGAGGAATCCCATTCGGTCCAACGGTTCCTGGATCGGGTCGTCAGTCGTCAGGGGGAGAGCCTTGTCGTGCCTGTGCTGCGAAACGGACATCGAACCACAGTGCTTCTGAGGGTACCTTTGATGCCGTCGCTCAAGAGGGATTCAGGCCGATTCTGAGCGCACCTTCGCTCCCCCTGGTCTTGGAAGACGGGGGTCCAAGGGACGTCGGGAACCAGCCGGTTGTCGGGGACAGCCGGTGGACCAGCCCGGTCCGGAGGCGCTCTCAGTTCCTGGTGAGGTGGGCCTCTTCGGCCACCATGCGGCGCAGCAGGCTGCCGAACTCGGCTCCCTGGCGGTTGATGAAGGCTTCCTGGCGGTCCGGGCCCTCCAGCAGGATCGAGCCGGCCGTCTCGGTCCGGGCCACGACCTGGGCCAGCCAGGCGGGCCGCTTCAGGGCGTACAGGGCGGTTCCGAAGAAGTGGTACCAGGCTGCGAAGTTGTCGCCGACCTCCGGGGTGTCGTTGCGGAGGTATTCCAGTTTGCGCTGCAGAGGCTGTTCGTCCCGGCGGGGGTCGTAGGGGTCGCGGGCCAGCACGTTCTCGGCGGTCAACAGGGTGGCATACAGGTCACCCTGGTTCAGGACGTAGCTCTCGCGAAGCAGGTCGGAGGGGGTCACCGAGCGGTCCGGTCGGCGCATCAGCGCCGTCTCCAGGGCAGATTCCTTGCCGGTCAGGGCGAAGCGCGCGGTCTGCCCCGTGGCCAGCAACAGGAAGAGCTTGCTGGCGGGAACGTCCGGCGTCGGGAAATCCTGGCCGCCGCGCATCCAGTTGCCCACCCGGCGCCAGAAACCCAGGCGCCGATATTTCTTCGCCTCGGGGGACCATTTGTGCTCGGGCCCGAGGGTCGGGCGGATTCCGGTTTCGCGCACCAGGTCCTGGAAGTCGCGGCCCAGGGCCTGGACATCGACGGGAGCCTCGCGTCCCACGCGGTGGGGAGGGCGCACGCTGCCGTCCCGCTGGTCCCACTTCTCGCCCCGCAGGAGATGGCTGAACAGGGCCCCGATCAGTCGCTCGGGGATGCGGTCCAGAAGGCGGATCAGGTGGGCGTCGCCTTCGGGGTCCACCCAGGCCGGAGAGGTCTGCTGGTAGGTCGGGGTCACCCGGCGAGGCTGACCGGGGACTTCCGGCGGCCGGATCCGCTCGACGCGTTCGGCGAAGGCGGGCGGGCGTGGGATCAAGTTCGCCCCGGTCGATTCCGCAGCGAGGGAGTAGCGGTCGACGGGTTCGGGACCCTCGCCGGCAGGTGCGGTCGTGAGCCCGGAACCAGGCAAGGTTGTGACGGGGGCGGCCTCGCGGATCCTCATGATCCCAGGCTACTCCCGAGATGCTGAAAGGTTTCGGAAAACTCCGGCCTCAGGGACGGGCGTGGGCGTCGGAGGCACCACCACCAGGCAGTCCTGGGCTACCGCCACGACGAACTCGTGGTTCACTGGAACGACGGCGTTGCGGCCGTGCACGGCCAGCCCCACCAGAGGGACCACCGCCGAGATCCCCAGGCTGATCACGTGATTGCCGCTGCCCGAGGTGGCCGAGGAGAGGCGCAGGGGGATCGGCCGTCCGTCCACGCCCTGGACGCTCTCGATCCCCAGGACCAGGACGCCTCCGTGGTTGGCCGCCGCCGCTTCGCGCGCCAGCAGCACCGTGCCCGTCGCCGGGGCCCCGGCCGCCACCAGGGACTGCCCGTTCAGGACCAGTTCCTGGGAGGTGACGAAGGGCACGGCGTCCCCCGTCACCACCTGGTCGGAGACAATCTCCGAGGCGGGTCGGAGGCTGACGGGGGTTCCCGCAACCAGCCGGACCGGCGTTCCCGGGAGGCCCTTGGGAGGGGTCAGGGGCGCCGCGACGACCTTGTGCGAGGTTCCGGCGGAGGTGACCAGGAAGTCCTGCCGTGCCGCGGTCCACGCTTCCAGTGTGCGCTGGGAGGAGAGCCTTCCGTTGCGCCCCTTGGGGAAGACCGGCTCGCTCAGGTCCATGCACTCGGCGGGGACCAGGCCAGCCAGGCCCTTGTCGCGGGCGGGGCGCACACGCAGGGGAATCCAGGTGCCATCGACGGCGGCCACGTCCTCCACCTGGACCAGGAGTTCGCCTCGGCCTCCTACCCGGGCCGCGCGGGAGTAGACAGCCACCCCGCGCGCGGGGGCCTCGCTGGCCACCACGGGGATTCCCTTCACCAGCACGGGGCGGGTCACCCGGAAGTGGACCAGGTCCCCGCTCTTCAGCGAGCCTGAGTCGACATCCTGGACCACGGCGATCTCCAGGGGAGTCCCCGATTCGAGGGTCAACCGGCTGGTGGGCTTCGGCGACGAGTTGGCCGAGCCGAGCAGGCACAGTCCGAAGAGTGCGAGCAGGACGAGTCTTCCGGGTTTCATGGGACCTCCATCAGGATGGCGTGAGAGGTTGTCCGAGGGCGAATCCCTCAGGCCTGGGCCGTCGCCTGGACGAGGGTTCGCTTCAGGCTCTGCAGCAGGACCCGGCCCGGGCCCACCAGCTCGGTCATGAAGATCCCCTCCCCGCCGAAGAGCATCTTGCGGCAGCCGCCCACGCTGCGGACGTTGTAGTCCACCTGCTGGGAGAAGGCGGCGAGGTTCCCGTTGCTGACCAGCATCCGCTCGCCTTCCCCCAGGACCCGCTCCATGAAGTCGCCGGCTCCGTGGATGAAGATCTGTCCACGCCCCGACATCTTCTGCAGGAAGAAGCCGGCTCCCCCGAAGAAGGCGGCTCCGGCGCGGCGGGCGATCGAGACCCCGATGTCGACCTCGCCGACGGCCGCCAGGAACGAGCCGCGGGTGGCCAGGACGGGTCCGTCATGTTCCAGGTCCCAGGCGGTGATCTTGCCCGCCTGGTTGGCCGAGAGCACGGCTTGAGCGCCTTCGCGCCGGGCCTGGATGAAGGTCAGGGCCAGGTTCTCGCCGGCCAGCCCCCGCTTGACGGCCCCCTCAAACCCGCCCGGAACCTTCAGGTGCCAGTCCAGTCCGTCCTCCAGGCTGACGATCGAGCCCCGGGAAGCCCAGCACGATTCGCCTGCTTCGAAGCGCAGGTGGAGGACCTGGGCGATCACCCCGTCGATCTGGTGTTGCACGAGGGAATCCTTTCGTCTGCCGACCGGGAACCCCTGGCAGCGCCAGGCGCCGGTTGGAGACGGTGCGCCTGCCTCCGACC
>DCTU01000191.1:10431-15364 GCA_002329445.1 bacterium UBP9_UBA1432
GGCCTGCAAGGAGCTGCGGCGCCAGCGCAAGTCCGACCGGCGCCAGCGCGACCGGGAAGCCAGCGCCGGCACCGGTATCCGGGTCTTGCGCGACAAGCCGGTCTTCATCACCCCCAATGTGCTTCCCCCGGCAGACTTCGAGTTCGAGGACGGGACGGAGGAGCCGGAGGGCCAGGAGCTGCTGGGGCGCGAGTTATGCTATATCTGCAAGCGCCACTACCGGGAGCTGCACCCCTTCTACGACCAGCTCTGCCCCCGGTGTGGCGACTTCAACTACGCCAAGCGCACCGAGTCGGCGGATCTTCGAGGTCGGGTCGCGCTCTTGACCGGGGGGCGGGTCAAGATCGGCTACCAGGCCGGCATCAAGCTGCTGCGGGCCGGGGCGCACCTGGTGGTCACCACCCGCTTCCCCCGCGACGCCGCCGCCCGCTACGCCGCCGAGCCGGATTTCCCCGAGTGGCAGGATCGCCTGGAGATCTTCGGCCTGGACCTGCGCCACACGCCCAGCGTCGAAGCCTTCTGCCGTCACCTGGAGGCCACCCGGGAAAGACTGGACTTCCTGGTGCACAACGCCTGCCAGACGGTGCGCCGGCCGCCGGACTTCTATCGGCACATGCTGGAGCGGGAGACCTCCTCGGAGGCGACGCTGCCCTCCCAGGCGCCCAGCCTGCTGGGCGCCTGGGAGGGCCTGCGACGGGAGGCCATGCTGCCCGCCGGACCGGCGAGCGGGACGGGGCTGGCGGCGCGGGGCGCCTCCCCAGTGGTGGGCTTTGCGCACTCCGCCGAACTCTCCCAGATCCGCCTGGTCGACGAGGACCATGAGGACCTCGCAGACCTCTTCCCGCAGGGGCGCCTGGACCAGGACCTTCAGCAGATCGACCTGCGCGAGCACAACTCGTGGCGGATGCTGCTGCACGAGGTGCCCACCGTGGAACTGCTGGAGACCCAACTGGTCAACGCCATCGCGCCCTTCGTGCTGAACGCGCGCCTGAAGGCCCTGATGCTGCGCACGCCCGAGCGCGACAAGCACATCGTCAACGTCTCGGCGATGGAGGGCCAGTTCTACCGGAAGTTCAAGACCACGCGCCATCCCCACACGAACATGGCCAAGGCGGCCCTGAACATGATGACGCGCACCTCGGCCGCCGACTACTTCAACGATGGCATCCACATGAACAGCGTGGATACCGGTTGGGTCAGCGACGAGGACCCGGCGGCGCTCGCCCGTCGCAAGGCCGACGAGAACGACTTCTCGCCGCCCCTGGACATCGTGGACGGGGCCGCCCGGATCGTCGACCCCATCGTCAGTGGCTTCAACACCGGCGTCCACGTCTGGGGCCAGTTCCTCAAGGACTTCAAGCCCACCGACTGGTAGCGATCCAGCGCGCCCCGGACGGCAGGAGCCTCTTTCAATGGCCAGGCTCGGACGAGCGGGCTCTTCCGCGCCGGGGTGCATCCAGGCGGCAGGAATCCGACCGGTCGGGCAGGGAAGGGACCCGGACATGCTGTTCTGGATGACCCGCAGTTTTCGGAACTTCCGCAAGCGCCGGGGCGCAAGCCTGGCCCTGATCCTGCTGTTGGTCCTGGCAGCCCTGCTGGGCAACAGTGCCTGCTTCTACTTCTTCGAGGCCCAGGCCCACGAGGGGCTGACCTGGGTGGACTCATTCTGGTACAGCATCGTGTCCATCTCCACGATCGGGTATGGGGACTACTTCCCCCAGACCACGGGTGGGCGCTTGGGCGCATTCTTCTTCATCATCCTGGTCGGCCTGTCGGCCTTCAGCGGCATGCTCGGCCTGCTGGTGGACTGGATGGTCGAGATGTCCCAGAGGGAGCTGATGGGCTTGAGCACCGTGCCCTGCCGCAACCACGTGATCCTGGTGAACTTCCCCGGCGAGGCCCGGGTCCGCCAGATTCTGGAGGAACTGCGCCTGGATGAGGGGCGGATGCGCCGGGACGTGGTGATCGTCTCGGAGCGGATCGAGCGGCTGCCCTTCGCGCTGGACAACGTGTTCTTCGTGCACGGCTCGCCGCTGCAGGAGGAGACCTTCCGTCGCGCCCGTCTGGAGCAGGCCTCGGTGGCGCTGGTCCTGTGCACCGACCCGGCCGATCTCACCTCCGACGGGGTGGTGGCCTCGGTGGTCACCATGATCGAGCATCTGCGCCCCGACATCAAGACCGTGGCCGAGTGCCTGGACGAGCGCCACCGGGTGCTCTTCGAGTCCACCAGTTGCGACTCCATCGTCTACTCCAACCGGGTGGTGAACCACCTTCTGGTCCAGGAGAGCTGCCAGAGCGGGGTCGCGTGTCTGGTCGAGAAGCTGACCGACCAGGCCGACGGCGACAGCCTCTTCTGCACCGCCGTCGAGCAGGGGCCCGAGCGCGATGCCCTGCCCTTCGCCTGCGCCTTGCTGGCGCAGGACGTCAACGTGATGGGCGTGACCCGGGACGGGGTCACGCACACGCGCCTGAAGGGTTTCCGCCTGAGCGAGGGCGACGAGCTGCTGTACGTGGCGGGGCAGCGCTATTCCTGGGAGGAGCTGGCGAGGCTTGGGGCCTGACCCGGACCCGGCCGGGCCTTCTTGGCGAAGGCCAGGATTCCGCCCAGGGCCACCGACAGGAAGGCGGCGGCCACCACCCGGAACTCGGCAGGCAGCAGGAAGACGGCCGTATGGGCCGGGATCCAGAAGATCGGGATGGTCTTCAGGATGACGAAGTCGCAGAAGCCCACCCAGTCGATGCGCCTGGCCACGTCGGCGACGCACGTCCTGGTCAGCCCCTCGCAGCGCATGTCCAGCCAGGTGTCGGTGAAGCGGTGCGTGCCCATCAGCACCGGCCCGAAGGTCAGGTTCATCAGGGCCGAGGTGAAGAAGGCCAGCCCCAGCGGCCCGGCTCCTTCGGGCAGGAGGCCTCGCTGCATGGCCCCTCGGGTCCCCTCGGTGAAGACCGTGAAGGCCAGGGTGATGGAGATCCCCAGCAGGCCCCAGATCAAGGCCCGGGCCCCCAGCGCCCCGGGCAGGGCCCAGCGGCCGGCCCCGATGCGTAAAGCCAGGAGTTCCCCCATGGTGGCCAACCAGGCGAACTTCAGGAAGCCGGCCAGGTAGGGATGCCCGGTCGTGAAGGCGACGAAGGCCTCCTGGCTCGCGGGGATTCCCAGGAGGGCAGCGCTCCCGGCGAGGGCCAGGCCCCACAACAGATCTCCGGACTTCATCTCGGGCCTCCTCGCCGTGGCACTTCGGGGTCGCAGCCCGTTCGCGAGGGAGCGGACTCTCCCTTCGACCCGGGGCCCGGGGCGATGACAGGGTCTCTCACCAGGCAGGCGCCCAGTTGGGGAGGGCGATGGCTGCGACGAGCAGCAGGAACAGGAGGAGTGCGACCCAGAGGAGGAAGACCCCGAGCCGCGGAGCTCGCTTCTGGAGCTGACTGTCCAGGAGCGCCAGCGCCAGGGGCGTCGCCAGGATGCCGACCCAGAGGGCGACCTCGATGAACATGGAGTCCTCCCGACCTGAGGAATCGGACCGCATGCCGTGGGGCGGCCCAGACGTCTGGGGCTTCGCGATGTTGGCCTGATGGACCCGCCACGCGAGGAGGCGCGGCCCTCGGGGCCGAACGGGGCGTGCCGATGGACAAGGACGCGATTCGCTCGATCCTGGCGACCGACTGCGGCAGCACCACGACCAAGGCGATCCTGATCGAGAAGCGGGGCGACGAGTTCCGCCTGGCCGTCCGCGGCGAGGCTCCCACCACGGTGGAGGCTCCCGCCGAGGACGTGACCCGGGGGGTCCTCAACGCCGTGGCCGAGGTGGCGGAGCTGGTCGGGCGTCCGCTTCTGGATGACCAGGGAAACCTGATCCAGCCCTTCGACGGCACGCGGGGGGTGGACCTGTACCTTTCCACCTCCTCGGCCGGCGGGGGCCTGCAGATGATGGTGGCCGGGGTGGTCCGCCAGATGACCGCCCAGAGCGCCGAGCGCGCGGCCCTGGGGGCGGGGGCCATCGTGATGGATGTGCTCTCCTCCAATGACCGGCGCCGTCCCCACGAGAAGATCGAGCGGATCCGCCAGTTGCGGCCGGACATGGTGCTGCTCTCGGGCGGGGTGGACGGGGGCACCCAGAAGCACGTGGTGGAACTGGCCCAGTTGATCGGGGCCGCCGACCCCCGGCCCCGCCTGGGCACCAGCCTGCGCCTGCCGGTGATCTACGCGGGCAATCGCGAGGCCCGCGAGCAGGTCCAGGCGGTCCTGGGCGAGCGGACCGCCTTGGAGGTGGTCGAGAACCTGCGCCCCAGCCTGGAGGAGGAGAACCTCCAGCCGGCGCGCCTGAAGATCCAGCACCAGTTCCTCGAGCACGTGATGGCCCAGGCTCCGGGCTATCCCCGCCTGATGGCGATGGTGGACGAGCCGATCATGCCGACCCCGGCCGCGGTGGGCCTGATCATGCAGCGCGTGGCCCGCGAGCGCGGGATCAGCCTGGTGGGGGTGGACATCGGGGGGGCCACCACCGACGTCTTCTCGGTCTTCGGCGGGGTCTTCAACCGGACGGTGTCGGCCAACTACGGGATGAGCTACTCGATCTCCAACGTCCTGGCCGACGCGGGCCTGGAGGACGTCTTCCGCTGGGTCCCCTTCGACCTGCCCGAGGGCGAGCTGCGCAACCGCATCAAGAACAAGATGATCCGCCCGACCTCGATCCCCTACCTGGTCGAGGAGCTGATGATCGAGCAGGCCCTGGCCCGCGAGGCCCTGCGCCTGTCCTTCGACCAGCACCGGCTGCTGGCCACCGGCCTGAAGGGAGTCCAGCGCCAGTCCGACATCGCCTCGATGTTCGACCAGGGGGCTTCCGGACACAGCCTGGTGGACCTGATGAGCCTGGACCTGTTGATCGGCTCAGGGGGCGTGCTCTCCCACGCGCCGCGCCGGGCCCAGGCGGCCATG
>DCTU01000311.1:0-1063 GCA_002329445.1 bacterium UBP9_UBA1432
GTTGGCGTGGCACCTCGAACAGCACACCACAAGGTTCTCGGGCACGGTCAGCCCGCCCTGACAGTAGAAGCTGATGTGGTGGACATCCAGCCAGATCTGGTTGGGGCACTCCGGGCAGGCGCAGCGGAAGCCGTCGCGCCTCAGGACGTGGCGTCGCATGGCCGCGCCGGGATGACGGGCGCGCGCCTCGGCCTCGTCCCAGTGGGGAATCCGGCTCCGCCCGGCGCGCTCCAGCCCGGGGTCGCCTGGAACCGGCGCCTCCCAAGTGGCCGCGGCAGCCCAGGGCAACTCCGGCAGCCGGTCCAGCAACTCCCAGGCGCCCTCGGCGAGGCCGCCCTCCCGCACCTCAGAACCGCTCTGAATGACACGCGCGTGTCGTTCGGGATCGAAATTCTCGCTAGCCATCTCGCTGGCCACGGCCTGGAACTCGCGAATATCCTGTTCCTCCCGCAGGTCCTCCAATTCCGCGACCAGTTCCCGGGTCTTGGACATCTGGGCCGGGGTGGTGCGCAGGCGCCCTTCGACCACCTGCCGGGACATCTCCAGCCAGGCCTGCAGCGGATCCAGCCTCTCCTCGGCCTGGGCGGAGAGGGCCGCCGTGGCGGCCTGGATCAGCTCGAGTTCCTCGGGAAGAAGGCGGAGTTCCAGTCGCGTCCCTGTGGCCTCCTGGCCTTCCAAGTCCTCCGAGGGTTGCCCGCCGTCCAGCGCCCGCCGGACCATCCGGCACAGGACCCGGGAGCGCCGGGTCAGGGCGGCCTGCGTCCAGAACTCCTCGGTCTGCGGGGTGGCCACCCGGACCACCTCGCGCAGGTTGGCCCAGCGGATGCGACCGGCCTCGGCCTCTTCGGCAAGATGCGGGAGGTCCTCCAGGGCCCGGGCCACGCGGCGGGCCTCACGGCCCTCGCGGGGGTCCAACTGCAGGGCCAGGGCCTGGAACTGGTTCAGGCAGCTATAGCCCCACTGCCCCCACAGCCCGCGTCGGTGGATCTCCTGCAGGCAGCGGCCCAGGAAGAGCCGCTCCTGGACCAGGGCCACCGAGGCGGCCAGGGCCGAGGTGAAGAGG
>DCTU01000311.1:1086-2945 GCA_002329445.1 bacterium UBP9_UBA1432
GGCTCGGAATCGAAGACTCGGAGAGGTCCGAGGTAAGGGATTGAAGAGAAAGGGACGCTGCGGGAGAACTCACGTGATTTCCCTCCCCTGGGGCGACCTGGTCACCGCCTGAGCCGCGCCTTCGGCGGCTATTCATATTATAATCGATGACGGTGGAATTGGGGAGCGAACACGGTGTTAAATAGATGGACCGCGGGCACCGGAGGAATCTGGCAGGGGCTGCCCGGGAGGCGCCGTCGGGGGTGGTGGGTGCCCGACTATCGCACCGGCTTCACGCCGCCCCTGCGGAGCATTCCAAAACCAACCCGGTAGACGTCGGGAATGTTGATCCGGCCATCTGTCAGGGACTGGAACAGACCCAGTTCTTCCAGATCCTGGCGCAGTCCGGAGAGGCCCCTCTCGAAACGGGCAGGAACCGGGATCGGGCGGTCCTCCTTCCCAGGCGCTGAGTCCAGGCCTTCCGGGAGCCCGCTCTCCTTCCATCTCGCCTCGATCTCCGCAGAAGATGTGGGAACTGCCAGACGCGCCAGTGGCCGGAAAACCTGGTCCATCCATGGGTAGTCCTCGCGCATCTCTTGAACCCGAATCCTCGAGGCGCGCTGGACTCCGGTCTTGATCGCCTCGAAATGCAGGGCATAGTCGCTTGCCTTGGTCTCGGATTCTTCGGCAGCTTCGCGGAGAGACGCCAGGAAGCTACGTGGGGTCACTTTTCCCATCGCGTCGCCCAGGTGGTTGGGGAGCCAGGTGTAGGGGAAGCCACGGCGGGCATCGCGACCCATCCAGTCCCCGGTCAAGGCGTGAAAGATCTGCCTTTGCAGCTCTTCCTCCCTCTTCAGTCTTTCGGGGATTCTGAAGTCCACCCCGTCATGGTGCCAGTTCAGGCCGAAACAATTCTTGCAGTGCTCTCGAAAGTCCGCGCCGCCCCTTCTTGAGTTACCCAAGCGCTGCCAGAGCAGGTTGTAGAGTTCCTGTCTGGGCCAGTCCAGCCAGATCTCGTTGGTTCTGAGCTTGGATGAGTCCGGGAAGGCAAAGACTTCCTGGGAAGCCAGAAGGTCCGGTCTCAGGAAGGCCTTGAGGCGCAGGCCCTCCAGGGTGCGGAACTCGACAAGGAGCTCCATCAGTCCGCGGACCAGGCGGCGCATCAAGGGCCAGGAGCTGGCCGAGCGGTCCAGGGCGTCAAAGATCACCAGGTGGATCTTCCCCTGCTCCCGAAGGGCTCGCTCCGCGCGTTCCAGGAGACCCTCGGCGAACTCCGGCTCCTGGCTGATCCTCTCGACCCTGGCCAGCCAGTCACCTTCGAGGCTCCCGATCGGAGCCACGTGGCTCAAGGCGATGGTCTTCCAGATGAGCCGGGGTTCGAAGCCCCTCTCGACGAGTTTTTGGAGCAGGTCTCGCGAGGGATGGTGCTGCGGGTCGACCTTCTGGCCAAAACCAGGGGTCACCCTTCCATAGCCGGCCAGCCACGGCCACTCCGATTCCAGGGAACGCCGGGTGTCATCATTCGCCAGGACCGACCACCAGACGCTCTTCCCAACGCCGCGCGCGCCCACGACAAGGTCTCGGTCTGGTTTCAGCGCGGACGAATGCCGGTCGGGGAGGACCAGGAAATGACGCTCCGGGACCTCGTCGGTCCGGGTGGGAAGGCAGTCCAGAAGGGCCTCCCGCATCGCGGTGGCCGGTAGCGGCCGTCTCATGGGCGATCCCCCAACTGCAGTCGGGTGGTCACCGCGTCCAGGAACTCGCGGAAGGCTTCCAGGACCCGGGACTCCTCCCAGGCGCCCTGGAGCGGGTCGAACTCCAGAAAGGTCCGACTCCAGTTGATCGGGATCGGGTAGTGGGGGGCCTCCAGTGAATCGCGG
>DCTU01000167.1 GCA_002329445.1 bacterium UBP9_UBA1432
CGCCGACCGCTGTCAGGCGACTGCCACCCGCCGATGGTCAAACACCTGACCGTTCCTTCGACTGGAGCCGATCCGAAAATCTTGGCTGTTAGGCGCTTGACAAGCGCAGGCGAAGCTTCCCAAATAGAACGTCGCCAGTCTGGAATTCGTTAGCAGCCGATAATGCTTCCGCATCGGTCGTCTGCCCGGCATCGATCAGGCGACCCGTCCAAGATTCAATATGCTCAAGACCGACGTAGTCCAGGACCTCCCTCGCTTTGACCGTCTTGAGCCTTACGGCGTGCTTCAGTCTTGAATTGGGGAAACGGGAACGTAGAGGAGACGACTGCCGATCGCAGCTCACCAAAGTCCTCACCTCCGCACCTCCGCCAGCCACGGCACGGCGCTCACCTGCCTGTTCCGCTCCCCGGCTCTCCCCTTCACGATCGCCCGCCCTTCTTCCGAGCCGGCTTCGCCTCGCCAAGCTCCCGGGCGGCGGCTTCGAGTTGCTTGATCGTCTCGGCCTCGCCCAGGCTCTCCTTGGCTTCGCGGCGACGGGCGGCGAACCGATCGTATTCGGCCTTGGCGTGACCCTCGGCGGCCTGCTTGCTGACTCTTCCCGCATCCGGCAGCACGGCGCGGTCGTTGAAGCGCAGGAAGTCATCCAACTTCTCTTCCCAGTCCTTCATGAACACCTGCTTGCGGCGCGTGGCCTGGTCTTCGGCGAAGTCGAGCCACATGACGACGATGCGGTTCAGTTCGCGGACCTCATCTTCCTTGAGGTAGTTCTTGGCGATGGTGACGTCGCTCTTGCGCACCTCGTCAGCCTTCCACGTGGTGAGACCCATGTTCGGAAGGCCGTGGTCGGCGCGGGACTGCACCAACTCGGCCGCAGTCTGGCCGGTGGCGGCGAAGTGCAGCTTGTTCTGGATCACGCTGAAGAACTTCGTGGTCTCGCCCAGGCTCGGCTCGTAGTCGGCAGCCAGGGCGAAGATCTCCCTCACCCGCAGGTACATCCGCCGCTCGCTGGCCCGGATGTCGCGGATGCGCTCGAGCATCTCGTCGAAGTAGTCGGGCACGACTGAAGCCCCCACCGGCGGGTTCTTCAGCCGCTCGTCATCCACGACGAAGCCTTTGACGATATACTCCTTCAGGCGCTGGGTCGCCCAGATGCGGAAGCGGGTGGCGATGAGGCTCTTGACCCGGTAGCCGACGGAGATGATCACGTCGAGGTTGTAATAGTCTAACTCGCGGCGCACCTGGCGGGCGCCCTCCTGGCGAACTGTCAAGTATTTCTTGACAGTTGCCCCGTGCCGCAACTCGCCTTCCTCGAAGATGCTCCTGATGTGAAGACTGACGTTCTGTTTGCTGGTCTGGAACAGGTCGGCAAGCTGCTGCTGAGTCAGCCAGACCGTTTCATCGGCCAGCCTGACGTCCAGGCGGACCCGCCCGTTCTCTTGCTGGTAGACGAGGAATTCGCCCTCGTCGGGGACCGCCAGATCATCGCTCACCCCAGCACCTCCGCCAGCATCCCCTGGATCTCGCTCTCCAGGGCCCGGATCTCGCCCTCGATCTCCTCCAGCGGGCGGGGCGGCACGTATTCGTAGAAGTGGCGGGTGAAGGGGATCTCGTATCCCACCTTGGTTTTGCTTTCGTCCACCCAGGCGTCGGGCACGTGGGGCAGGACCTCGCGGGCCAGGTACTCGTGGATGTCCTCGCCCAGGGGCACGTTCTCGTTATCCCGCAGGTCCGCGTCGGGCTCGGGTGCGCCGTGCGAGTCCCGGCACACGGCCGCCTCCTCGTCCCGCTCGGAGAGCGCGCTCAAGATCGCCTTGCGCACCGGCGCTGCCAGGCGCGCGCCCTCCGCCTTCTCAGCTACTTTCAGGTCCTTCAGGAAGGCTTCGCGGTCCCGGCAGAGGCGCTCCGGGTCCAGGCGCCCCAGGACTCGCAGGACCTGGGCCTGCACCGCCCGACCCTGGGCCACCTCGGCCGCCGCCAGGGCCGGGTCCTTCTTCTTGCTGGTGGCCAGGTTCGTCCAGGCGGTCTCCTCCTCCAGGCGCGCCAGGCGCTCGGGCGAGGCCTGGAAGTTCAGCCTCAGCGGGCGCTCGACGGTCAGGCGGTGGAAGCCGAAGGCCTCGTTGGGGAAGATCTTCACGTCCGGCCCCTCGGTGAGGTCGCCGTGCAGGCGCACCAGGGCGTCGATGTGCTCGGGTGCCAGTTCGTTTCGCTTGTCGCCCAGGGACTTGCGCATCTTGCGGAAGTATCTCACGCCGTTGATCAACTGCACGAGCCCCTTGCGGGCCCGGGACTTCCGGTTCGTGACCAGCCAGACGTACGTGTTGATGCCCGTGTTGTAGAACATCTGGTCCGGCAGGGCGACGATCGCCTCGAGCAGGTCGTTCTCCAGCAGGTAACGGCGGATCTCGCTCTCCCCGGACCCCGCAGCGCCCGTGAACAGCGGCGAGCCGTTGAAGACGATGGCCAGCCGCGACCCGCCCTGGTGGGGCGGCTTCATCTTGCTGAGCATGTGCAGCAGGAACAGCAGCGAGCCGTCGTTCTTGCGGGGCAGCCCCGGGCCGAAGCGGCCGCCATGGCCCTTCTGCTGGTGCTCCTGGCGGACCACGCCCTCGGCGTTGGACCAGTCCACCCCGAAGGGCGGGTTGGAGATCAGGTAGTCCACCTTCAGGCCCGGCAGGCCATCTTCCGAGAAGGAATTGCCGTTCTTGATGTTCTCGGCGTCCTGGCCCTTGATCATCATGTCGGCCTTGCAGATGGCGTAGGACTCGTCGTTCAGCTCCTGCCCATAGGCCTCCATCCGGGCCTGGGCATTCAGCTCGCCCAGGAACTCCTGGGCCACGGAGAGCATGCCGCCCGTCCCGCAGGCCGGGTCGTACATGGTCCGCACCACCCCGGGCTCGCGCAGGGCCCCGTCGTCCTCCGCCAGCAGCAGGTTCACCATCAACCGGATGACCTCGCGGGGGGTGAAGTGCTCTCCCGCCGTCTCGTTCGAGGTCTCGGCGAACTTCCGGATCAGCTCCTCGAAAAGGTAGCCCATCTCGTGGTTCGAGACCCGGTCGGGGTGCAGGTCCACGCTGGCGAACTTCTGCAGCACCAGGTACAGCAGGTTGCAGCGGTCCAGGCGCTCGATCTGGGCGTCGAAGCGGAAGTGCTCGAGGATGTCCCGAGCGTTCGGAGAGAACCCGCTGATATAGGCTGCCAGGTTCGCCGCAGCGTGGCCCGGGTCGTCCAGCAGGCGCTTGAAGTCGAGGGGGCTGGTGTTGTAGAAGCCGGCCCCGGCGGCCCGCAGCAGCATCTTGTCGCGGAGCGTGGCGTTGGCCGTCTCCAGGTCCCTCGCCTTGGCCACCACCGCCGGCTTCTTGGGCTCGAGCACCTGGTCCAGGCGGCGCAGCACCGTGAAGGGAAGGATCACCCTCCCGTACTCGCTCTGCTTGTAGTTCCCCCGCAACAGGTCCGCCACCGACCACAGGAAGGAGACTTTCTCGGAGAAGTGGTTCACGCAGAGACTCCCGGGCCCATCAAGACTTGGCCGCCGGCCTTCGCCAAGAGGATAGGGGGACCCTGTGACAGGTCGCGACAGGGTGACCCCGATGCACTTCCCAGCACGGCCCCACCGGCCAGGCGCGCCGGCTCAGGGCGCTTCCCACGGCCCGATCCAGCTCGGCTGGGGTCCACGAGCCCAGGGGGCGGCCGCGGCGATCCGTCCAGGTCAGGCCCTGCTGGGCGTTGCCGGTGACCCGAAGGTT
>DCTU01000098.1 GCA_002329445.1 bacterium UBP9_UBA1432
GCGGATGCCGTCCACCAGTACCTGCTCGGCACGGGGCGGACCTTCTTCGGGGGCATGGCCTTCGGTGAGCTCCGCCGGATGCAGATCCACCTCGCGGCCGAGGTGCCCGAGGGACTGGAGTACAGCCAGGCCGATCGGGACCCGATCCTGGCCCTGGCGCTGGCCGATTCGGACGGAAACCTGGAGCTTCTCTCGGCAGTTGAGCTGGGCGAGAAGGGGATGCTGGAGGTTCTCCTGCAGAGGGTGGAAGCCTTCGACCCGGACGTCCTGGAGGGCCACAACCTCTTCAAGGTCGTCCTGCCCTTCCTGGCCAGCCGGGCCCGGCATCACAAGCTGCGGCTGACGCTGGGCCGCGGGAGGGCCATCCCCCGTTCGCGCCAGTCCCGGATGCAGATCGCCGAACGGACGCTGGACTATCCGCGGTGGGACCTGTCGGGTCGAGAGCTGCTGGATACCTGGATTCTGGCCCAGATGCACGACGTGTCCAACCGCGAACTGGAGTCCACCGAACTGGCGGAGGTGGCCCGACTTCTCGGGGTCGCAGGGACCGACGAGACCCTGGGCGACTGGGAGCGCTCGCGGCTCTTCCGGCAGGACCGGTCAGGGGCCGAGCAGCGTCTTCTGGACGAGGTGGCCGAGCTGCGNNCTGCGGGGGACCGCGACGCGGATCAACAGCCTCTTCCTGCGCGAGTACCTGCGCCGGGGGCGGGCCCTGCCGCCGCGTCCGGTGGTCAAGCCCTTCGCCGGGGGACTGACCGCCCAGGAACATGAGGGGCTGGCCCACGAGGTGCTGCACTGCGACGTCCAGTCCCTGTACCCGTCCTTGATGCTGACCTGGAAGGTGCGTCCGCAGGGTGATTCGCTGGGGATCTTCCTGGGCATGCTGGGGCGGTTGCGCGAGTTCCGCCTGCAGGCCCGCGGCCTGGAGCGTCAGGCGCAGGAACCCGAGGAAAGGCGCTTCTACGGGGCCCTGCAGAACACGTTCAAGATCCTCATCAACTCCTTCTACGGCTATCTGGGCTTCGCCCAGGGCAACTTCGCCGACTTCGAGGCCGCTGCCGAGGTGACCGCTCGGGGGCGCGAGCTGCTGACGCGCATGATCGATTGGCTCAAAGAGCACGGCGCACGCATCCTGGAGGTCGATACCGACGGGATCTACTTCGTTGCGCCGGGCGGGGAGGGAGCCCGCAGCGGGGAGGAGCTCGTGGAGGCCCTGAACTCCGAGCTTCCCGAGGGGATCCAGGTGGACCTGGACGGGCACTACCGATCCATGTACGTCCATCGGATGAAGAACTATGCCCTGCTGGACCTGGAGGGGCAGGTGACCCTGCGCGGGTCGGGCCTGCGCTCGAGAAGCCTCGAGCCCTTCCTGCGTCAGACCCTGGAGGAGATGCTGACCTTGGCCTTGCAGGATCGCGCGGTCGAGATCCCGGCCCTCTTCGACCGGGTGGCCGCCGATCTTCGGGGTCGAAAGGTCCCTGTGAAGAACCTGGCCCGAACCGAGACGCTCTCGGAATCGCCCGAGAACTATGCCCGGAAGATCGAGGCGGGCTCGCGCAACCGCTCGGCCGCCTACGAGCTGGCCCTGGCTTCGGGGCGCGACCTGCGCGCCGGGGACACCGTGTCCTACTACATCACCGGGGACAAGGCCGGCGTCACCGCCTACGACAACTGCCGGCGTCTGACCGACCACGACCCGGCGCATCCCGACGAGAACCCGGCCTACTATCTGCGCAAGCTGCGCGATCTCTACAAGAAGTTCGCCCCGGGCCTGGGGCTGCCGGACTGGAAGCCGCCTTCCTAGGAGTTCGAACGGAAACCCCCCGGTCGCCTCGCCGGGTCCGCCAGGGGCCTCTCAGCGGCTGTCGCGCAGCTTGTAGCGCTGCAGCCGGCCGGTCACCGTCCGGGGCAGCTCGGGGACGAACTCCAGCCAGCGGATCTGCCGGCAGGGAGATTGCTCGGCGTTGACTCGAGCCCGGAGGGCCTCGGAGAGGTCCCGGGAGGGGTCCAGGTGGGAAGGGATCACCACGAAGGCCCGCAGGCGGGTCAGGCCCTGCTCATCTGCGCTGCCGATCACGGCGGCCTCCAGGACTTCGGGCAGGGCCAGCAGGTTCTGCTCGATCTCGACGGGCGAGACCAGCATCCCGGCCACCCGGATCATGTCGTCCGAGCGTCCGGCATGGAAGAGGAATCCCTCGCCGTCCTGGGTGCACTTGTCGCCGGTGACCAGCCATGAACCCAGCATGGTGCGGGCCGTCTTGCGGTGCTGGTTCCAGAAGCAGGGCGAGGTGGAGTCTCCGCGGACCAGCAGGGTGCCCAGCTCACCCGGGGCCACCTCCCGCCCCTGATCGTCCTCCAGGCGGATGCTGTAGCCCGGGACGGGTTGGCCGAAGGAGCCGGGTCGGACCTGGCCGGGCCGGTTGCTGACGAAGACGTGCAGGGCCTCCGACGAGCTCAGGCCGTCCAGGATCTGCAGCCCGAACCTCTCCTGGAAGCGGGTCAGCAGCCCTGGGGGCAGGGGCTCCCCAGCCGAGAGGCACAAGCGCAGGGAGGAAAGGTCCGCCGAGGCTCCTCCCTCGACGGCCTGAAGGAGGTCCCGGTAGANNCGGGGCAGGAGGATGCTGCGGGCCCCCGACCACAGAGGGAAGAAGAGGCTGTTGCCCAGGCCGTAGGCCATGAACATCCGGGGAAGCGACAGGATCACGTCCTGCTCGGTCAACTGCAGGATCGAGCGGGCAAAGGCTTCACAGCAGTAGAGCGGGTCGTGGTGCAGGTGCACGGCCGCCTTGGGAAAACCGGTAGCCCCCGAGGAGTAGATCCAGAAAGCGGCATCGTCCAGAGTGGTCGCCGCCGCCTGAAGCTCGGGAGAGGCATCCATCAACCCGTCCTCCAGGGAGGGGTAGCGACCTTCCGGGCAGGGGCCGGAAACCAGGACGTGCTCCAGCCAGGGACTCTCCGAGAGGATGCCCCCCAATTCCGCCAGCAGGTCGGCATCGACGACCATCACCCGGATCCGCGAATCCCGAAGCAGGTAGCGGAACTCGTAGGGGCGGAGCATTCCATGGAAGGGTACGGGGACGGCCCCGATCCGGATGGCGCCCAGGAACAAGGCGGCGAAGCTCGGCGAGTCGGCCAGATACAGGCCAACCCTCTGCTCGACCTGCAGGCCCAGACCGGCCAGGAGGTTTCCCGCCCGATTCACCATGTCGTCCAGCTCGCCGAAGGTGACGACCCGATCCTTGCACACGAAGACCACCCGGTCCGCCCAGCCGGCTTCCAGGGCCTTCTTCAACAGGTGGTCCGCCAGGTTGAAGTCTCGAGGAAGAGCCAGATCGATCTCCGGGGAGTCGCCGGAGACCCGGCAGCCGTTGGAGGGCGGGGGGGAGGGCGAGAGGGAGGAACTCACCGGGACGCGCCAGGGCCTGGAACCCCCTGCCCCTGGGCCAGGGAGGGAACGTGGAGCAGCGCCATGTTGACCAGGACCT
>DCTU01000362.1 GCA_002329445.1 bacterium UBP9_UBA1432
GGAGGCGAGCCCTTCCTGCGACCGGATCTGCCCGAGATCATCCGGGCCTTCTCGGACTCCGGAATCGAGGTCCGGGTCCTGACCAACGGCCTGGTCCGCGACCCGGATCTGCTGCGCCGGGTCCAAGAGACCGGGCTCCGCCACATCTCCTTGTCCCTGGACACCCCGGATCCAGCCCGCCAGGCCGACATCTGCGCCCGAGAAGGGGTCTGGGAGGGGATCCTGGAGGCCGTCCGCCACTGGGCGGAGCATCTGCGCCCCCGACGGGGCCTGGGCGTGCTGAACTGCGTCGTGACCCGGCTGAACCATCTCGAGCTTCCCCGCATCGTCGAGCTGGCCGAGGCCTTCGGCTTCTACGCCTCCTTCGTCCCCTTGGAGCTGCACCACTACCGGGACGCGGATCTGGGCTGTCGCGAGGCCTTCCACGACATGCCCTTCACCGCCGAGGACCATCCCCGGCTGGACGCCGCCTTCAACGAGTTGATCCGGATGAAGGCCCAAGGGCGACGCATCTTCAACTCGACCCCCTTCCTGGAGTACACCTTGAGGTATCTCAAGGGCCAGCCCACCGGATGGCGCTGTCGGGCAGGCTCATTGAGCTTCTCGCTCAGCCCCGAGGGCCTCTACTCGATGTGCCACCGCTTCCAGGGCACGGGACGCTTCGGGACCGAGCAGGTCTCGGCCGCCGACCCCGACTTCGTGGACTGGTTCCTGGAAGAACACGCGGCCCGTGAAGCCGAGCGCGTGGCTTCGAAGTGCCAGTCCTGCTTCCGGCCCTGCTGGCAGGAGGTGGCCCTGGCCTTCACCCACCCGCGCGCCTTCCTCGAAGCCGCCGCCCTGCGCCGCCCCGGCCCGATCCCGGAGGACCTGCCGGATCCCCACCGGCTCGCCGACCCGGCGCCACGGGAGGGCCCGGCATGACCGCTCCCTGGGCTCCCGAGCGGGGCTGGACCGGCCCCCCCAGGACCTTCCACGTGGCCCTGGTGGCCCTCTACAGCGTCGAGAACGCGGGGCTGCGCTACCTCTCGGCCGCCTTGCGCCGGGCGGGTTTCCAGACCACGCTGGTCTTCCTGCGCGACTGGGTCAACAACCGGCTGGAGATGCCCTCCGAAGAGGATCTCGCGCTGGCCCTGGAGATCCTGTCCCAGAAGAAGGTGGACCTGATCGGCCTGGGATTCATCTCCAGCCTGCACCAGATGGCCCGCGAACTGACCCGCAGGATCCGCTGCGAGCTCCCCAGGACGCCCGTGGTCTGGGGTGGCATCCACGTCACCTCGGCCCCCGAGGACTGCCTGCACCAGGCCGACTACCTGTGCCTGGGCGAGGGCGAAGCGGCCCTGATCGACCTGTGCACGCGGCTGGACGAAGGGCTTCCGACCACCGACATCCCCAATATCTGGGCATGCCGGGACGGGGAGGTCCATCGCAACCCGGTGCGCCCCCTGATTCCGGACCTGGACGTGCTTCCCTGGCCCGACACCGACGACTTCAACAAGCACTATATCGAGAACGGCCGGGTGCGCGTCGAGGAACCCTGGAAGCGCACGGCCGAGTACCGCATCTACCTGTCCCGCGGCTGCCCCTACAACTGCTCGTACTGCTACGTGTCGATCCTGCGCGACCTGTACGGGGAACAGAAGACCCCATTCTACCGACACCGTTCGGTCGAGCACGTGCTGGGCGAACTCGAGAGGGTGCGTGAAACCTTCCCGCGCCTGGCCCGGGTCAAGATCGACGACGACACCTCCTTTGCCTTCCCCGAACCCTGGATCGCCGAATTCTGTGAGAAATACCCTCGCCGCATCGGGGTTCCCTTCGAATGCCTGCTGATCCCGCCCATGCTTCGCGAGAACCTGCTCGCCCGCCTGAAGGCGGCAGGACTGGTGCGCGTGCAGACGGGCATCGAGACCGGCTCGGCTGAAGAGAGCCGGAAGATCCACAACCGCACCCCGGGGAACCAGGCCATCCTGAAGTTCGGTGAACTGAACCGGAAGTTGAAGCTCTCCGTCGTCTATGACGTGATCGTGGACAACCCGTCGGCCACCGAAGAGATGAAGGCCGAGACGGCCCGCTTCCTGTTGGAGATCCCGCGCCCCTACGACATCTACTTCTACTCGCTCAACTTTTTCCCCGGCACCGCCCTGACCCGACGACTCCTGGCCGAGGGAACCCTGCACCCCGACCAAGTCGAAGGGCGCAACTCCAAGGCCTGCCAGCAGTTCCGGGTCTCGATGGACTGGCCGCGAAGCCCCGAGGACAAGTTCTTCCTGGCCCTGTACTGCCTGGCCAGCAAGTCCTTCATCCCCAAGGGCTGGATCCGCCGGATCCTGGAAAACCGGACCTTCTGGAAGAGGTACTGGAAGCCGCTCTTCTGGCTGGCCTGGCTGGCCAACCTGGTCAAGATGGGCGGAGTGGCCCTGCGCTACCTGCGGGACGGCGAGCTGACCTGGTTCAAGATCCGCCAGTATGGGGATCTCCGCAAGCTGATCAGCCAGTAGCCCCGGCGGGATGCCGAGGCTCGAGAGAGGACCTGCGCAGGCTCCTGGAGAACCCGAAGGCGTTCGTCCAGGCGGTTCCGTGGTCTTCTGGGCGAGAAACCTTCGAACGGAGGATCCGACGCATGCGGTCGCTTCTCAGACGGGCACTTCCGGTCAAGATCAAGATCCTGTCGACACTCCCGGCCCTGGGCCTGTTGCTGGCCATGACGGCCTGTGGTCCCAAGCCAGCGGAGCCCCCGGCGCCCCCCGCTCCGGCAGGCCCGGCCACCCAGACCCAGGCCGCCCCCGCC
>DCTU01000173.1:0-7753 GCA_002329445.1 bacterium UBP9_UBA1432
ACGCCAGGCGGCGGATTCAGGCTTTGCCCGTCTTCTTGAAGGGCGCCCCCGACCTGGAAGCGAAAGGGGGGGCCCGATCCCCGATAGAGGAGCTCTTGATCTTGCGTCGATTCCTTGCCGTCTTGTGCCTTGTCCCCGTGCTCCTGGCCGTGGCGGGATGCGGCCCCTCGGAGGGCCAGAACGTCGGGCTCTACCTGGGGTCGGTGACCATCCACGAGCGCCGTCTGCAGGCCTGGGCCGAGGAGCTCGAGGCCCTGGCCCCGCGTCCCGGCGAGGCCTCCCGGGACCTGGCCGGGCTGCGCGAGAAGGTCGAGACCCTGCAGCAGTCGGTGCGGGACGAGCGGACGGAAGTCAGCAAGCTGCACGTCCCCGAGTCCTGCGAGGGCCTGCACAAGATGTACGATCGCGCCTTTGATCTGGCGGCGCGCCGCCTGGGCCTGCTGGCGGCCTTCCTGGTGGAAGCGGAGAAGAACCAGAAGGGCACCCTGCCCGATCCCGCCCTGGGCCAGGCGCTGCAAACGACGCAGTCGGATCTGGCGGAGCTGGCGGCCGCCGCCGGGACGCTGGACGAGGAGATTCGTCAGGCCAAGATCGAGCTGGCGCGCAAGTTCCCCGAGGTCCAGGTGCCCGAGGCCGACCCGCCGGTGGTGGCGCCTTCGCCATGAGCCCGGACGCCTCGCGATTGCTGCCGCACACCGGAGATTTCCAGTGGGCCGGGGTGGTTCCGACGGACTACAAAGACTCCGACGACTTCCGAGAGGTCACTCGCCGGGTCTTCGTCGGGGACCAGGAGGAGCCGACCTCCTTCCAGGTCCGCTATTTCGAGGTGGCTCCGGGGGGATTCACGACGCTGGAGCGCCACGAGCACGCGCATTGCGTGGTGGTCCTGCGCGGGCGCGGAGAGGTGGTGCTGAACTGCCAGACCCACCCGATGAGCTTCGCGGATGTCCTCTACGTGGCTCCCTGGGAATCCCACCAGTTGCGCAACCCTCATCCTGACGAGCCCTTTGGCTTCCTGTGCATCGTGGACGCGGTGAGGGATCGACCGCAGAGCGTGAGCTGTGCTTGAGAAAGAAAGGGAGCGGGCTCAATTCCTGAGCCCGCTCAAGGTGCCGCGGCGAGAGACTCTTCCTGGCCCGGGAAATGCCCTTCCCCCCCGCTGGGGTTGACATCTCGACCGGCCGGCCAGCGGGTCCTCCCACGGCGCCCCCCGGTGGATGGTCGTATTATAACTCGAGCTTTCCGAAAATACTAGTCCCTTTGGACTAGGATATGGGAAGATTGGACCGGGGGGGCCGGGGCCGGGTTCACCAGGTCCGGTCGCGCTGACGCAGGCGCGTGGAGTGCATGTCCAGGGTTCGGCGTTCCTTTTCGGACAGGGCATCCATGCCCTGCGAGCGGACCTTGTCCAGGATGGCATCGACCTGTCGCTCGAGGTCGGCCTCGACGGGGTCTGGTTCGGGACGGGCCGACGGTCTTTCCCGCAGGAGCGAGGCCCTTTGCGACCTGGGCTGGGGCACGGCGCGAAGGTGGCGCCGCCGCCACTTGCGCTTCAAGCCGCCCAGAGGTGAGAGATTGTCGAACCACAGGCCGAAATGGGCCATCCCCACCCCGGAAGCGATCCCGCCCAGGTGGGCGACGTAGGAGACGTTGGAACCGCCTCCGCTGAAGGCTGAGACGAACTGGATCAGGAAGAAGAGGATCCCCAGGTAGAGGGCCCGGATGGGGATCAGCACCAGCACCCACAGCATGATCGTCTCGTTCGGATGCAGGGTGATGAAGGCAAAGGTCGTCCCCAGGACCGCCGCGGAGGCCCCCACCAGGTAGGGGGCCCCGGGGCTGAACCAGGCGGCACCGATGGCCACCAGGGCTCCCAGGACGCCGCTGGCCACGTAGACGCGGTAGAACCGGGCCGTGCCGACGCTCTCCTCCAGGGCCGCCCCCAGGAAGAAGAGCCCCACCATGTTCCAGAGCAGGTGGAAGAAGTCCTGATGGATCAGCGTGTAGGTGAAGGGCCTCCAGACCTGAAGCCAGGTCCGGGCCGGGTCGTTGCGCGGCTCCATGACCACCCCCAGCCATTCGGCCAGGAGGGGGCGCCCCGAGACCAGGCCGACCAGGCCGTCCAGGATGAACATGGCCCCGGAGATCAGCATGATGTTGCGAACCCCGGGGGTCAGGCGAACCATTCCGTAGCGCATCGGGTGATTATTCGGGGAGGGCCTGCTCGAGCACCTGCTCCATCTGCTCGGCGAAGGTGAAGCGCATCTTCTTGCGGATGGGTTCGGGAATCTCCTCCAGGTCCCGAGCATTCTCGGCGGGCAGGATCACGTGGAAGAGCCCCGAGTTGTGGGCCGCCAGGACCTTCTCCTTGATCCCGCCGACGGGCATGACCCGGCCGCGCAGGGTGATTTCTCCCGTCATCGCCACATCCCAGCGCACCGGACGGTCCAGGATGACCGAGAGGAAGGCGCAGGCCATCGTCACGCCTGCCGAAGGGCCGTCCTTGGGAATGGCCCCTTCAGGCACGTGCAGGTGGAAGTCGTTTCGGTAGTAGTCGAAGTCCAGCCCGGCTTGGCCCGCGAACGAGCGGACCCAGGACAGCGCGGCCCGGGCTGACTCCTTCATGACCTGACCCAGGCTGCCGGTCAACACCAGCCGCCCCCGGCCCGGGATGAGGCTGGCCTCGATGGTCAGCAGTTCTCCTCCGGCCTGGGTCCAGGACAGGCCGCGGGCGGCGCCGGGCAGGTTTCGTCCGGGGGGCTCGGGACCCCAACGGTACCGGGGCACGCCCAGGAGCTTGGGCAGGTCCTGGGACTTCAATGGGGGCATGCGGCGTCGGGGCCTGCGAGCCTCGACGATCTGGCGGGCACGCTTGCGGCAGAGTCGGGCGATTTCCCGCTCCAGGTTGCGGACCCCGGCTTCGCGGGTGTATTCGCGGAGGATGCGGCGCAGGGCTTCCTCTTCCAGGCTGAACTGCTCGTCCTTCAGGCCGTGTTCCTGTCTCTGCCGGGGGATCAGGAAGCCCGTGGCGATCTGGACCTTCTCGTCCTCGGTGTAGCCGGGGATCCGGATGACCTCCATCCGGTCGCGCAGGGCCGGCGGAATGGTGTCCAGGACGTTGGCCGTCAGGATGAACATGACCGAGGACAGGTCGGTGGGCACGGCCAGGTAGTGGTCCTTGAACTCGTGGTTCTGTTCCGGGTCCAGGGCCTCGAGCAGGGCCGCCGAGGGGTCGCCTCGGAAATCGGCCCCCACCTTGTCGATCTCGTCCAGGACGATGACCGGATTGCGGGACCTTACCGTGCACAGGGCCTGGATGATCCGCCCGGGCAGGGCTCCCACGTAGGTCCGCCGGTGCCCTCGGATCTCCGCTTCGTCGCGGACTCCCCCCAGGGAGGTCCGGTTGAATTCTCGGCCCAGGGCTCGGGCGACCGAGCGACCCAACGAGGTCTTGCCGACTCCAGGAGGGCCCACGAAGCAGAGAATCGGCCCCTTGTGGGTCCCCTTGAGCTTGCGGACGGCCAGGAATTCGAGGATGCGTTCCTTGACGTCCTCCAGACCGTAGTGGTCTTCTTCAAGGATCTTCTCGGCCTCGGCCAGGTCCAGCCGGTCTTCGGTGAGGCGGCTCCAGGGGAACTGGACCATCCAGTCCAGGTAGGTCCGGATCACGCTGCGCTCGGGGGAGGCCGGACTCATGCGCTCCAGTCTGCGCACGTCCCGCAACGCGTGTTCCTGGATGTCCTCCGGCATTTCGGCAGCCCGGATCTCCTCGGTGATCTGGGCCACCTCCTCCTGCTCGTCATCGGCGTGGCCCAGCTCCTCCTGGATGGCCTTGAGCTGCTGGCGCAGGAAGTACTCGCGATGGCCCTTCTCCATCTCGCGCTCGGCCCGGCTCTGGATCCGGTTCTCGATCTTGAGGATTTCCAGCTCTCGGGAGAGGTGGACCGAGACCTTGTGAAGTCGGTCGGCCACGTCCACGGTCTCCAGGAGCGCCTGCTTCTCGGCCAGGGACAAGTCCAGGTGGAAGGCCGCCACGTCGGCCAGGTGGCCCGGGTCTTCGATGTTCAGGACGGCCACGACCAGCTCGGGCGGAATCATCTTGCCCAGCTCCACGGCCTGGCGGAACTGGTTCATCACGACCTGCATGGCGTTCTCGCCCTCCCGCTCGGAAGGGACCGTCTCTTCCAGGGTCCGGGCCAGGACCTTGAAGCCGGGGCGGGATTGCAGGGTCTTCTGGATGCGGACCCGGGCGATGCCCTGGACCACCGCGCGGTAACCTCCGTCGGGAAGGCGCAGGGCCTGCAGGATCGAGCAGTAGGTCCCGGTGGAGTGCAGGTCCCGTCGGGCCGGATCCTCCTGGGAGGGATCCTTCTGGGTGACCACCACCAGGCCCCGCTCGGCTTCCAGGGCACGCTCCAGGGCTCGAACCGAGCGCTCGCGTCCGACCAGGAGCGGGATGATCAGGTGGGGGAAGAGCACCACCTCCTTGACCGGAATCAGGTCCAGCTCGCGTTCCTCTTCCAGGTCCTGGAGGTCCGGAAGGGACCAGGAACGCGGCTGCAGGAGGCGGGGAAGTTCCCGCTTGCGATGGGTGGGGCGCGAAGGACGTGACATGGCGGCACCGATTCTGCGGAGACTCCCGCCCTCCTCCGCATTCGCTCAAAAGCAAGAGAGCCCCTCGAGAGGGGCTCTTGGTGCGGAAGGAGAGATTCGAACTCTCACGGGTTTTACCCCACAGAATCCTGAGTCCTGCGCGTCTGCCAGTTCCGCCACTTCCGCGTGGGGACAAGCGAGACTATAGCATGGCCCGGATCGGCCGGTCAAGACCCTCCAGGGCGAAATTTCATGGCCTCTTCGCGGGCCAGCCGGTCGCAGGCCTCGTTGTGCTCGTGGCCGGCGTGGCCGGCCACGTGACGCCATTGCACCCGATGCCGGGAGGCCGCTTCGAGCAGGCGCTCCCAGAGATCCTGGTTCTCGACGGGTTTCTTCGAGGCGGTGCGCCACCCGTTGGACCGCCAGCGGTCCAGCCAGCCTTCGTTGAAGGCCCGGACCAGGTACTGGGAGTCGGAGTGGAGTTCCACCTGGACGGGCCGCTTCAGGGCTTGCAGGGCCGCCAGGGCGGCGGTCAGCTCCATCCGGTTGTTGGTGGTCAGGGGCTCGCCCCCGCTCAGATCCAGGGTCTTCCCCGAACCCGGATGGATCATGCGCGCGGCCCACCCGCCTGGACCGGGATTGCCCGAGCAGGCCCCGTCGGTGAAGATCACCACCTGGGCGCTCAAACCGGAGGCTCTCCCGGGTGTCCCGACGTGGACCCGTTCGGGGGGGAGGAAGGCTCGCCGGGCAGGCGCTCCACCAGGTCTCGGGCCGTGCCGCGGCTGCCGGGAGTCGGTGAATCGGCCGGGATCTCCTCCGAGAAGAGCCGGGTCCATTCCGAGAGCCGGCAGGGAAGGGTGTGCTTCTCGCCCTTCCACGCCTGGTAGCTGCTCCAGGCAGTGACCAGCAGGGCGCCCAGGCCCAGGACCTTGCGGACCAGGTAGTAGAGCAGGCCGATGGGCCACAAGAAGCGCCCCAGGAAGTCCGCCAGGGTTCCCAGGAGGATCATCCCGAGCCACAGGCTCATCCCCAGGAAGAAGGCCTGGAAGGCGTGGTAGCGCACGAAGGGCTGGCGTCGGAGCACCGGCGAGAGGTTCATGATCAGGAAGGCCAATGGCCAGAAGGGGTAGCTGAGGGCGGCCAGGAGCCGGTCCTCCTTGGAAACCTGGGTGGACATGCCAACCTCCTTGTCGGTGGGAGGGCGTCTTCGCCTCCGACCGGGGGCATTACTGCTGGAAGATCACCTGGAATCGCTTCTCCAATCGGCGGTACAGGGGGATCATCCAGCGGTCCAGGATCTCTTCAACGGTCTTGTCCGGACCCATCTCGGCCTGGAGGCGTTCGGCGATCTGGCGGGCCGTCAGCTTCGAGGCGGAGTACTCGAAGATCCGGATCTCCTGGGGACGACTCAGGAAGGCCCGTCGGCCGAAGTCGCCCCTCAAGTACAGGCGTCTTCCGTCGGCCGAATACTCGCGGCGCTCGATGGTCCGGGTCGGAATCCAGTCGGGGAACTCCTCGCGGGGGATCTCTTCAAGCCGCCGGAAGCGCGGGCTGGAGTGGAACAGGAAGTAGTGGTCCAGGATCTCGCAGCGGGACAGGTGATCCAGGTAGTAGTAGGTGTTCAGCCGGTATTTGCGGGCCCAGCGGAAGTGGTTCTCGACAGTCGAGAAGGGCAGCTCAGGCAGGAGCCGGGCCATGGTCTGATGCACCCCGGCCTGGAAGACCCGGTCCAGGGCCCGCAGCCGGTTGCGATCCAGGGCCTCGGTCTCGCACCAGGCGTCGTTGAGGGTCATCCCGGTCAAGAATTCGGTGTCCAGGATGCGCAGACCGAAGGAGCCGGGATCCTCCGCGATGGCGGTGGCGGGGAGCGGGGTCAGGAAGGAGTTGACGCACTCGAAGACCCCGGGCGCCTCCCGCAGCAGGTCCTTGGCGAAACCCAGCGTCTGTTGGAAGGTCTCTTCGGTCTCGTGGGGGCCACCCAGGATGAAGTTGCCGGCCACCGTCAGGCCCCCCACCCGGGCGGCATGCTGCACCGTCGAGACGACGTGTTCCAGGCGGAGCTTCTTGCGGTACTCGTCCAGCATCCTCTGGTTGCCGGTCTCGATCCCGATCTGCAGGCGCGCCATCCCGGCCTCGACCAGCATGTCGATCATGTCGGGATGGCGGTGGAGGACCTCGGCGCGGCCCTCGCAGAAGAAGACGAAGTCCCGCCCGGTGTTGGCGCGATACTCCTTGAGCCGGCGGCTGATCTCGCGAACCCGGTCGTAGTTGACGGCGAAGACGTCGTCGGTGATGTAGAAGCTCTTGACGTCGTACTTCTCGAGGCGCGAGGTGATCTCGGCCACCACGTTGGGGGCGCTGCGGAACCGGAAAGGCCCCTCGTGGACCTTCTGGAAGCAGAAAGCGCACTTGTAGGGGCAGCCTCGGCCAGTCGAGATGTGGAATCCGTGGCGGACCCCCAGCAGGTCCTGGTCGGGGAAGGGAAGCTGGTCCAGGTCCCCGATGGTCTGTCCCCGAGGGTTGGTCCGCACCACGCCATCGAGTTTGTAGGTCAGCGCGTCGATGGAGTCCAGGGTGCCCTTCCCGCGCAGGAAGTGTTCTCCGAGATCCCGCATCACGAACTCGCCCTCGCCGCGGACGGCGAGGTCGAAGCAGGGGGAGGCGAGGAGCCCCTCGGGATCGATGTTGGCCAGCGGCCCGCCCAGAACCACGCGGCACTCGGGGTGCCAGGCCTTCATCCAGGTAGCGTAGCGTTCGACGGCCTGGATGTTGTCCGAGAGGGTGTAGAAGCCGACCAGGGCGGGGCGGGTGCGCTGGACGAAGCTCTTCAGGGCCGCCGGGGTCAGGCCGAAGAGGTCGGAGGTGGACAGGCACTTCACCCGGAAGCCGGCGTCCCGGCAGACCGTGGCGATCGACAGCAGCCCGGCGTTGAACAGAGAGTAGTACAGGCTGTAGAAGCTGTCGACGTGGATGAACAGCATGTCCAACCGGTCGTCCTGGCGCCGGGTGATCTTCTGGAGGATCGTCTCTACCTGCACGGGGGCCTCGACCTGAAGGGGGATGGCTCGATTATGGCCAACCCGGGGGACCCTGTAAAGCAGACCGGCGGGGTCCGCTGGGGACCAGGAGCCTGTGCGAATATCGCGTCGGTCGCCTCGCC
>DCTU01000173.1:7815-8466 GCA_002329445.1 bacterium UBP9_UBA1432
CGGCGATGCTCGGTCCGGATACTCGCACAGACTCCTAGCCGCCGGTGGGCCGGAAGAGCGGGGGGCCGGAAAGGCCTAGAAGACGCGCTTGGCTCCGAGGTAGCGGGGTTTGTAGTAGGATTCGCCCAGGTTGCTGACGGTGACGCCGCGGCTGGAGGAGGCGTGGATGAAGTTGCCGTTCCCCACGTAGATGCCGACGTGGGATGGCCCCGGGAGGTAGGTCTCGAAGAAGACCAGGTCGCCGGGCTGTTCCTGGCCGCGCGGCACCTTCTGCCCTGCGGAGTACTGGACGTCTGCCGTCCGGGGAAGGCGGATCCCCTGCATCAGGAAGACGCGCATGACGAAGCCCGAGCAGTCGAAGGCTCCGTTCCCGGTGGCGCCCATCGAGTAGGGAGTGCCCATGAAGCGGCGGGCGTTGCCCAGGAGCGAGTGGAGCATGCTGCCGCGACGGCTGGCGAGCTGATTGGCGCGGTGCCGGTCACCGGCGCGGCTGGCTTCGGCTTCTTGCGAGGAGGAGTCCGTGCCTTGGATGCGGACGACCATCGGCGTGGGCGGCTTGCGGTCCGATCCCTCCACCGCCAGTTCGCGGTCCTCCTCGACGGGCAGGACCACGAGCAGACCTTCCTCCAGGCGAGAAGCGTTGTCTTGCAG
>DCTU01000041.1:0-3845 GCA_002329445.1 bacterium UBP9_UBA1432
CGCGACCCCCACACCCACAGCCTGCTGGCTCGGCTCTACGCCCGCCGGCGGCACTACAGCCACGCCCAGCAGGCCCTGCGGATGGCCATCCAACTGGATGAGCGGGATGCCTCGCTGCGGGCCGACCTGGCGGCCGTCTACCAGGCCCAGAACCAGGACCACCTGGCCGCCCAGGAGCTGCAGGAGGCGCTGGAGCTGGACCGGGGCAACCGGGACGCCTCGCTGCGCCTGGCCCAGCTCCTGGAACGCCACGGCAACTCCGCCGAGGCCGTCCGCCGTCTGGACCAGGCCCTGCAGTTCCATCCCCAGGACCTGCAGATCCATCGTCAGTTGGGCGAGCTGCATATGCGCTCGGGTCGACTCGACGACGCCCTGAGCCATTTCGAAGAGGTCGTCAAGCTGGACCCCGCCAGCGCCGAGCTGCACCATCGGCTGGGGCGGATCTACCTCAAGAAACGCTACGACGAGCAGTCGGTCCAGGCCTATCGCAAGGCCGTCGAGCTGCACCCGGTGAATCCCGAGTTCCGCGAAGACCTGGCCATGGCCTACTACTGCTCGGGGCAGCTCCCCTCGGCCATCCACGAGTTGTCCAAGGCCTCCCGCCTGGACTACACCAACGCCAGCTATCCCAAGGCCCTGGGCATGCTGCACGTCGAGCAGGGAGAATACGAGGAGGCCGTCCGCGACCTCAAGCGCAGCCTGGAGCTGGCTCCGGCCGATGCCCAGGCCCACGGGATGCTGGGTCAGGCGCTGGCCCGACAGGGCCTGACCAACCTCGCCATCGCCGAGTACGAGCGGGCCCTGGACCTGGACCCGGACCTGTACCTGCTGCACCTCTCGATGGCCCGGGCCTACGCCCAGGCCGGTCGGCATGAACGGGCCGTCGAGTCCTTCCGCAAGTTCCTGGCCCGGGTCGGCAATCAGGAGAAGACCCGGATGCTGGGCGAGGCCTACGTGGACATGGGCCGCTCCTACCTGGCCAACAACAACCCTGCGCGAGCGGCAGAGGTCTTCCAGGCCGCGCTCCAGCGCAATCCCAGGGATGCCCGGGCGCTTCACGGCCTGGCCGAGGTCGCCCTGGTCCGCAAGGATTACGCCAAGGCTCAGCGTTGGCTGGACCGGGCCTTGCAGGCCGAGCCCCGGAACTGCGAGTTGAAGATCACCCAGGCCCGGATCCAGGGGTTGCAGGGGCACTGGGGCAACGCCGTGACCCTGATGCAGGAGGCCCTGCAGGACAACCCGCGCCGTCCCGACCTGCACGAGGAGCTGGGGCGGGTGCTGCGCAAGGCGGGACGGTTCCAGGACGCGGTGGATGTCTTCCATCGCGCGGCCCGGATCTTCCCCGACCAGGAGGGCTACTTCCTGTGGTTGACCGGCCGGGTCCAGTTTCGTCAGGATCTCTTTGCCGAGGCCGCCTGGTCCTACCGCAAGGCGCTGGAGACCATGCAGCACGACTGGAGGATCCACGCGGATCTGGGCAAGGCCTGCGCCAGCCTGGTGCAGATGGACGAGGCCGCCGCAGCCTTCGAGAGGGCTCTGGAGCTGGCCCCGGAGGACGAGGTTCCCCGCCTGCGCAAGATGGCCAGCCGGCTGGCGTCGGTCCAGGGGTAGGAACGCGGCCGAGCCGTTCCCCGGCAGGACTCCCGGCCAGGGCCCGGAATTTTCCCTCTTCCCACCGGTCGCCTGGACGCTGTCCTGGGCCGGGAGGGAGGCAGCAGGGCGGTCGAGGATCGCCCGAGACGGCGGGAGGTATGGTTCTTTGCAGATGGGGTATCGGTTGCTGGCCCTCGTGATCGGCCTGGGTTTGGCTTTGTTGGCGTCGTCGGTCGGACTTCGAGCCGAAGAGAAGACCCGGGAGGGAGCTCCCAACCTGGCGATCCTGATCGTCGGGGACGAGGGCAACGCCGCCATGCTCCGCGAGGAGAAGGCCCTGATCGCCGAGATGACCCGTCTGCTCACCGCCAAGGCCGAAGCCGGGAAGCCCGGGGATCGATTCCCTCATGCCCGGACCCTGCAGGTCTATTCCTATCACTTCAACCAGCCACGGGAGCGGCAATACTGCGAGAAGCGCTTGAACATCCTGGCGGAGGACCTGCTCTTCGTGGGCATCGTCGAGCTCGAGGAACGCCTGCCCCGCAAGGTGGTCTACCGCCTGGACCGGATCGTCCGCGCCCGGCGCTCGGCGGAGGATGTGCTGTCCCGTGCCGAAGAGATGCTGGCCCCCGACACGCCGGTGCAGGCGGTTGAGCCCGAGCCGGACTCCGAGCCGACCTCGCCCCCCTCTCCCAAGGCCTCGCCGTCGCCATCGACCTCTCCGTCGCCGTCGGCCTCTCCGTCGCCAGCCGCTTCTCCCTCCCCGTCGAGCGGGGCTGCCCAGCCGATCCGCCCGGCAGCCATCCGCACCCCGGCCGGGGACACCTCCACCACCGCCCCCTCCGCCCCCGTGGTGGTCCGCACTCCCGCTTCGGCCCCGCGGGTGACCACCTGGCGGGTCCAGGTGGGTTCGTTTGCCGCCCTGGCCAACGCCCAGGAGCTGGTGAGCCAGCTCAAGGCCAAGGGGCACGACTCCCGGATCGACCACTCCACCCGCAATGGGGTGAACCTCTTCCGGGTCTACGTCGGCTCCTCGGCGGACCGGCAGGGCGCCCAGGCCCTCCTGGACACGCTGAAGAAGGATGGCTTCAACCAGGCCTTCCTGGTGGCTCCCGACGAGGGCTGAGGCTGCCCACGAGCCGGCTTCCTACGGCCTGTACGCGCGGGTCGTGGTGGAGGTCACCGCGCGGGCCCTGAATCGCCCCTTCACCTACGGCATCCCCGACGCGCTGCACGGGGAGGTTCAGGTCGGGAGCACCGTCGAGGTTCCCTTCGGGCCCCGGTGTCTGGTGGGGTTCGTGCTGGAAATCGTCGCGGATCCCGACCCCGAGGCTTCATCCCATCGCCTGCGGCCGATCCTGCGAGTCTTGGACCCGACCCCCTTCTGGGGACAGGACCTCCTGCACCTGGCGGACTGGATGCGCCGCTTTTACGGCTGCACCTGGCTGGAGGCCTTGCAGACCGCGATCCCCGGCCCGGTTCTNNATAGGGTCTCGGCCGCGGGCCCTGCCCTGCGTGGAGCCGGTTCAAGCCTACCCCGAGATTGCCCCGAATCACGCTCAGCAACTGGCCCTGGAAGCGATTCGGGAGGCTCGGGCTACGGGGGGGACGGTCCTTCTGCATGGGGTGACCGGAAGCGGGAAGACGGAGGTCTATCTGAGGGCCGTCCGGGAGGTTCTGGATGAGGGCCGTCAAGCCGTGGTCCTGGTGCCCGAACTGGCCCTGACTCCTCAAGCCGTCGAACGCTATCGAGGGCGTCTGGGGGGCACCGTGGGAGTGCTGCACTCGGGCCTGGCCGACCCCGAACGCCGCGAGCAATGGTGGAGCCTTCGTCGGGGCGAGCTGAACGTGGCCTTGGGGACACGCTCGGCGGTCTTTGCGCCCCTGGACCGACCGGGCCTTTTCGTGGTCGACGAAGAGCACGAGACCTCCTACAAACAGGAAGGAGCCCCACGCTACCATGCCCGCCAGGTGGCCTTCCAGAGGGCCGCCCGCCACGGGGCCGCGGTGGTGCTGGGCAGTGCAACGCCTTCCCTGGAATCCTATCACCTGGCCCGCCAGGGGCGATTCCGCCTGATCGAGCTGCCCGGCCGGCCTGGAGGACGGCCGCTTCCGACGGTGCGGATCGTGGACATGCGCCGGCACCTGCGCAAGGGGCGCCTCCTGTCTCCCGAGTTGGGGGAGGCTCTTCGCGACCGGATCGCCCAGGACGAGCAGGTGGTGCTGCTCCTGAATCGGCGGGGCTTCGCCAG
>DCTU01000041.1:3906-4106 GCA_002329445.1 bacterium UBP9_UBA1432
CTGTCCCGCCTGCCAGGGACATCGCTTCCGCACCGGGGGGGCCGGGACCGAGCGTCTGGAGGCGGAGGTCCAGGAGCTGGTTCCCGGCGTTCCGGTGGTGCGGATGGACAGCGACACGACCGCCGGGACGGGGGCTCACCGGCGGCTTCTCGAGCGCTTCGGGAGCGGGCAGGCCCGGGTCCTGGTGGGCACCCGCATGA
>DCTU01000389.1:0-1420 GCA_002329445.1 bacterium UBP9_UBA1432
CCTTCCGCTTCCCCCTCCGGTCCAGGCTCCCGTCCTTCCCGCTCCGCCCCCCAAGATCGCCCCCCTCCCGCCTCTGCCTCCGCCACCTGCGCCCGATCCCACCGACCTTCTGGCCCAGGCCCGCCAGGCAGCCGACCGGGGAGACCTGGTCAGCGCCCTGGCGCGGGCCACCGAGTGCGTCGAGGCGGACCCGATCTCAGCCTCCGGATGGCTGGTCCTGGCGCTGGTCCAGGAAGAGATGGAGCTCCTTCAAGACGCCTTGGATTCGCTGCGCCGGGCCCTGTACCTGGACTCAGGTTTGCCCGCGGGACACCTTCAGATGGCCCGGATCCAGGGACGCCGCGGCGACGCCGGCGTGATGCGATCTCTGGCCAACTTCCACAAGTCCATCGAGGGCGTGCCCTCCGAGGCCCTCCTGCCTGAAGGGGCCGGGATGACGGTGGGCGAGGCCCGGCATCTGGCCGAAATGCTCGAACGAACCTGGTCGCGGACGGGAGCCCTGTCATGACCGACCAGGCCCGAGCCATCCTCGAAAGGCGGGCCCGTGAGCTGGCGCGTCCCGACACGACCACTCCGGAATCCGAGCGCCGGCTGAGCCTTCTGGAGTTCCGCCTGGGACCCGAGGCCTACGCGATCGAGGCGCGACACGTCCGGGAAGTGGTCCCGACCAATTTCCTGGCCCCGCTGCCTGGGGTTCCTCCCTTCATCCTGGGTATCGTCTCGGTGCGCGGACTGATCTGGTCGGTCATGGACCTGCGGACCTTCTTCAACATTCCCAAACGGGGCATCTCGGACCATCCCCGGGCCATCCTGGTGGAGGCCGGCGGACTGCGCTGGGGGATCCTGGCCGACTCGCGCCTGCGCATGGTCTACCTGGACTCACTGCGCCCCCCCCCGGAGGTGACCGAGCGCATTCCGCGGAATGCCGTGCGGGGCACGACCGAAGACCTGGCTGTGGTGCTGGACCTCGAGGTCCTGGCCAGGGACCCGAGGATGATCGTACAGGAGGATCTGGAATGAACAAGCGAGGCCACTCGGGCGAACCCCAACCGGCGCCCCTGAATGCCAAGGCCCAGAATCGCACGGCGCGGCGCAAGTCCCTGGCTGGGATGATGTCCTTCATCGTGCTGGTCCTGCTGGTCCTGAGCGTGGCCGTGACGCTGTACATGAAGTTCGTCATGGACCCCCGGGTCCAGAGCTTCAACCAGGTGCGTCAACAGGCTTCCCAGGCCGAAAGCCGCCTGTGGCGTATCGGCTATCTCAGCAACCGCCTGGCCTGGATCTCCGAACCACAGCCCCGAGGTGAGCTTCAGGGCGAGCTGATCCGGGATCTGGAGGTCTTCAGCCAGGACCTCAACAACCTGGCCAGCGCCATCCCCATGGATCTGATGGAGGTCAAGAACGAACTGGACCTCTCCTA
>DCTU01000389.1:1448-3079 GCA_002329445.1 bacterium UBP9_UBA1432
CGGCGATTCCGACGGATCCTCGAGGGCATCACCTCGGCGGCCAACGCCATGTCCATCCGGACCGAACAGACTTCACAAAATGCCAGCGCGATCAGCACCAGCGGCTACATGGTCTTCATGAGCATCCTCCTGTGGGTCCTGATCCTGAGCCGGACGGTGACCAGCCGGATCAAGACCCTTCACGAAGTCGCCCAGGAGGTCACCCGGGGTGAATTCGAAGCCCGGGCCCCGGTGGTCGGCAACGACGAGATCACGGGCCTGGCCGAGGCCTTCAACACCATGACCGGGCGCATCGAAGTCCAGCTCGATGCCGAGCGCAAGGCCCGCCACCGGGTCGAGGAGGTCCTGCGGGCCCTCAACCAGACCGCCGACGGCCTGGCCGGGGCTGCCTCGGAGATCCTGGCCGCAACGTCCCAGCAGGCGGCGGCCGCCGCCGAAGAGGCCGCTGCGGTCCAGGAGACCTCGGTCACCGTCGAGGAGCTCAAGCAGGTGGCCGCCCTGTCGGCCCAAAAGGCGGGGACGGTGGCCACCCTGGCCCAGCAATCCGAAGAGGTCACCCTCAGCGGCCGCGAGGCCGTCGACCGCTCGGTCGAAGGCATGGGCCGGGTCCGGGACCAGGTCCAGGCCCTGGCCGCCAGCATGCAGCGCCTCTCGGAGCAGACCCAGGCGGTGGGCGAGATCATCTCGACCGTCCAGGATCTGGCCGAACAGTCCAACATGCTGGCGGTCAACGCCGCCATCGAAGCAGCCCGCGCCGGCGAGCACGGTTTCGGATTCTCGGTCGTCGCCAACGAGGTGCGCAGCCTCGCTGAGCAGTCCCGCCAGGCGACCGTCCAGGTCCGTTCGATCCTCGGCGAGATCCAGAAGGCGGTCACGGCGGCCCTGGGCAACACCGATGCCGGAGCCCGCTCGGTCGAGGCCGGGATGGACCTGGTCAACCGCGCCGGCGAGGTGATCCGCAGCCTGACCGACACGATCAGCCACTCTTCGAACGCCGCCAGCCAGATCCGGGCTTCCTCCGACCAGCACGCGGCGGGGGTGGAGCAGATCGCCCAGGCCATCGCAGCCATCCACGACGCCAGCGTGCAGGCCCTGGAAAGCACCCGGCAGACCGAGCGAGCCGCCCGGGTCCTGAACGAGATGTCCACCAGCCTCAAGTCGATGCTCGGGTCGGGTGATTATGATGGGGAGGCAAACGAGCCGATTTGACCAGCCGGGAGGAACAATTCCGCCAGCGGCTGATGGCCACGTTTCGGGCCGAGGCCGAAGAGCACGTGAAAGGGATCGTCCAGGGTCTGGCGTCGGTCGAGTCCTCCCTGGAGGAGGGCACACCGGTCCAATCAGACCAGCTCGAACCGGTCTATCGGCAGTTCCACAGCCTTAAGGGCGCATCCCAGGCGGTCGGTTTTGACGACGTCGGCAGGATCTGCCAGGCAGCCGAGAGCNNNGAGCGATCCCACCAAGGCCAACCGGGATGAGGTGGTCCACATCCTGGAGATGGCGGTCCAGGCTGCCAGCATGCTGGAGATCTCCATCCCGGTGGGCCTGGAGCTCTCCGAGGCCCCTCCCTCTTCCGAGGGTCCGACGCCCGTCGGGACGGCGACGCGGCCCCCATCCCCTCCCCCGGAGCC
>DCTU01000228.1 GCA_002329445.1 bacterium UBP9_UBA1432
CGCCTGATCGAGGTGATCGAGGAGCGCGAGGAGGCGAGGCTGGAGCGCGGGAGCGACGGGGGCTGAGCGGCCGGTTCTCTCCCAAGTCGGTCCGGAGAGACCGTCAAGCCGTGGCCCAGGCTGGCCATCCTCGCGCTTCAACGGGCCACTTCCAGGAGGTATCCCTTGACCACTTCCTGTTCGGACTCGGTCAGGCGCGTCGGAGCGAGAAGAGAGGGGAGCAGTTCGAACCTCTTCTCAACCTCGTTCCGGATCTGCTGGAACTGGCCCAGCCGTGGATAGGCACGGAGTCGGGTCATCCCGAGTTTCTGGACGCGCCGGGTCGCTTCAGGGCTGGGGGTGGCTCCGCGCAGGGTCCAGGAGAGGCCCTGGAAAAGGCAGGCCGTCAGGCTGAGCAGGGTTCGCGGGTCCTCCTCGGTCGCCTCCAGGCGGTTCAAAGCCAGGGTGCACAGACTCAGCCCCTGCTGAGGCGTCACCCGGTACTCCGGAGGTTGGCCCGGGCTGTTCAGGCGGGCCAGGGCCCAGCAGGCCTTTTCCCGGACAGCCAGGACGTGGGCTTCGGAATGCCTGCGCAGGAACTCGAGGACCTTGGGGGTCGGCCTGCAACACTTTCCCATCGCGTTCAGGAAGGACTGAGCCAGGCCCTGGTTGGGCAGCTCGTTGAAACCCTCCATCAGCAGATCCTCCCATCCCTCCCACAGGAGGCGTCCGGGAATTTCGGCCAGGGGGGTCCGAACCTTGTTGGGGGTCTCCAGGAGGCCGAGGTGGTAGCGCCCCTTCACCCAGGCCATGAACAGACTCTCGGCTGTGGAGTCTGCAACCTCGGCCTCGAGGATGGCCGGCAGGACGCACAGGGCGACGTGGAGCTGGGCGGAGGCCCGGTGTCCGCTTCCAGAGAGCCACGACAGCAGACTCTCCGCCAGGTCCAGGCGGTTGGAGGCGGTGGCCGAGGCGACGACCAGTTGGCGCAGGCGCGTCTGGATCTGCCCGTCGTTGGGAGACCTGGCCAGGGAACCCGCCACGGCGCGCAACGAACCGAGATCCACCGGGGGCCCTTCCGCCGGTCGGAGTCCGCGGGATCGCCCGATGTTCGGCAGCAGATGCAGAAGCCCGCTGGTTGTCGAAACGGGCGTCGGCATGGCCCCCCCAGGCAGGGGGGCAGGCCTCGGCTCAGGACCCGAGGGGTCCTCGCGCTCGCGGACCTCCAACTGGAACCGCGCAGACGAGCGCGGGTCCTGCAGGATCAGGACCAGTCGTTCCTCAAAGCTGAGGTCGACCTGGAGGTTGACCTCACCTCCAGGGGCCAGCCCGGCTTCTTGAAGTCTCGCCAGGTCCACCCTTCGGAATCTCTGCAGGGAGGTGTTTTGACCCGGTCGGTTGCCCATGCCGACCCAGATGCGGAAGAGCAACTCCCCTCGCTCGGCGGCAGGCAGCCGCATCCCCTGGATGGTGGTGGAATGGGGGAAGGCTTGTCCCTGGGCGACCAGGCGTCGCAGGACGGGGCGCCCCTCTTCCTGGACTTCCAACGAGATATGCGTCGGGTTGACCCGGATGGCCCGCTTCCCCTGGGCTCCTGCCGCGAAGAGGGCTGCCCCCCGACCGACGGCGTGGTCGGGGTGGCCATGGGTCAGAAGCGGGACGGCGCCGAAGAGGGTCTTCAGGCGCTCGCGCACCAGGGGGAAGAGGGTCATGCCTCCGTTGAGCAGCACGCCATCCAGGCGTGGGAGCTTTCCCATGTTCTGGCGCGCCTTGAGAAGCAGTTCCAGGACAGGCACCACGAAGGTGTTCAGCCGATCCGTGAAGGGAGGGTCGTCGAAGGCCGTGCTCGGGTCCATGGGCTGGACATCCGCCAGGCTCAAATCCGGGCACAGGACAGGTTCCAGGATGCGGCGGATCGTCTCCACGTCCATCGGCACGCGCACGGGAAGTCGGCCCTCCAGCAACTGGGTCTGGAACGGCAGCTTCAGGTTCTCCCGATTCGGGGCCGCGGCGTACTGCGAACCCCACATCTTCTTNNTCTTGAATTTCTCGGCGTACAGGCGCAGTTCGATGCGGGCGCGTTCGCGGTCTTCCTCCTGCAGACGGCGGATTTCGGGGTGATACTCCAGCATGTAGCTTGCGAACAGGTCGTCGACCAGATCTCCTCCCACCCGCGTCCGGGAACCGACCGCCAGGTCGCGGATGTCGTAGCGCCGCCGATCCGAGTTCCAGCAGACTTCGTGGAGGGAGACGTCCAGGGTGCCTCCTCCCAGGTCATAGACCACCAGGTTCGTGGGCCGGGACAGATCCTGGTCCAACGCGATGTCTCCGGCCTGGGCCCTCTGGAGGAAATCGTAGAGGGCCGCGTGGGGCTCGGGCAGCAGGACGACCTCGTCCTCCCTCCATCCGCTCAGCAGGGCGGCCCGGCGGGTCGCCTCGACGGCATCCACCTCGTAGGAGGCGGGGTGGGTCAGCACGATTCCGCGAACCTGCCGGCCCTGCTCGAGCAACTGGTCGCGGCAGGTCTGCAGGAGCGCAGCGGCCGCTTCTTCAGGGAGGACGCGTCCTGACTTCGAATACTGTTCTGCCCAAGG
>DCTU01000109.1:0-7836 GCA_002329445.1 bacterium UBP9_UBA1432
GCCTTCCTCCAGGTCTTCCTGAACCAGCAGGCCAACCACTTTCTTCCGTCCCGGCAGGTCCTCCTGGCCGGACGCGTGCAGACCCGGGACCTGCAGGAGGCCGCCCGGGACCTGGGGTCGGGGATTGAGGACGTCCAGCGGTTGCGGGAGCTGTGCGCCCAGCTCGACGCGCGAGTGGCTCCGATCCTCCAGGAGATCGTGGCCTCGGGGCTGATTCCCGTGGTGATCGGGGGTGGGCACAACAACGCCTTCCCCATCCTGCAAGGTGTGGTGGCCGGGCTGCGGGCACGTGGGGAGGATTGGAAGCGCGGCCTGGCCGTGGTCAACTGCGATCCGCACGCCGATTTTCGGGCATTGGAGGGCAGGCACAGCGGGAATGGGTTCAGCTATGCCCAGGAAGCCGGCCTGCTGGCCTCCTACTTCGTGCTGGGCCTGCACGAGGGCTTCAACTCTCAGGAGATGCTGGATCGCCTGGTCGCCTGCGGAGGTCGCTACGTGACCTACGAGAGCGTGTTCGTGCGCGGTGAACTGGACTTCGATCAGGCCTTGGAGCAGGCGACCTCCCACGCCCTGGCCGGTTCATCACCCGTGGGGCTGGAGCTGGATCTGGACGCACTGGCAGGCATGCCTTCCAGCGCCCAGACCCCGAATGGCCTGACCTGTGAAGAAGCGGCACGCGTCCTGCACCATCTGGCCCACCGGGTCCCGGTGGCCTGGCTGCACCTGGCCGAGGCAGCGCCGGCCCTGGCCCCCGAGGGGGGCTCGCGCCAGGTCGGGAAAGCCCTGGCCTTCCTGGTCTCGACCTTCCTGAAAGCCTGCTAGGAATCCAGGCTCAGTTTTCGGGTCGGCCGACCCTCCCGGTTCTCTCGTTCCCAGGCTCGCCGCCTCAGGAAGCGAAGCCGGTAGGCGTGCCGCGCGGTGTCCCCGACATCGCCCAGAAGCTGGTAGTTGACCCCCGCTCCGACCACCGAGCCGATCACCGCCAGGGTCTGGGCCAGCTTCCTGCGGGTCAGGTCGGTCCCCAGCTTCTCGGCCAGGGCTCCCAACCCGCGCAGGAGGACCTGTTTCTCCATCTCGCGTCCAGGCACCCCTGCGCCCAGCATGGCCTGCATGACCTGGAGTTCTTCCAGGCCGAGGCGCCGTGCCTCCGGATCGGTCTGGTGCCCCAGGTCCATCACCTTCAGGATGTGGGCCTTCTCGGCGGGGGGGTCGATGGGGAAACCGAAGAGGATCGAGGTCTCCTGGATCATCCGGAAGATCAGCCCGTACAGGGCTGGAACGTCCAGGACCAGCCCGGGCAGCCCGGCCATCCCGCTGACCCCGCCCTCCACGGCAGCGGCGCGTCGGTAGGCCGCCACGCAGCGCCGGCTGACCCGGTCCAGCCCCGACAGGGGCATCCGGCGGATCTGGTCGGGCCCCGAGATCTCCCGCCCGGCCTCTGCGCAGAGGGCATCCAGGATGGGTCGTTCGGTGAGGCTTCCGCCGGTGGCCTCCAGCACGGTCCGCAAAGCAGAGTGGATGGTTCGAGCGGTGGAGTTCCGAGCGGTTTCGGGCACCCTCTGCCAGAGACTCTCCAGCGGGCGGTCGAGCAGGCCCAGGAGACGGCTCAAGCCGCCCGGCGGGCGGTGGAACCAGTCCAGGCTCTCTTTCAGTGCGGCCAGGTCCCCGGCCTCCAGCCAGGGACTCCACGGTGGAAGGGGCATGCGGGTCTACTCTCCCAGGATGGCTACGATCTCATCCTCTTCCAGACCGAAGAAGTGGGCCACCTCGTGGACGACCGTCACCCGGATCTCCTCGACGAGTTGCTCCTCGTTCTGGCAGAAGTCCTCCAGCGGACCTTGGAACAGGATGATCTGGTCGGGCATCTGGTAGGGGGTGTCCAGGGTGCGCTCGGTCAGCGGAGTGCCCAGGTAGATCCCCAGCAGCGACGGGCTGTCCATCTCTTCCAACAGGGCGGGATCCGGTTCGTCCTGGACGGTGATCAGCACGTTGTCCAGGCGGGTCCGGAACTCTTCGGGAAGGCTCTGGATCGCCTCGCGGACGCAGCGGTCGAAGTCCCGTCGCCTCACGTTTCGCGCCGGGGCCTGTGCCCAGGTCTGGATTCCTGGAATTCCGGCAGGTCCAGCGGCGGAGGGGGAGGGATCTGTTCGATCCATGGGGGATGTTGGGGCTGGACCTGAGGGGGGAACGGCAGCCCGGTGGCCGGGTCCAGAAGGTCCGCCAACTGGCGCAGGTGCCGGTGCCAGCGCAAGGTGCCCTCCAGGAAGTCGTCCCGGGCCTGAAGNNCAGGAACAGGCGCAGGCGGCTTCGTGGCGTCCCGGGGCGGGGGGAGGGCAGAAGGCGCAGGACGTGTACCCCGTCCGGGTGGACCTCCGGGGTCGGCAGTCCCTCTCCAGGAGATTCCAGGGCCGGACCGGCCAGCCCCCGCGGAGCCAGGCGCATGGCCTGGTGGATTTCCCGGCGATATCGGTCCAGGAGGTCCAGGGATTCCCTCAGCAGCGTCAGGCGTCCCCCGAATCGGACCAGGACCGCTTCCCGGCGCTGGAGCATCCGGATCCCGGCATAGAGCTCCAGGGCATGTCGAGGAAGGGTCGGGGCCACCGAAACCAGGGCGTTGCGCAGGTCCTCCGGGGCGGAGGTGACGGGCAATCCGTCGGCCACGCGGCCCGCCTCGGTCCGGGCGGATCCGGGGATCATCCGCGACAATCGCGCCTGCCAGTCCAACATGCGCGGATGCACGACGCCGTGCGCCGGGGCGACCAGGGCCAGGAGGAGCACCAGCCAGGCCAGGANNCTCCGCGGCCCGCCTGCCGGACCGGAGGCAGGGATGCCCTGGCGTCGAGGGGAAGGGTGCCCCACCGGGGCTTTCGGGGCAGAGTCCCAGGAATCGGACGAGGAGGACCATCGTGAGACCTCGCGCCTATATCCTGATCGAAACCGACCTGGGGATGTCCACCCGCGTGGCCGAAAGCCTGTTGAAGATCGACGGGATCAAGCCCGAGGCCTCCAGCGCCGTCAGCGGGCCCTACGACGTGGTGGCCCTGGTGGAGGGCGACAGCCACAACGCCATCGGACGGCTGGTGGTGGAGAAGATCCAGGCCACTCCCGGCGTGCGTCGGACCCTGACCTGCTTCTGGGTACGGATGGAGGACTGACCCCGTCCAGCGGGTTCAGCGGGGCTCGACCAGGCGTCTGGCCTTGGCCCTGAACCACAACGCTCCGGAGACCAGCACGACCGTGAAGGCGGCTGAGGCCTTCTCGGCGAGGAGCAGGGCAGGGGTGAGAAGCACGCCCGGTGAGTTCTTGCGCAGGACGATCCAGGTCAGGACCGTCAGGGCCAGGATGGCCAGGGCGAAGAGCGAGTTGGAGTAGTTCCGCAGCAGCGCCCCCTGGTCTTCCAGGTGGCGGCGCAGGCGGGCGGAATCCTCGGCCCCTCCGGTCTCTTGTGGGATGGCCTCGATCGAAGGGGCCGCGGGCTGCATGTCGGTGAACCCTCTGCCGCGGGCCGGATTGACGGCCTCCGTGCCCTTGCTGGTGCGCTTCTGACGGCCTTGAGGCGTCAGGTTCCTGGATTGGACCAGCGTCTGGAAATCCCGGGGCGTCAGGCGTCGGGCATAGAAGCCCAGGGTGAACGCGACGCCCAGGAGATAGACCAGGCCGAGCCCGCCGCAGATGCTGGACAGCAGAAGATCCTTCTGGTCGTACAGGAACCAGGCTCCGCCCCCCAGACCCAGCAGGGGCAGGAGCGTCAAAGCCAGCACCCAGGGATTGGCAAGTCGGGTCCGCCAGCCTCGGAACCACGAATAGTTGGCGTTCTTCCGCATCAGGAACGCCGTGGCGTAGAGCGTCTGGGCGTCCTGGCAACCGGGGTCCAGGTCCAGGGCCCTGCTGAATTCGCCCAGGGCCAGGTCGCAGTATCCGAAGGACATCAACGTCTCCCCGACCCGGACGAAGGTCCCGGCCTCCCCCTCAGGCAGGGGAACAGGAGCCCGGAAGGCCAGGGCATCGACCGCGGAATGCCAGTTCCCCTCACGGGCGCAGGTCTCCAGGACGATCGGCTTGGGATGGTTCGGGGCCAGGGCCCGTGCTTTCTCGGCCAGGGCCAGCGCGTCCTGGAACTGCCGTTGGTAGATCAGGAAACCCGCATAGTCCATGACCAGGTCGGAACGTTCCGGAGCCTTCTGGACGGCCTCCTCGAAGAGCGTGCGGGCCTCTTCGGGGGCGCCCGCGCTCCACAGGCACAGCCCCAGGATGAAGAGGAGGTCCGGTTGGCCGGGCGCCAGTTCCAAAGCCCTGCGGGCGTGCTTTTCCGCTTCGCCGAAGAGCCCTCCGGTGCGCAGGGCCATCGCCAGCAAGGCCTGACCCTGGGGGTGGGCCTCCTTGATCTTCAGGGCGCGGCGCGCGGCCCTCGCGGCCCGGCGCGAGTTGGCCACCTGAAGGTGGGCAAAGGCCTCCAGGCACAGGGAGTCGACCCGAGCCTGCAACTTGTCCTTGGGGGGGATCCGGTCTGGTTTCACGGGAGTCCGTCTTTCGAGTTCACGGCCGGGGGTTCCTGTGGTCCCGCTCAGAGCGGCCCGGGGGCAGGCCACTCCAGCTCCACCCCCTCGTTGAGCAGGAGGGTCTGGAAATCCGAGAGCAGGCCCGGATGGGCGTGCACCTGTCGGGGAACCAGGCGGTGTTCCAGGCAGAAGGCGGCCATGAGGCCGGAGGCCTCCCCGACGTTCCACTCCACGGGATGCAGGCGATAACAGCCGTTGGTGATGTGGGTGACCGAGAGGTTCTTGGCGCCTGCCAGGAGGTTCTCAACCCGCAGCGGGATCAGGGAACCCAACGGGATCTGGAAGGGGAGGGAGCTGACGTCGATGTAGTTGTCTCCCCCGGTGCTGGGGTGCAGATCGATGCGATAGGCGCCGATCCCGACGGTATCCGGGAAGCGCTCGGCGGTCACTTCCGAGGGGCCTTTCCCGGTGAGTTCCATCCTGGCCTGCAGGCCGACATGCTGCTCGTCCACCCGGAACACGCCGCGAAGACGACGTGACTCGCGGATGTAGGGGGCGCTGGCCAGGCCGTCGGGGGTTCCCGTGAGGTCGGGACGCAGCCGCAAGCCGGGCCAACCGGTCTTTCCGTCTCGACGCGGGGCTTCGGTCTGCATCCAATACAACATGGCTCGGCTCAGGCGCCGGGCACCTTCGAGGTGGCGGATGACCTCCTCTTCCGGGACCCCCACCAGGGGACCCTTGAGGTAGTCGATCTGTGGCCAGTTGACCAGGATCAGGTCGCTGTCGTAGGCCCCTTCTTCGAAGTTCGTCCGGTCTGCGATGCGTCGGAAGGTCCACAAGTCCATCGGCCCGCGGTGAGGCTCGGGTTGAAGCGGGTCGAAGGTCCGGACCACCGGTTGCAGGGTGATCGGATGCGTCGCCTGCCAGGACAGGAGGGGGCCGCCCCAAGCCGGCTTGAGCTTCGGGATCTCGTCCCGCCACGAGCCATAGTCTTCAGGGCGGTCGATCGTGTGGTCCTCTCCGGGGCGGTGATCCAGGATGAAGCACCAGGAAATGGCCTGCTGGTTGAGGGGGTCCGCGACGTCGGCCGCATGCGGTTCGCCGGTCTGGGCCCGCGACTCGGCCCCGACGACGTGCTCGACGCCGGCCAGGGGAAGCAGGTCTCCCAGCTCGGTGGCGTCGATCACGTAGGGAGCCTGGACCGTGACCGGTCTGGTACCCGAGGGCCCCTGGAAGGTCACGGCCTCGACCCGGTCACCCTGGCAACCGGCCGAAACCGGCCGATGGTGCAGCAGCACCTTCAGGCGTCCTCCGGCCCGGTAGGGGGCCAGGAATGCCTCCAGGACCGCCTGGCTGACCCGAGGTTCGTGGCACAGGGTGGAGACGAATCCATTCCCGGGATTCAGGCGGGGATTCCGCCGGGCATGGGAGGTCAGGGGGTAGTATCTCCGGTAGTGCTCCCGGATCTCGTCGCGGAGAAGTCGATAGCTGCGGGTGCATCCGAATGATTCGATCCAGGGATGCTCGTCGGGAGGGACCGCCTGGGCCGTCATCTGCCCACCCAGGCGATCCCCCTCTTCGGTCATGACGACCCGGTGACCGAGGCGCAGCGCCGCCCAGGCGGCCGCGCATCCTCCCAGCCCTCCTCCGGCCACCAGGACCTCGGTATGGAGTTCATCTCGCATGGGTGGTCACCTCACAACCACGTGTCGTCAGGAGTCGCTCCCGGTCGACCTCTTCGGCCTCGCGCAGCATCGGGGCGTAGTGCTGCCGTCGGACCTGGTGGAGCATCTCCTGGGCATCCGGCGCCGTCAGGCCGATCTCGACCAGGGATTCGTAGAGCAGTTCCAACCCCGCCTCCAGTTCCGGCACGAACGCCGCTTCCACGCCGTGGCGGGCCAGTTCCTCCATGTGTTCGATGCAGGAGGCTCGGGCCACGACCTTCAGATTCGGACTGAGGTGGCGGATCCGCTGCAAGGCCAGGATCGAGTTCAGGGGGTCCGGGATGGTCAAGAGCAAGAGGCGGGCCCGGTCCAGGGCGGCTGCTTCCAGCAGCACTTCCGACGAGGCATCGCCGGCGATCACGAGGTACCCGGACTGGCGGGCTGCTCGAGCTCGATCGGGGTGCTCTTCCAGGACCAGGATCCCGGGCCCCTGTTCGCGCAGGGCTGAGGCCAGGAACCGGCCGATCCGGCCGTATCCGATGAGGACCACNNCGCCGGCGCCACCAACCGTACAGCGGGACCGCCAGACCCGCGGTGAAGGGCGTCAGGGCCATGGTCAGGGCCGCGACGCTGAGGATGGTCAGGTAGACGTCGGCCGAGAGGGCCTGTCCCTGGAAGCCGACGCGTGCCAGGACGAAGGCGAACTCTCCGACCTGGAACATCGACAGGCCGACCGCGGCGGGCATGATGTTGACGTAGCCGAAGACCCGGGTGACGGCGCCGAAGATCAGGGCCTTCCCCAGGAAGACGGCCGCGACCAGGAAGAGGATGACCCCCCAGTGCTGGCGCAGGTAGACCGGTTCCAGCATCATCCCGACGCTGACGAAGAACAGCATCGTGAACAGGTCGCGCAGCGGGATGATCTCGCTCAGGGCCTGGTGGCTGAATTCGGAGCGCGACAGGACCATGCCGGCCAGGAACGCTCCGAAGGCGAAGGACAGGCCCAGGCGGTAGCTGGCGTAGCCGATGCCCAGGCCCAGGGCCACGACGGTGATCATGAAGAGTTCGCGTGAGCGCCAGGAGGCGACCCGGGCCATCAACCAGGGCAACAGCTTCGACCCCAGGAAGAACATCGCCGCCACAAAGAGGGATGCGCTGACCAGGGCTACTCCCAGGTTCGTGAACCCCTGGTCCAGGTCTCCGACGGCTGGAAGCAGGATCAGCATCGGGATGACCGCCAGATCCTGAATGATCAGGATGGCGGTCATGACCCGGCTGGACAGGGTGCCCGTCAGCCCGCGGTCGGCCAGGAGCTTCAGGACCACCATGGTGCTGGAGACCGCCGAGAGGCATCCGAACCACAGGCAGGACTGCCAGTCCCAGCCCAGCAATCGGCCCAGCCCGAACCCGAAGCCGGCCGTGGCCAGCAGTTGGATCGGGGTCCCGATCAATGCGATGCGGCGGACTGGAGCCAACCGCTCGACTGGGAACTCCAGGCCCACGGTGAACAACAGGAGGGCCACGCCGATGTCGGCCAGGACCTCGACGTCCTCGAAGTGGACGACGGTCGGGCCTCCTGTGTTGGGGCCCACGACGATGCCTGCGAAGATGTAGCCCAGCAGGACCGGCAGACGCAGCCGGTGGGCCAGAAGTCCGCCCAGCAGGGCTGCCAC